>QMMC01000014.1 GCA_003647065.1 Deltaproteobacteria bacterium | reverse complement strand
TGGCCTCTTACAGGACTATTCCGAGGGCTTAGACATCCGCGTGGTGGTCGACGGTTTGGCTGCGCACCTGCTCCGGTGACATGTAGCTGAGCTTGCCCTTGACCTCACCGACGTCGGTCGAGGTGATACGCCCCTTGGCACGGGCAATTCCGAAATCGACGACCTTGGATTGCCCTTCGTAGAGCACCTGAATGTTCTGCGGGGAGACGTCGCGATGAACGACGCCGAGGGTCTGCCCATCCTGATCCGTCAGCGCGTGGGCCGCGTGCAGCCCCATCGCCGCATCGAGGGTCACGCGCGCGGCAAACCACGGGTCCATGCCCTCCCCTCCTTTCCAGGCGCGCCGCATCGCGCTCGAGAAGGACTCACCATGCAGGTACTCCATGACCAGGTAGAGCACACCGTCTTCTTCTCCGAAGTCGAGCACGGCGCAGACGTTCGGGTGATGAATGCGGGCGGCGACCCGCGCCTCGTCGAAGAGCATGTTGGCGAAGCGCCGCTCCCCGGTCAGGTGGGGATGAATGACCTTGACCGCGACCCAGCGCTCGAAGCCGTGACTGCCCTCGAGTTGGGCCAGGTACACCGACGCCATGCCGCCCGAGGCGATACGAAATCGCAACCGGTAGCGACCGAGGCGTGAGCCCTCGAGGCTCGGCGCGTGGGCATCCCGAGCCACGAACCCGATGCTAGCATGCCCCCTTCGGAGAACGCCCTTTCGGTGCTTTTGGGAAGGCTTGGACCGGGGAGTCCCCAAATTGGGTTCACTGTGCTCGCTCACAGTGAGCCTGAATTCGGGTGGCGCCGTTGTGCTGCGACGCTAGACCGACGCGTCATGCTGGAGGCCTTGCCGCGCGTTCTCATTCGCTCCCGCTGCTCCCTCAGCCGCAGGCTCCGGGCCTATCTCGACGAAAAGGGATTTGCCGTACGCCTCGAGTCCTTCGACCCGGTCCGCCACGGCCGCGAGCTCGGCCGGCGAATCCCGAAGAACTCCGTACCGATCTTCGAGCAGGGGGACGGCCTCGTGCTCTGGGACTCACGCATCATCATCGAGTACGTCGAGGACCATGCGCCTCCGCCTGCTCTCATGCCGAAGGACGCGGAGTGCCGAGCGCGCCTTCGACTGCTCTACGACCTCACCGACGTGGCCCTCGAGCCCCTCGTTCGGGCCTTCGCCGAGGCGTCCGGCAAGAAGCGTCGCAAGAAGGCCGACGAGATCATCGAGACGGTCCGAACGATCGTCCCTCATCTCTCCCACGATGGCCCCTACGCCATCGGCAAGCGCTTCAGCGTCGCAGACCTCAGCGTGCCTCCGGTTCTACTCACCGCCATCGAGGACGGCCTCGACCCGAGCCGCCTTCCGATCCGAGTACGCCTCTGGCTCCAGACGGTCCTCGACCGTCCGAGCATGCGCAAGCTCTTCCCGAAAGTCCGGCTCACCGCCCGCGCGGCGTGACGTCGGCAATCCCGGCTCCGCCTTCTTGCTGACTTCAGGCCGCGACGGCCTGGGACTTGTCGGCCTTCTCGGCCTTCTCGGCCTCGACGACCTTGGGGTCGGCCTTGAGCGCGTAGCTGCGGAAGACGTGATCCCAGAGAGTCGTCGAAACGCCGAACTTGCACGTCTCGGCGTACCTCGGGGCGTGATGAGCGAGGTGATGCTTGCGCAGGTTCCTGCCCCAAGCGGTCTTCGGAGAGACGTGGTGCTGGAAGTAGTGGCTGATGTCGTAGTTGGTGTAGCCGAGGGTGAATCCGGCAGCGAATGCCCAGCCGTACTGCTGCATGGTGAGCAGGTAGAGGCCGAGGAAGAACCAGAAGAGCGTCAGGCTCACCGTCGGCGGCATCACCAGGCGAAAGCGGTCCCGGGGCCAGGTGTGGTGCACGCCGTGGACGAGGAAGTGAAAGCGCTCGCCCCAGCTCACGTTGGGCCGCCAATGGAAGGCCGTTCGATGCAGCCAGTACTCGGTGAAGGTCCAGGCCAAGAAGCCGCCCGCCGCGAGGGCCGCGGTCGTGACGTAGCTGACGCCGCCAAGGGAGACCGAGAAATAGGCGAGAACCAGCGCCGCGGGGACGTAGAGGATCGGCACCAGGGTCCAGTGGGTCCTCGAGAACCTATCGATTAGCTTGCTCTCGAACATCGCCGGCGATTCGGCCGTAACTTCTGGAAAAAACCCCATTTCTACACCTCTCGGGGCCATATATAGCCCGCCCGCCCCGGGCGTGCCACGGGGCGATGAGGTCACTCACGAGGGACCCCGGGGCCCATGTCCGGAGCATAGTACGCTCCAAGTAGTGTACGCTCGTCGGCCCCGTGAAACAGCCCGACGACATGCTCGCCCGCACCCCTGAAGAAGCCACCCGGCGAATCTGCTTGGCACTTCTGGCCGAAGCCAAAGCCGCCGGCGCCCGCCTCACGGACCCAGACGACGCCGAGGCCCTGCACGACATGCGCGTCGCCATCCGTCGCCTGCGGTCCACCGCCGGGGCGTATCGCCGCGAGCTCGGGGGTCCGATCCCCAAAAAGGCACGCCGTGCGCTTCGGGCCTTGCAGAACGAAACAGGAGGCAGCCGCGACGCCGAGGTTGCCCTCGAGTGGCTTCTGCCGCAGCGCGCGGGCCTCCGGGCCAATCACCGGATGGGCTTCGACGCGCTGATCGAGGACCTCGTTCGCGAGAAGGCCGAAGGATACGACCGGGCGCGGAAAGAGGTCCGGGCGGACTTCAAGCGCCTCTACAAGAAGCTCTATCCCGACCTCGAAAAGATGGTGGTCGAAATCCACCTCGACGACCCGAACCCACCGCGGATCTGGGCCGAAGAACTCGCGGTGCAATTGAGGAAGGCCATCGCCGAGGTCGTCACGCAGCTGGAGTCGGCGGGGCCGGCGCCGGGGCCCGGACGGGTGGCAACCGAAGTGCACGACGCGCGCATCGCCATGAAGCGCCTGCGCTACCTGCTCGAGCCGGTCCGACGCCTGGTCCCCGCGGCGAACGCCCTCGTCAAGGAGTGCAAGGGACTGCAGGACCTCCTCGGTGAGATCAACGACTCCGAGGTATTGCTCGGCAAGCTCACTTCGGCCATGGGGGGGGCCGCGAAAAAGCGAGCCGCGCGACTGCACGAGCTCGCCCTAGCCGCCGACGACGAGCGTATTCGCGCCGAGATGAGGCTCACCGAACGGCCGGGTTTCGACGAAGTCCAGCGGCGCCTCGAAGAACGCAGCGACGACTTGATGGGCGAGGTCGAACGGACGTGGCTCGACGGCGGCCTCGACCGTTTTGCTTCCCACGTGCACGCCTTCGCCGACCGCCTCGAGGCGTTGGCCGAGCGCAACGTGGAGATCGAGCGAAAGTTCCTCCTCCGATACCTGCCGGACGAAGCCCTCGAGCGCCGGGGAAAGACGATCGAGCAGGGCTGGCTCCCGGGCAACCGCCTCCGCGAGCGCCTCCGGCGCATCGACGGGCCTTCGGGCACCAAATACGTGCGCACGGTGAAGACCGGCGAGGGAATCGAACGCTTCGAGCTCGAGGAGGAGACGAGTTCCGAGCTCTTTGTGGCCCTCTGGCCCCTCACCGCCGGATGCCGGGTCGAGAAGCGCCGGTACGATGTACCCGACGGAGAGTTCACGTGGGAGATCGACGAGTTCACGGACCGTGAACTCTTCCTCGCCGAGGTCGAGCTCCCGACCCGCGACACGGTGCCCGAGATCCCCACCTGGTTGGCCGATGCGATCGTCGAAGAGGTCACCGGCGACCCCGCCTACGTGAACCTCAACCTCGCAAAATAGCCGAACCCCACACGCGCGTTGTCGCGGGCTTCGCCCCGTGTGTAGTCTGGTCTCGAGAGGGAGGGCGGATGGCGAAACCCAGGAAGCGGACCGGAGCGGCCAAGAAGGTCACCAAGAAGGTCACCAAGAAGCCAGCCAAGAAGGGAGCGGCCAAGAAGGTCACCAAGAAGCCGGCCAAGAAGAGACCGGCCAAAGCGGTCACCCCGAAGGCTCCGGAAAAGGCGACCAAGAAGGTCACCAAGAAGGTCACCAAGACGGCGAGCCCCGGTGCCGTCCCCCTCGCCGACAAGAGAGACCAAGCGCGAGCCCAGACCTCGAAGAAGACCGTTCCCGGTGGAACGGCGCCCATCGTCGACGCGGTGACCCAGGCCCGACGGCACCTCCGCGAGGTCCGTGAAATCATCGAGCGGGTGAACGACCGAGACGCCGAGCGCATCGTCGGCGACGGAACCCTCGAGGCACTGCTCGGTGCCGTCGTACCCAGCCCGGGGCGAACTCAGAAATCGGTCTACGAGCACCTCCTCGCTCACAAGCATCGCGCGTCATTGCTGGCCCGCATCCGCCACGGCATCAACGACCGTTCGGCCTTCGCCACCGATGACGGCTCGGGCTTCGTTTCTCCGACGCGTGTCCAGTGGTTCTACGACGGGCTCACCTTCGTCGAAGGGCCGGCGCCCTACAGCGGGGTAGTCGGCCTCTATCGGGAGGGGGTCATCCGCTATGGCCTATCCGTCGTCGACTCCGAAAAGGACGAATACCTGGGCCCCCTCTCTTCGGACTTCGTCTCCGTCGACGAGGCCAAGAAATCCCTCCGAGGCGCCTCCGGCAAAGCCGACGCGGGCCTCGCCCGGCTCTTGGAGCTCGAGTCCGTCGAAGGGCCGACAAACGAAAACGCCGGGGCGCAATGGGCCGCGTTGCTCATGGACCACCCTTGGATGCTCGGCGGGCAGCACACGGCGATTACGCGACTCACGGGCCAAAATGCCGGCCCCGACGCGGAGCTCCCGGAGATCGTCGCCAAGCGCGCCACCGACGGCGCCCACGACATTCTCCTCATCGAGGACCCGAACACGCCGGTGGTCGGCAAGACCGGACGAGTCCTGGCGAGCTTCCGAGACGTCTGGTCGAGGGCGGAGCGCCTGCGCACTTTCGTGCAGCGGCAGTCGACCTACCTCCAGCGGGAGATGCGGATCAAGATCCGCGACCCACGATTCATCATCGTCGCTGGCCGCGGCCTCACCGAGGCCGACCGCGCGATCGTCCGGCGGGAGCTCGAAGTGCACCACGCCGCCGTACGTCTGGTGACCTACGACTCCCTCCGGCACCTCGCCGAACGCACCCTGGCGTTCTTCGAGCCCCGAATCTGAGCCGCGGCGACGGCGTCGGGGTTGAACGCGGGGGAGCGCGATGACGGCGTGGGCGTGGGTGCCTCCAGCTCCAGGGCGCTCGTTACGCGACGACCGGAGTTGGCGCTGTGGGGGGCGGGGATGATGTCGCGGGTGCCGGGGCTTGCTCGGGGGCCGGACGCTTTGACTGTCGCTGGAGGCACCCGGCGGCAATCCGGTTCGGTCGACTGACGTCGCCCTGCACCTTCTCGCCACCTCCCGCCCACGCCTGATTGACCTAACACGGGTGAACTTCGGCTGAGATGGTGGTCTCCGGGGACCTTCTTGGTGGTGGTATTAGATGGGGATGATCCCGGCCCCGGCAGGGGGCGTCTGCTCCGCTCCTAGCGTTCGGTGTTCCCAGAGGATGGTCGCGGGGACGGCTGCGGTGGCCGCACGGCATGTCGGGCGCGGGGGCGCACGGGCCTGCGCCGCCGCCCCACCGCCGGGACCTCGTGACGCTAGCTGAGTGAGACGCCTTTCCATTCGCGAGGCGGCTCACTGGATAGGTTTCTCGATGGGCACAACTGGCTCATCTCGAGGCTCAATTTCGTTCAGATGCGCCAGGCCCACCGAACCCGTTGCTCTTCAGATCGGCAATGAGCGCCCTCCATGCCGTTGCCAACAGGGAGCCCGTCTGCCTCATCCCCAAATCAAAGGCGGTACGCCCAGGGCGAGTGGGAGGTTCCGGCGGTGGGGCGGCTGCGCAGGCCCGTGCGTGGGCACGTACATCATGCGGTACGGAATGATCCCAGCGCCGTCGCGCCCATCCTCCGGTGACTGCGAATGTTAGGAGCGGAGCAGACGCGCCCTGCCGGGACCGGAATCATCCCCGTTTAGTACCCCCACCAACAAGGTCACCGGAGACCACCATTTCAACGACAGTTGGCTCTACTCAGGCAAAGCAGGCGTGGTCGGGGGTGCCTCCAGCGACAGTCAAAGCGTCCGGCCACCGAGCAAGACCCGGTACCCGCGACATCAACCCCGCCCCCCACAGCGCCAACTCCGGTCGTCGCGTAACAAAGCCCCTGGAGCTGGAGGCACCCCCGACCACGCCGTCAATCCAGGTCACACCCCTACCGTTCATGCAAAGTGTCGCGCGCCCCACCGCGTCCTAAGCCCCTGGAGCTGGAGGCACCCCCGACCACGCCGTCAATCCAGGTTACACCCCACCGCTCATGCAAAGCGCCGTCAGCTTCGTCGCCGGCCGCGCCGGCGGACGGCAATTCCGATGACCAGCAGCGCCCCGAACCAAGCCACCGCCCGAAGACTGGCCGCGCGCGGCGCACCGACCGCCGCGCAGCCGCAGCCGCCGTCGTCGCCCACCGCCGGGCCGCTGTCGACCCCCGGTGCTACGCCGTCGGCCGGGATCCCGCCGTCGTCGGGGGACCCGCCATCAATGGACCCCGGGCCCCCGTCGGGAAGCGGCGGAGCGGGAAGGTCGACTTCGATGTCGAGGATGAGGGAGAGGTCGAAGGAGAGGTCGCTCGAGCCCGACCCGGATTGCTTGACGACGGCCGAGATGACGTTGGCCCCGGTCACGAAGGGGGCCCCGGCGGTGATCGGGATTTCGACCATCTGCACCTCGTTGTCGGCCGAGCCGGTGGACGCGTAGGCTGCGTAGTCGTCCCCATCGGCGACGTTGAAAGACGCGACCTCGACGCCATTGACCCACACGACCACGCCGTCGTCGTAGAGGACCCGGAGGCGTGCCGCGACTACCGTCTCGTCGATGGTCACACCGCGGCGGAAGAACACCGTCGGCACGTTGGGATCGGTGTCGTAGATCGTCGTCGCTTCGTCGCCGTCGCCGTAGCCGAGTTCGGCGGGGCCGCTGGCCCAGCCGCCGGTTTCAGTCCGCCAGCTCGCGCCAGGGGCCGCGCCGTCGTCGAGGTATTCCCACACGTCCCCCATCGGGATAGCGACACGCTCGGCTCTCCCGCTGAGCTCGAAGTCACCGCTCTCGGAGGTATTGGTCGAGTCGTCGAGGTCGGTGATGCGCACCCGCGCCTGGGTCGTGCGAAAGAGCGGAGTGGTCCACGTTTCGAGCCCATCGTTCGCCGTGCGGTCGGCGACCGGAGCCCACGAGCCGCCCCCGTCGAGGGAATACTCGATGCGCACGTCGCCCACCGGGCCGGACGAGCCCCAGGTGATGCTGAGGTCGCTTCCGGCGAGCACGTTCTCTCCGCCCCGGGGTGTCAGGAGGAAGAGGCCCGTGCCTTTGACGAGCACCACCTGATCCGACTCGACACCGTCGCGGCGGATGTTGGTGATGGTCAGCGTGTCGGCGGTGACGTCGACGATGTTGGACCCGTTGTCGAGCTCGCTGAAGAACATGACCGGGTGATCTCCCGCGCCGCTGACGCCGGTCCCGCCGTGCCCCGCGACGATGTAGATCGTCCCGTCGCCAGCTTTGACATACGCACCGTCCCCGGCAGGCCGTCCGTCGCCGGGGTCGAGGATGTACCCCGCCGCGGTCGTTGGCGTGTCGTAGGCACCGCTGATCAGATAGCTGCGCTCGTAGATGTGGGAGTGCCCGCCGAGGACCAAGTCGACGCCGGCGGCTTCGAGGATGGGCAGGGCGTTCTCGCGCATGTCGACGAGGGCGCCCTCGGTGTCGGAGTCGTGGCTGCCTTTCGTATAAGGCGGGTGGTGCCAGTAGGCGATGAGCCAGTCCTGGTCTGTGCTGTCGAGGTCCATGTCGAGCCAGGTGAGCATCGCCCCGCCGACGGCTCGGGAGGTTTGGTGCGAGTCCATCACCACGAAATGCACGTTGGCCCAGTCGTAGCTGTAGTAGGCCTCGGTCCCGCTCGGGATGCCCCCGGCGGCGCCATCGATAGGCAGCACGTAGGCGTCGTAGTACGGGCCGGACTGGCTCGCCGAGTCCGAGGTGTGCCCCTCGTGATTGCCCATGGCGGGCCAGCAGACGGTATTGCGCAAGATCGAGTCGTACATGGCGAAGAAGCGCGAATCGAACTCACTCGTCGTGCCGTCCGAGTAGGCCATGTCACCAACGTGCACGTAGATGTCCGGGCGCGCGGCGCCGACGTAAGCCAGCATGGCGTCGGTGACCTGCTGCTGCCGGCTGCCGCCGGTGCCCGAGTCACCCACCACCCAAAAGCGAAATGGGCGAGCCGTCCCGGGAGTGGGCGCCGTGCGGAAGTACTGGCTGGCGTCCCCGGCGGCGGCCGGAGGGCAGGCGTCATCCGAGAGTGCGTAGAAGTACTGGGTGTCGGGGGCGAGACCGGTGATGCGGACTTCGTGCTGGGTCCCGGCCCCGGCGGTCGCCCGCGAAGAGAGGCTGCCCACGGCGGCGCCGTAGCACACGACGCTCGGCGCCGAAGAGGCGGTACGCCAGACGACGGTCATCGCGTCGTCGCTTCCCTGCTGAAGATAGGGCCCGCGATTTACCTGGGCAGACGCAGAAGATGCCGGTGACAGCCCCGACAGGGTCAGGCAAAGAGCGCTGAGGCTGCACAGAGCGGAGACGGTGCGGTTCATCGCGCACCTCCCTGACGCAGCGCGTGCAGCAAGGCGCGAGCCTCACGATTCCTCGGGGCACGGCGCACGACGCGTTCGAGGTCGGCGCGGGCCTCGGCGTCCCGGCCGAGGGCAGAGAGGGCTCGGGCCCGGGCGAGACGGGCGGTCGCCGAGCCCCGGCGGGAGAGCACCCGCTCGGCGTCGGCGAGGGCGGCCTCACGGTCGATGCGGGCCCGGCGGGGGTCACCGGCCAGGTCGTAGGCCTGGCCGCGCAGCAAGAGCCACCGGCTCTTGGCCCGGGCCGAGGTGATGAGCACACCGGCGTGCCCGATGGCGCCCCGGGGCATGCCCGCAGCGAGGTAAATTTCGATCAACTGGGCTCGGAGCACCGCCGCCCCAGCCAGGGCGATGACTCCCTCCTCGAGCCCCGCGATGGCCTCGGTGACCCGCCCCACGCCTCGGAGTAGACGCCCCCGGGATAGATGCAGCTGCACGTCCGGGCGAAGCTCGAGGGCCCGGTCATAGGCGAGAACCGCGTCGTCTATCCGATCGAAGCGCTCGTGCAGCGTCGCAAGCAGCGCGTAGGCGCTCGCCCGATCCCGGGGCGCCATGAGCGTCACCGACCCCTCGAGGAGGCGCACGGCCTGCTCGAAGCGCCCGGCATCGGCGAAGGTGACGGCGCGGAGCAGGTCGACGCGCCCACGATCTCCCCCCGACACCTCCGCCAGGTCGAGGTCGGCCTGGGCGTCGTCGAAGCGGCCGAGGCGACCGGAGAGCTCGGCCCGGGCCAAGAGCAGGCGCGGATCGGCGGGAGTCACCGCGAGACGGTCGGTGAGTTCACGGAGTTCACGCTCGACCCCGGGATCTGCGGCGGCAGAGCCGGGCATCCAGGCGAGGAGAGCCAAGATGGCCGCTGCGGGCAAGAGGGCCGTCGCGGGAATGAAGTGCCAACGCATGGCCAGAGCATACAAGGCCGCGTCGGGTACCGTAAGCACCCCCGAAGAGCGCCTACCTCAACGCAAGCGCCGATAGCCTTCCCGGTAGGTCGGGTATTGGAAGCGAAAGCCGCTTTCGACCAATCGTTCGCTCATGGCGCGCACGTCGTAGGGGGCGGCCACGGCTCCGTCGACAGCGGGGAGCTGGGCGCCGTGGTGCTCGGCGAGCCAGGCGAGGACCTCGAGGCGCGGCGCCGGCTTGCGGTCGACCATCAAGTAGAGCGGTTCGAGGCGCTTCCGCGTGAGCAGATGCAGGGTCGCCTCGACCGCGTCGCGAATGTGGATGAGGTTGGCGTGCGCCGTCGGATTGGGAAAGACCCCCGCTCCGCGGCGGAGCGCATCTCGAAGACCGGGGCGGTCAGGTCCGTAGACCTCGCCATAGCGCAGCACGGTCACCGGCGCCTCGGCCTCCCGCAAGAGGCGTTCTCCGGCATGCAGCGCAACCGCCATCGCATCCCGGGGTTTGGGCTCCGAGTCTTCATCGACCCATTCGCCGCCCCGGTCCCCGAAGACCGAGACAGAGCTCCCGACGAAGAACCGTTTGGGGCGGAGCCCCTTGGCGCGAAACGCCTCCACCAGGTATCGGGGCCCGCGGGTGAGGGTGCCCGACAGGGTCGCTTCGTCGTCGCGGTCCGGGCGCACGAGGTAGAGAACCAAGTCGACGTCGGGGATCCGCCGCAACGTATTCGGGATGGTGACGTCGCCCTCGACCGGATTGAGGTTCATCGGGAGCTTCGACGGGTCGCGCCTCATGCCCCAGACGCCGTGGCCCTGGGCCGCGAGGCGGATCCCGATGGCCGACCCGAGGTGACCGCAACCGACGATGAGGATTCGGGACATGGACTGCTACCTCGAAGACGGAGCCGCTCAAATCGTAGGCACAGACGTGTCGCCCGTGGTCGGCGGAGTTTGTTTGCTGCCCTGCCGGCGCGCCGTGGTGTGGGCACGGTCGAGCACTCCGTCGACGAGGCTCACCAACTCGTGCACGTTCCGCGCTCCCCATTCCGGGTGGTCGTCGTCGACGAGCTGCGGAAAGTGCCCCCCGTAGACCAGGCGGTACCACTGGGAGTCGGGGATCCCCGCCGCGGTGATAGACGACTTGGCGAGCTCGAGGGAGACGAGAGGATCGTCGGGGGTGGTCACGACGGTGCACGCGCCGAGCTCCTCGGGAGAAGCAGGGCGGGCACCAGCGACCCCCCAGAAAAGCCGGGCGACCCGAAATGCTCCCAGACGAATCGCGCTCCGCGCCATGTCATCCCGGACGCCGAGGTGAGTGCGAGCGAGGGAAGGGTCCCGGCGAAATAGAAAACGCGCGAGCCACCAGCGCACCCTCGACGGCAAGCTGAAGGCAATGGCCGCCATGACACCGTCGAAGCGTGCCTTCAGGCGCAGGTGCCACCGGTAGAAAAAGAGCGCCGGCGTGATGCAGATCCGATGAACATCCGGACCGAGATCAGACTCGCGCGCGCACATCAGAGCAGATGCCGAGTACGAATGCCCCATGACGACGGTGGGCGTCCCATCCATCCCGATGAGCTCGAGCCAAGCGTTCATCGTCCGGACCAAGCCCACAGGGTCCAAGACCCCTCGGGGGACGCTCTTGCCGAATCGCGATTGACCGAAGCCGATCACGTCGGGGACCAGCGCCGCCGCCAGGCCGTTGTCCCGGGCGATGCCCACGGCGACGTCCTGCCACAGGTCCCCGCTCGAGAAGAGGCCGTGCAGCAAGACGATGGTTTGCTTCGCCCGGGCGAGGGCCAGCGGGTCTTCGACGGGCCCGAGGCGTTCATCCCGGGCATAGAGGGACCAGGAAAAGTCGTCGTATCCGGTCGCCGCACGGAAAGCCTCGATGGCCGAATCATCGAGAACGCCCGCGGCGGCGAGGTCGGAGAGCCGGTATTCGGCGCGCACGATGTGCTCGCCGAAGCGCTGTAGAGAGCGATGCTCCGCGGCCCAGCGGAAACGCGAGGTGTCACGCAGGACCGGAGCGAGGCGCGTCGCGGCTTCGGTGTCGACCACGTCGATTTCGCGAAGGGCCGCGGCCATCGCTGCGACGTCGGGAAATCGTTCGTCGGGTTCGGCCGCGAGGGACCGGGAGAGCACGGTGCCGAAGGCGTCGAAGAGCTTCGGCGGTAGCCCCAGGATCGCCCGGGCGGGGTGCATCATCGAATCGCCACCGAGCATCGCCAGGAAGGTCTTCGCGAGGGAGTATTGGTCGGACTTGGCCGTCGGCTCCCCTTCCTTTTGCTCGGGCGCCATGAACGCCGGCGTGCCGAGCACCCTCTTCTCTTGGTCGGTGCCCTGCTCATCCGTGAAGCGCGCGATCCCGAAGTCCGCGAGGAAGGGCGTGCCCGAATGATCGAGGAGAATGTTCTCCGGTTTGACGTCGCAGTGCACCACCCCCTCGGCGTGGGCCAGGGAGAGGGCCGACGCGATCGAGCAGGTGATGTCCACCGCCTCGGCGACGCTGATCGGAGAGCGCATGCGATGGCGCAGGTCGGCTCCTTCGATGTAGGCGCCCGCGATGTAGTCGTCTCCCACGTCGAAAACCGGGACCAGGTGCGGGTGTTGCAAGCTGAGGACGGCGCGCTGCTCACGCTCGAAGAGCTGCCGCATGGTCTCGCCGGAAGACGCCCGGAGGAGTTTGAGCGCCGCGAGGCTCCCGTTGTCGCCTCGGCCCAGCCAAACCTCTGCCATGCCCCCCTCGCCGAGAGGCCGCTCGAGACGGTAGCCGCCGATCACTTGTCCGGCCGCCGCGGCGCCGATCACGGGTGCTCCCCCCTCATCGTCAAGGCCGCTCCGCAGCGGGCTCGACCACCGCCAGGATCTGCTCTCGCCGTGCCGGATCGACCTTGGCGAAGTCCTTCGATGCGATGAGCGCCTCGAGCTCGTCGTGCATGTCGAGTTGAAAGTAGCACTCGACGAGGCCCTCGACGACATCGGCGTTTGGCGTGGCGCGTTTCAGAAAACTGAGGGCGTGGTCCGGGTCGTCGAAGCGCGCCATCGAAGGCCCGAGGATCTGCCACGCCCGCCGCATGGTCGTCTGGTCGGGGTTGTCGAGGGCACGAAGCTGATGGCAGAGCCTGGCCGCTTCGCGGTAGTCCTCGGCTGCGTAGGCCACCTCGGCCTGGGCGAGGAGGGTCTTCGCCATCTGACTCACGGGGCGGAAGGCACCAGACGAAATTTCACCTTTGAGCGCCTGCACGTTGCGCCAAGCCGCGAAGGCCGCGAGGGCGAAGATGAAGAACGACTGCATCATGTAAGCAGCGCCGAAGGCGACGGCGATGACCCCGAGGGATACGATGTGGGTCACCTTGTCGGCGGTCTTCGGCGCCGTGAACTGGAGCATGCCGAGACGGAAGAGCTGCCCGCCGTCGAGGGGCCACAGGGGCAGGAGGTTCACGAAGGACCACAGGATGTTGACCCAAAGCATCATCTGCACCGCGTCGGCGAAGCGCCACGCGAGGACCGGGTCGGCGATCGGCGGCAGGGCCAGAGACACACCCCACGTGACGGCACCGAGGAGCAGCCCGGCGCCGGGGCCCGCAGCAACGATGAGCGCGTCGTGGCGATCCCGGTCCGCCCGCTCGTGAAAACACAGGCCTCCGAGGCCCCAAAGCAGAATGCTCGGCCCGAGCCGGTAGTGACGCGCCACGAGCGCATGGCCGAGCTCGTGCACGAGGATGCTCACCGTGACGACGACCGCCCAGATGATGCCGCGGACCAGCTCGCCGTCCCAGAGCCAGTAGGCGAGGAGGGCGAAGTACCAGGGGCTAGCAGCGACCGGGATGCTGCCAATGCTGAAAAGCCGAATACCAGACACGAAATCGCTGCGGAGTGTAGCAGGCGGGCCTCGCCGGTCAGGGCAACAAGTAAACAAGTAAACCTAGCGTCCCAGATTTCACCGATTTCAAAGGACGTAGGGAACTATGGCTCGGCGCTCGGGGGGGTAGTCCTCGAAGCGCTCGCGGTACCAGCGGCGGTGGGCGAGGGCCCGGGGGGCGAGGTTGGCGAAGGTGTAGACCGCAAAAGCGAGGCCGGGGATGGACCAGGTCATCAACGCCCAGCCTACCCACTCGACGAGCTCACCGAAGTAGTTCGGTGCCGCGACGAGGTCGAAGAGCCCGCCCCGGGGAAGCACGTAGCCCTTGGCTTCGCGCTTCATACGAAGGATCGAATAGTCACTCTTCAGATTGATCACGAAACCACCCAGGAAGAGGGTCGCGCCGACGACGAAACGCGGGTCGGTGAACCAGGACGGGTCGTAGGCGCCGAGCTCGGAGATGAAGCGGGCGTTGAGCCACGAATTGACCACCTGAAATGTCGCCCCCATGAGCATCACCAGGATCGGCATGCGGCGCGACGAGGCCGGCATGACGAAAGGAAAGACGAAGGTCCGGTGTACGTAGTGAAGCTGCCACGCCCCGAGCAGCACCAGCGGGACGAGCTCGGCGCGGTGAGCACCCGAGACGAAGACGCCGATGAAGAGCAGCACCGCGGGCAACTCCATCAGTACCCAGGCCACGGTCGCCGGCACGGTCGGGCCCCAGCCGCTACGGCCATGGCGACCGTAGGGCGCGTCGATGAACATCAGGGCGACGAAGGTCAGGGCTGCTAGGGCCAGAACCCCGTAGCCAGCCATCACGTGGTAGGCGTCCACCCACGGAACATACCCGATAGTGTGGGATGCAGAGTCACGCCATTGCGTTTGTGTCGGTGTGTGGGAAGACGCTGGCGTGACGGAGGATCTCGACACCGAGGTGCTGGTGGTCGACCCGAACCACCCGGAGCCCGCTGCGATCGAGCGCGCGGCCGCCGTTCTCCGCGCCGGAGGCGTCGTCGCCGTGCCCACCGAGACCGTCTACGGCCTCGCAGCGGATGCTCTGAACGAGGCCGCCCTCGGACGGATCTTCGAGGCCAAGGGCAGGCCCGAGGACAACCCCCTCATCGTGCACGTCGCCGATGCCGCCGGGGCCCGCGCCGTGACCGGTCAATGGCCTGAGGCCGCGGAGCGCCTGGCTGCGCGTTTCTGGCCGGGTCCCCTGACATTGATTCTCCCTCGTCACCCGTCGGTGCCCCGGAGGGTGAGCGCCGGCCTCGACACGGTCGCCGTCCGGGCTCCCGCGCACCCGGTCATGGGCGCCCTCATCCGCGCCGTGGGGCCCCTGGCGGCGCCGAGCGCCAATCGCTCGATGTCGATTTCTCCCACCTCGGCGGCCCACGTGCTCCACAGCCTCGGCGGACGAGTCGACATGATCCTCGACGGGGGGCCGACCTCGGTGGGAATCGAATCGACGGTGCTCTCCCTCGTCCATGACCCACCGCGTATTCTGAGGCCCGGGTCGGTGAGTCGGGGAGAGCTCGCCGACGTGCTCGGCGCCGTCGACGGGGGCAACGCCTCGGATGACGCCGGAGGCGGTTTCGTCGCGAACGGGGACAGCCCGCGACTCAGCCCCGGGACGTCGACGCGTCACTACGCCCCCGAAGCCGAGGTCGTCGTCGTACCCCGGGGCGACGCTCCGGGCCTCGCCCGAGCCCTGTCCGACGGCCTCGCCGACGGCAAGGACGCTGGCGTGCTTCTGCACACTCTCCGGCCGCCGGCGGGCACGCCCTCGGAAACCCTCCCCGATGATCCCAAAGGTTACGCCGCGGGGCTATACGCCGCCCTCCATGCCCTCGACGCACGGTGCCGACGGATCATCATCGAAGCGGTGCCCGAGACCGAGCCCTGGGCCGCAGTCCGGGACCGACTGATGCGCGCGAGTGCGTGACCGCCGAGTTTCACGGCGAGCAGACGTGAGCGGTACACTCGGTGGGCAAGATGGAACTCCACTACTTTCCGCAGTCCTATTGGTCCCGGGTCATCTCTCTCGTGCTCCAGGAAAAGGCTCTGCCCTACGAGGGTCGCTTCGTCGACATTCGTAGGAACGCGACCTTCGACCCCGACTACCTGAAGCTCAACCCCCGGGGCGTCGTACCGACCCTGGTCGACGGAGAGCGGACCCTCTGGGACTCCCTGCGCATCGCAGAACATCTCGACCAGACCGGCGGACCGGCGCTCTACACGGGGCGCGACGACGCGAGTCTGAATGAGCTCGTGGATGAGCTGGAGTCGGTCCCGGTGATGCTCTTCAGCTACTCCGAGTGGGTCAAAGGAAAGAGAGGCGAGCGCTCGGCAGACATCCTCGCCGACAAGATCGAGCGGGCCGCCAGGTACGCCGAGCGATACCCAGAGCACCGGGCTCTCTACGAGCGCAAACGCGACTTCTTCACCGCCTTCCGAGAGGAGGTTTACGACCCCGAGCACGTAGCCCAGTCGATTCGGGAACAGCACGACTACCTCGACGATCTCGGCGAGCGGGTGGCCGAGGGCGGTTTCCTCGCCGGCCCGGAGTATTCGTTGGCGGACGCGATCGCGACGTCGATGCTCTACCGGTATGTGGACCTCGGCCTCCTCGACCACTGGCGAAAGGACCAAACCCACGGCCTGCACGGATATTATGAGCGCCTCGTCGGGCGGCCGAACTTCGCCGCCGTGTTCATCGACGACCCCCTGATCCCCTGAGTCCGTACCAAGGTGGGCCAGAACACGTTACTTCATGAGCCTCGCAAGCAGATCGCCCCTTGCAGATCCACGGCACCTGCCGTCATCATTGGCATTGTTCGAACCCGGGGTCCGCGACTTTGGCCACATCATCACAGCGTCCCACCCCTGCGGTCGGGATAGAGCGTCGCCCGTCAATCCGTGGCCTGACCTCGGTGCAGGTACCGAGCGTCTTCCAGCCCATCGTAGACTTGGCCGACGGCTCGCTTTTCGCGAACGAAGCCCTCGTCCGCTGCAAACACGAAGCGTTCGCGAGCCCCATCGGGCTCTTCGAGCACGCGGTCGCCGAAGGGGCCACCGGGCGCCTCGGACGCACCATCCGCGACGGGCTCTTCGAGGTCTGCCCACCGGCGCCGATCTTCGTCAACCTGCACCCCCACGAACTCCAAGACCGCTGGCTCGTGCAGCCCGACGACCCCATCTGCTTTCACGACCACCAAGTGTATCTGGAGGTCACCGAGTCGGCGACCCTCGACTACTACGACCTGTGCGTGAGCGTGCTGAAAGAGGTGTGTGATCGGACCGGCGCCTACCTAGTGGTGGATGACCTCGGGGCGGGTTACAGCAACTTGATTCGAGTCGTCGACCTCCAGCCCAAGGTGGTCAAGCTCGACCGTGCCCTCATCACGGGCCTCGACACCAGCAAGCGCAAGCAGATCCTGGTCAAGAACCTCGTCGTGCTTTGCGTAGAGCTCGGTGCCACGGTGGTCGGCGAAGGCATCGAGACCGTCGACGAGCTCAAGGCCGTGATGGACTGCGGCGTGCAGCTGGGCCAGGGTTATTTCCTCGCGAGGCCAGGTGCCCCCCCTCCACCGGTCAAGTGGCCCTTCCCGGCGGCGGAGTAGAGCGCGAACATGCGTCGAAGCCGCCCCACCAAGGAGATCAACATCAACGACCTGTCGGACGACATGCTCGCTGATGACTCCGATCCGCCGACCGCAGTCACCAACCTGAACGAGTTGATGGACGTGGTGAGCCAGCCCGACCAGTGGACTCTCACGGTGCTGAACGGCTCGAGCGCGGGGTTGGTAATCCCCATGGGCGACAAACCCGCGGTCTTCGGACGCGGCGCCGAGGCCGACGTTCGCATCCTCGACCAGGGTATTTCGCGCAAACACGGGACCTTCCTGCTCCGGGGCAGCGACCTCTACTTCCAGGACCTCGGCAGCACCAACGGGACCTTCGTCGAAGGCCGTCCCCTCCGCGGAGAACTGCAACTCGAGGACGGGTCACGGCTGCAGCTCGGCCGAACGCTGATCCGCGCCCATCTGAGGAGCGCCGGCGAAGTCGCGGCCGTCCAAAAGCTCTACGAGTCCTCGGTACGCGACGCGCTGACGGGCCTCTACAACCGACGACACCTCGACGAGCGCCTCGAGAGCGAGTTTGCCTACGCCGCTCGCCACCGGATACCGCTCTCGTGCATGGTCCTCGACGTCGATCATTTCAAGAAGGTGAACGACACCTGGGGCCACGCCGCCGGTGACGTGATTCTGAAAGCTCTCGCCGCCTTCATCCTCGATGCGGTCCGCACCGAAGACGTAGTGGGTCGCTACGGCGGGGAAGAGATCGTGGTGCTCCTGCGCGGAGTGAACGCTCAGGGCGCCGAGATCCTCGCCCAACGGATCCGCGCCGGCATCGAGTCGATGACGTCAGCATACGAGGACAAGCTGATCAAGGTCACCACCAGCATCGGGGTGGCCACCTGGGAGCCGATGCGGCCCTTCGTCGACGCCCAGGCGCTCTTCAACGCCGCCGACGAATGCCTCTACCGAGCCAAGCAGTCCGGCCGCAACCTCGTCATCTGCGACACCACCGCCCGCTCCGTCCCGCCCACCTGAACAGCATCGCCTGGAGCGCGATACCCGGCGCGATCTGGCCCCATGCGACGCTGTTTGATCCTCGCGAGAGGCATCGCGGGGTTCTCATCGCGTCACGCACGCCAACTGGGTCGCATGACGCGCGATCAATCTGAGGCGGTGATGGCCGCGGGCATCCGCATCGCCGAGCGCCCTGTCGACTTCGGAACCGCCGTCCGCGCTTTCTTCGTCCGCGACCCGGACGGCAACATCGTCGGCCTCACCCGCCGCGGTGCTAGCGCGGCGGAGTGGATCACGGCACGCGCGCTCTCTCAACTATAGGTACGCAACCACCGAGGCCGCATCGAGGTCAAGGTCCAACCAACTGCCGACCTCAAACTGGCCGGGCGCCGCCTCCAACATGATTAGGCAGTCCGTTCCGAGGCGGAAGTACACCAATCCGTCGAGATCGATTGCGTCTACCAATCCCGTCATGAGAACGCGCCCATCGCGATCCTCCAAGGCGCAACGACGCGTGGTCGCCGGCTTCGTGTTGAGTCCCATCGTCATCAGTTCGTTGATCTCAAATTCTACGGTGACGGGGGTTCCGCAAACTAATTGAGTCGACTGTGTTCGTGCTCGAAGAACCGCACTGCCGGCGGGCGTTTCCAGGCGCACAAGGGGTTCGGATCCAGCTTCCGACACGAGTTCCGTGATTCGTGCTTTCATGGTCGATTCCGTGTTTGGGGGATCTCGGTCAGCTTCGGCGAATGGCCTAGCTGAAACAACCGCGTCCCGTCGCGTCAGTCGCCGAGCGCCGTCGGCAGCCCTGAGTTCCGCCGCCCCACACTCGCAAACTGCGCCCCACGCGTCTTCACCGCCCCACGCTCGTAAACTGTGTCGCATGGGTCGTGAGACCCAAGCGAGGTCGTCTCGGTTGCGAGCAGCCCGCGGAGGCTACGTAAAGTAGCTGAGCAGGCAGCGCAGCAAGCGAGGCGAGATCGCGCCGGGTATCGCGGCCCAGGCGATGCAGTTTTAGAAGCGGAACTGGGCTTCTAGCCGCATCTCGCGCTCGAGGGTGTTGTCCTGGGCGCGGTCTGGGTTCTCTTCGAAGCGGGACTCGCGGTACATGAGCGAGAGCAGGCCGATGTTGCGGAACCAGAACCAGTGGGCGGCAACACGCCACTGGAACTGTTGAATGGGCCTGCGGAGAGCGGCATCGAAGCCGGGATCCACGCCGTACTCACCGGGATAGAAGCTGCCGATATCCCCGGCGAACATCAGCCACCGGGGGATGGCCAGGACCGAGAGCTGGGCGTTCCAGGCGGTCTGGAGAGAGCCGCCATAGTCGAGCACGTACTTGGTGTAGGACTCCACCCGGGCGTGGAAGCGCGAGAACTCGAAGACCATCTGGGCGTTGACGGCGGGGAAGCGCTCCCGGGGCCGCTGGTCGTACTTGCCGCCGACGAGGATAGCGAAGGTCGCAGGGACCGGCGTGTAGAGGTAGGGCGTATCGAAGCGGTCGTAGCTGCCGAGGATGTTGAGGTGCAACTGCCCGCCCACGTTCCACGCGAAGTTACGCGTGTCGTCGCGGAAGAAGGCGCCACCAACGTTGCCGTTGAAGAAGCCCGAGCCGCCGGCGCCGAAGACGCGGTACCGGAGGGTATTGCCGATGAGCGGCCCACCAAACTCGGCCGCGGCGCCGTTGTTCTGCTCGAAGCCGTTGAAGAGGTAGTAAGGCGGGTCGAGGAGGGGCTGCTTCGAGGTGCTGATGATGAGGCCCGAAGACAGACCGCCGGAGCCGGAGTTCACGTTGATGTAGTGCCCGGTATCACCGATAGGCACCTGGAAGACCATGAAGGTCAGGCGCGGTGAGTTCTCGAGGCGCAGGTTCAAGAGGAAGAAGCTGTTGTTGATCATCGGGATCGAGCCGAGGGCACGAACCTGGACCCGGCGGAAGCGCACGTCGCCGAAGTCCTGGGTATTCGGCACGGAGCCGCCGGGGGCGAGGGCGTTCTCCTCGAAGTTGTACGAGGCGCTGATGCCGGTGACGACCGAGAAACGGAAGCCCGGGTCGCCCTGGCAGACCGTGACCTGGGGGTCGAAGCGGCACCCGAAGTCGGCGCAGTCGACGCGACCGTCGCCGTCGTTGTCCATGCCGTCGGAGCAGAGGTAGTCGTTGCGCTCACCGTCGGCGTCGCCGAAGTTGCCGATGAGGTCTTCGACGGTCATGTCGCCAGTCAGCTCGGGGATGTCGTCGACGCCCATGCCACCTGTGGCGTGGCCACCGCCCTCGTTGGGGCCCGTGTAGCTGCCCTGGCAGACGGTGATCCCGGGGCCCGAGCACTCGGTGTCGTCACAGTCGACAGCGCCGTCGCCGTCGTTGTCGATCCAGTCGCTGCACCGATCGTTGTTACGCTCGGTATTGCCCCCGGCTTCACAGACGGGATTGCCGAAGCAGTCCGCGTCGGCGCAGTCGGCGAGGCCGTCGCCGTCGTCGTCCTGGCGGTCGTCGCAGACCGTCTCCCGGGTCACCTGCGGCGGCGCGGCAGGCTCATCCGCCACCGGAGGAGGCGGCGGGGGCCGAGAATCGTCGGGCGCGGCCATGCCGGCGGAACTGCCGGGATCGACGTCCTGCTGCCCCTCCTGGGGCGATTCGGGCGGCTGGGCAAGGGCTACGGCGGGGTACAGAAGTGCCGCGAGGATGAGGGCGGGGCTCGTTGTTTTCGTCAGTCGCATACCAGGCTTCCACCTGTTCGGGATTCGCACATGCCCCGGAGGGTCGGGTGCCAGTTGCAATCCCAGTCTTCACAATCCACGAAGCCGTCTTGGTCGTTGTCGGCTCCGTCGGAACAGTTGGCGATGACGATCTGAATGATCGCCTCTTCTTCGGTGATGTTGAGCAGGGCCGGGTCGGACATCTGCCAGTTGCGGAGGACCTCGTCGGGGATGCCATCGCCTGGGCCAATCGCCGCCTCGAGGCAGGGCGCGCGCACCTGGAGGGGTCCCGAGAAGGTCCGGGCGCCGCGACACGAGAAGTCCTGGCAGTCGGGGAAGCCGTCGCCTTCATTGTCGATGCCGTCCTTGCAGACGTCGAACTCAGCCTCGCAGAGGCGGAGCAGCATGCGGTCCTCTTCGGTGACGGCCACGGTCGGCACGCAGGAGTTGTCGTCGCAGTCGGTGAAGCCGTTGCCGTCGTTGTCGATGCCGTCCTGGCAGCGCTCGAAGCCCTCTTCGGCAGTCGTCGCACAATGAGCGGCGATCGCCGCGTCGAGGGACCGGGAGCACGAGAAGTCGGCGCAGTCGAGGAAGCCGTTGTCGTCGTTGTCGATGCCATCCATGCACTTGGCGAGGGTGTCTTCCGCATCTCCCCCGGTCGTGGCACAGAGAGCGGCGACGGCCGGGACATCCGAAGCCGAGCAGGAGAAGTCTTCACAGTCGGTGAAGCCGTTGCCGTCGTTGTCGATCTCGTCCATGCAGCGCTCGACCGTGTCTTCGGCGAGACTCTCGCAGTACGCGACGACGGCCGGGTCCATCGCGGTTGAACAAGAGAAGTCGGCGCAGTCGGTGTAGGTGTTGCCGTCGTTGTCGACCCCGTCCATGCACTTGGCGAGGGTATCTTCGGGGCTCACGCAGTCCGGGGCCCTGAGGCATTCGGAATCGTCGCAGTCCGCGAAGCCGTCCCCTTCGTCGTCGATGCCGTCGCTGCAGTTGGTCTCGCCGATGCAAGCCCCGTCCATGCGGCAATCGGGGTCGGCGCAGTCGACACGACCATCATCGTCGTCGTCTTCGCCGTTCACACAAAGCTCGGTCGGGACCAGTTCGCCGTCTTCGCACACGTCGACATAGGCGCCGTTGCGGCAGGCGAAGTCGGCGCAGTCGGCAAACCCGTTGCCGTCGTTGTCGAGACCGTCGCTGCAATCTTCATTCGTGAACTCGCGACCGCAGCAGAGTTCGGAGATGGCCTGGCAGCCCCGGTCGCCGCAGTCGAAGTTGCCGTCCCCATCATTGTCGATGCGGTCGGTGCAGGCGCGGAGGGTGTTCTCCTGAGACCGCGGCGGGACGAGGGGGATGATGCGTGCGCAGTGGTTCGAGCCGAGGCAGTCCGCATCTTCGCAATCGATGAATCCGTCCCGATCGTTGTCACGCCGGTCGGAGCAGGCGAGCTCGTCCGACTCGTAGCCGAGGGGAGGACCTTCGGCGACGGGAGTGAAACACGCGGCCAAGAGCGTCCCCGAGGCCCCAAAGAGGGCGAGGGCGTACAACGAGGCCAATAGGGGTCGATTAAGCGAAGACATACAAATACTCCGAACCCCCCCGAGACCCTTCAAGGTAGCGTACCGCGGCCGCGTAGGCAGCTCGCCCGGTCGCGTCCATAACGACGCTGAAAGTCTGCGTAGAGCGCGCATGAGCCCTGGCGCACTTCGCGCTGGCCGAGAGCCCCCGCGGACATGGCCCGCTCGAGGCGCGTGGTGAGCAGCCCCGCGAGGCGCGGATCGGTATTGAACCCCTGGCTCTCCATCATGCTCGCGCGCTCTTCTTCTTCGGTGAGCCAAGCCGGGAGCTCCTCACGCCGGACCCAACGGTCGACGATCTCCACCAAGAGCAAGTTCGAAAGCTCACCGAGGAGCGGCGCGACCTCCGGGTCTTCGCGCAGGCGCCGCGCGTAGGCCCGAACGAGGCCTTCGTCGGCAACCACTTCCTGGTAGCAAACCCACTCACACTCCCCGTAGTCGTTCTCGTGAATCCATTTTTCCGAGTGGCCGTCACGAGTCGAGATGAGGCGGTTGTAGGTCGGCTTGGTGCGCTCCGGGTCCTCGTGGTTCGAGTGCAGGGAAGTCAGGACGAATGCCGGCACCCCATGGGCCCACATGCCCCGGCGCTCACGAATCGCCTCTTGCTGCGCCCTCAGATACTCGGGGCGGGAGGGCGTGTCGTCGACGTTCATGGCGTGGGCGAAGCCATTGCGGATCTGACTGACGACCAGATCCGGGCAATCCATCAAGATGCGGCCGTAGACGTCCGTCTCGCCGTCGGTATTGCAGTGCCAGGTGCCGTGTTTGCCGTGGTTCGTCGCCTGCTTGGCGTTGACGAAGAGCTCGTAGGGATGGAAGTCGCCCCACTGATGCACGGGCCCGAAGCTCTCGAGGGTATTGAAGCCCGCGAGGCGGCACTGGCGTCCAGAATACTCTCCCGCGAAGATGCGGAAGCTATCGCCGTCGTTGAAGCGCACGGGCACCAGGCGCCCGTTGACGTAGGCCCGCGTATAGGACGTCGCTTGGGCCGTATGCTCTTCACCCGCGAGGAAGAGCACCGGTACGATAAGCGCCACGAGGGCGAGCCGACTGCTGATACGCACCCCGAGTCTCCAGTCCGTATGCGGGGTCGCACGGAGACGCCACCTTGTCAACGCGGCACTGACGAAGGCTCCGATGATTCCGGGGCCGCCGGGGCTGCTTTTGCACGGTCAAAAAGCCGCCAGTCACCCCCCACCAAGCGCTCGTGGGGCAGGAAGCGGCTCTTGTAGCTCATGTGCTCGTTGTCGGAGATGTAGAGGCCCAGGTAGAGGTAGCGACAGCCCCACGATCGCCCCAGCTCGATTTGCTTGAGAATCGAGTAGGTCCCGATGGAGAGCCGAGGGTAGTCCGGGTCGAAAAAGCAGTAGACGGCAGAGAGGCTGTCACCGCCGCGGTCGGTCACCGCGACGCCGACCAGGGTGTCGTCCAAGTAGTAGCGCAGCTCGACGCTGTCGACGCAGCGGTCGACGAGGAAGCCGAAGTAGCCCTTCTCATCGAGAGCCTTGCCTTCGCCCACGACCAAATCCCTTCCGAGCTTGTGTTTCTCGTAGAGGGCGAGGCGCTCGGCGTCCACCTGGGGGCGGCCCACCTCCGTTCGCAAGAGCCGATCGCCGCGGCTCTTCGTCCGGCGCTGGGTCCTGTTCGGCACGAAGGTGCCGACGTCCAGGCGTATCGCCTCGCACATGGCGCAGGCCGGACACGCCGGGCGATAGAGCAGGCGCCCGTGGCGACGGTCACCGCGAGCGAAGTGCGTGTCGGTCTCCTCGGCGGTGAGGTAGCGGATCGGGAGCCGCAGCGGCATGCGCGCCATCTCGCCGGGGCGGTAGGGGCATGGCTCGGGCTCATCGAGGACGAGCACCTCATCCGGCATTCCCGAGAGCACGGTCAGTCGCACCCAGCTATCTTGCCCCGAAAGAGGACGACATTCGAGCCTCGGTTATGATTAGGCACGCGATGCGTCCAACTTTGATCAGCGCACTCCTCGTTTGTTCGGGCCTCATGGTCGGGCTGACCACGCCACGGGCGCACGCAGAGGACAGCGCCGGGGACAATCTGCGGGTCCTCTTCATCGGCAATAGCTTCACCCGCTTCAACAACCTGCCGCGCATGGTGAGGCGCCTCCTCGACGCCGACGGCGTAGGGCCCGCGGCCCGGGTGCGCTTCGAAACCCGCACCGGGGCGACGCTTCGGCGGCTCTGGCAGAGCCGCGAGGTCCGGACCCAGATTTCCTCGGGTGGTTACACCCACGTCGTCCTCCAGGGCCACAGCCTCCGGCCGGCGAATCACCCCGAGGAGCTCGCTGAATACGCCCGGCGCTTGGACGCCCTGGTCGACGAAGCCGGAGGGCACACCGTGCTCTACGCGACCTGGGCCCGGATTCGGCACGCCGATGACGTGCCGCCGGAACTCGCCAGCCCGGCCGCGATGCAGGCGCGGATAAGGACCGTCTACGGCGAGCTGGGCCGGGAACTCGCCGCCGACGTGGCCCCCGTGGGCGACGCCTTCGCCCGAGCCGGAGCGACGGCCTCCGAGATCACCCTCTACCGCGACGACGGCATCCACCCCACCCCGGCAGGAACGTACCTCGCCGCCTGCGTCTTCTACCGAGTGCTCACCGGCCGGGCGGCTTCGGGCCTCTCATACCGCCCGTGGCCCATGCGGCGGGCGACGGCGGCGAGGCTCCAGGAGATCGCGGACGGCGAATAGCTCCTCTCAGATCGAAAAGAGGCGAACCGCGGGGAACACGCTCTGCATGCGCTGCATATCCACGATGTCTCCCGTGTAGACCACGGCCCCCAAAGACGCAGCGGTGGCCATGACACTCGCATCGACGATATGTTCACTGCCGAGGCGAAGTGCCGCCAGGGCTTCGCCGATCGTTAGCGAGAGTGGGTGGTCGACGGGCTCGAACGTGATGGCACCCTCGTCGCCGAAGCCGTGCTTGGGACCACCGGCGAGCCACTCGGCCCAAACCAACGAGGGCACGTGAAGCGTGGTTCCGGTGAGGCGGGCTCGCTCCAAGAGCGCGACGACTCGCCTGTTGGTTCGACGCTCGTGGGCGATCAGGACGCCCGTATCGAGCACCACCGGTGCATTCATCGACCGTCGAGTTCCTCGTTGATCTGCGCCAGCTCTTTCGAATAATCGATGTCCCCGTATTCGGCGATGACCCGCCTCAGGGCTTGCTGCCGTTTCTGCTCACGCCAAGCGGCGCTGACGAGCGAGCTGATGGTCACGCCCTGCTTTTTCGCCTCGGCGCGGAGCTCACGCACGTCTTTCGCGCTCAGAGAAACACTCAGACGCTCTTGACCACTGAACTCCGTTTCCTCTGCCGTCGACATCGTATTACGGAGCGTAACACGCCGAGTTCGTCGAGCAAGTGACCAGGCTTTCAACGAGCGCCCAGGGTCGCTACCGACCGGGCGATGTTGGCGCGCGCCGCGCCTTCGAAGCGCGCGCAGGCCGGGGTCTTGAAGATCTTTCTCTGCGCCAAGAAGCGCTCGAGCACACCGATCCGAGCCGTCACGTAGTGCTCTTCGTCGACCCAGGCGTACTCCTCGCGCACGCCGCGCTCGTAGGCGTCGAACTCTTCGCGATCGGCGCCGAGGATGGCGCGGTCGATGTCGACCATCAACCGGGCGTCGGGGTCGACCGGCTCGGCAGAGAGCCGGGTCGCCATGATGCATGCGACCACGCGATCGATGGCCTCGCCCGGGGCGCCCCCCGCGATCAGGGCCTCCCGAGCCCAGGCGGCGCTCCGGGCCTCGTTGTCTACGGCGCGGGTGTCATAGATGGCGTCGTGGAAGAAGAGAGCGAGCTCCACGGCATCCGGGCGGTCTGCGAACTCGCGCACTTCGTCGAAGCGCGCGAGGCACGCCTCGAGGTGGGAGACGCCGTGATAGGCACGGCCTGGCTCCGACCAGGCCGCGAGCAGCTTCTCCCCGACGCTTGCCGCGGGCCCCACGCAACCGAGGTCAGCGCACGCGCTTTCGTACCGCCCCAGGAGCCCGGCGCTCACGACCAAGCCCTCACTCCTCGGGGCCGCTCACGTACTTGCGCACGGTGCGCCGGTCGAGGCCGGTGATTTTGGCCACCTCGACGTAGGTGCCGTGACGCTCGTAAAGCAGGGCGCAGTAGCGACGGACGAGCTCTTCGGCGGTGAGGGCACCGCCGACGAGGGCCGCCGAGAGGCCGGCAGATTCGTCGACTCGGGCCTGCGCATCGGGCGAACAACGCCGCGTCAGGAGCACTCGACGAATGCACTGCTCGAGCTCCCGGACGTTGCCGGGCCAGCCGTAGGCGCACCCGAGATCGCGGTCGATGGCAGTCGAGACCATCTCGTGCAATTCGGTGGAGGACTCGCCGACGAGACGCGGAATGAGGCTATCGAGGAGGTCGTCGAGTTCCTGCGGATCTTCCGCCACCCGTGTCCGGAGCGGCGGCACGTGGATGACGTCGGAGGAGAGTCGGTAATAGAAGTCGTCACGAAAGCGCCCGTCGCGGCGTAGCTCGTCGAGGGGGCGGTGGGTCGCAGCGATGACCCTCCCGGCGAACTGCCGCTCCTCGCGGCCGCCGACCGGTGTGTAGAGGCGCTCCTGCAGTACGCGCAGGAGCTTGATCTGCACCGGCGCCGAGACCTCGCCGATCTCGTCGAGGAACGCCGCACCATGAGCCCGACAGCGGTCGAAGACCCCGCCGCGGTCTTCGAAGGCGCCGGTAAAGGCGCCCTTCTGGTGGCCAAAGAGCTCGGACTCGATGAGAGACTCGGGGAACTGACTCAAGTTGATGGGTACGAAGGACTCGGTAAACGAGAACTCGAAGCGCCCGGTCTTCGTATCGTAGGGAATGAACCCCGAGCGCCCGACCGCCGCCGCCGCCGCCCCCTTCCCGGTCCCGGTCTCACCGAGGAGGATCGTCGAGAAGTCCTCCATGCGATCCCACAAGAAGCGGTCATAGAGCCGGATTTCGTGGGTGAAGACCGAGTTCCAGAGGCTCTCCCGAAGGCGGCGCATCGAAGGGCTGCGCCCGACGAGGCCATGGGCGATGAAGAAATACGCACGGCGCATCTGGAAATAGAGCGCCAACATGCGCTTCGCCCGCTCCTCGGCGATGCCGCAGCCGGCGAGCTCCCCGAGGACCGCCGGCCCGAAGGGCGCGGCGATTGGCTCGCTCCCGGAAGCGAGTTGACGCGCGATGTGGTCGTCGATGTCGTCGATGTGTCGATGAAACGTGTCGAAGAGGATGCCGTGTTCGACGAGCTCCGCGTCGTCGCCAGCAAAAGCAGCGGGGGAGATGGGGCCCTTTTGAGCCAGGCGCTCGAGGCCCTCGGTGACGCTCACGACGAGGCGCGCGAGGACGTCCGGGTCTCCCGGCCCGGTGCCCGCGATCTGCTCGTCGAGGCGGTCCCGCTCGGGGCTGAAGGGATTGACGAAGGCCGCGCGAGATACGAGCCCGAGGAGCTCACGCTGGGCGCCGTTCAGAGTCCGGGTCATGGTTCATCCGAGGGTACACGCTCGGGGGTGCGCCCGCGGTCACGGGTTTTGTGTCGGCACCGGGGCCCGCGGGCGCCGTGGTAACCTCGTGCCTCCCATGTTCATTCCCCAGGCGCGATGGCTGCTCACGATGACGTTACCCGTCGCCTTGGCGTGCGGGGGGGATTCGACTCCGGCCGGGGACGCCGCGGCTGACAGCGGCTCGGACGCCGTGACGCCGGACGCCCCGTGGTTCGAAGAGGGAGTCCCGCCAGTCGCCCTGACCCCCTGCCCGGAAGGATGGCGCGAGGTCACTGGCAACGCGGTGACCGAATGCGACCCGTATCCGGTAGCGGGAGTGTCTGCGTGCGGCCCGGGGGACGCGCATTTTCCCGGGGAACCGGAGTGTCGGCCGATCGGCGATGCGTGCCCGGCGGGAGACTACGCGACGACGCTGCCCACGGAAGGCAGGGTCATTCACGTAAAGGCCGACGCCGCGCCCGGTGGGGACGGCTCCCTCGCGGCGCCGTACGACGGCCTCGCATCGGTGAGCTGGAACTCGCTTTCACCAGGGACGACGGTCGCCCTGGCCAAAGGCACCTACGGAGGCACTCTGCCGCTCAGGCCCGGCGTGCGGCTGCTTGGGGCATGCGCCGCCGAGACAGTGGTCACGGGGATCGACGGCCCGATCCTCGCGGTGGTCCAAGTGACGGGGAGCGGGGAGGCGGCGGTCCTCCGTAACATCACCATCAGGAACTCGACGCAGGTCGGGACTTCGACGGCGGACGGGCGATCCCTCGTCTTGGCCGGGGTCCTGATCGAGGGCGCCCACGAAATCGGGGTTCTCGCCGTCGGGGCGGGCACGAACGTGAGCCTCACGGACACCGTCGTTCGACACACCGGGCCCAACATGGCTACGGGAGAATTCGGGTTCGGCATCGCCGTGGAGGACGGTGCTCACCTCGAAGCGACCCGCCTCGTCGTGTCGGACAATCGCGCGACCGGCGTCTTCGGGGCGGGGGTAGACAGCGCCATCCGACTGACCGACGCCGTGATCCGGGACACCGCGCCGCGAGCAAGCGACCGGGCCGACGGCAATGGCGTGCTCGTACAACGCGGAGCCACCCTCGATGCGACGCGGATTCTCGTCGAAAGGAATCACTCCGGGGGTATCATGGCCCTGGGGACGGGCAGCGCCGCGAAGCTCACCGACGTCGTCGTCCGAGCCAACGTATCGCAGGCGAGCAACGGTCGCTTGGGTCGGGGCATCGGCGTACAGTTCGGCGCCACCCTCGAAGCCACCCGGTTGCTCGTCGCAAACAACGACGAACTCGGAATTTTCGGCACCGAAGAAGGCACGAGCCTCAGTCTCTCCGATGTCGTCATCCGCGACATCCAACCCCGGGTCGCCGATGGCGCGGGAGGGATGGGCATCGTAGTCCAGGATGATGCTCGCCTCGACGGCTCCAATGTCCTCATCGACGGCGCCGGAGACATGGGTCTGATGGCCAATCTCGGCAGCCACGTCGAGCTTCGAGACGCGATGATCACGCGGATCGGAGACGCCGCCTGCGGCCCCGAGACGCCCACGGGCGCGAACTGCGGATATGGCGCGGTGGTCATCTCGGCCTCGCTGCGCTTGACCGGATTCAAGATTCACCAGGTCGCGACCTGCGGGGTGTTTCTGTCGCCGCTCACCGGCACGACCGGCATGACCTTCGTCGACTTCGAGTCCGGCGTGGTCTCGGGGACGGCGATCGGCGCCTGCGTACAGGTCGAGGGGTATGACCTCGATCGCCTGACCCACGAGGTTGCATATCGCGAAAACGGGACGAACCTCAGCAGCACCATGCTCCCGGTCCCTGGAAGCGTCGACTCCGTCGGGCTCTGAGAGCGGCCGGCCCGAACACCGCGGCAGTCAGGGCTCTCTCAGGTTCGACGTTGGCACGTAGTACCCCGTCGCACGGAGCTCGACCGTGGTGCCGGGAGCGTCGAAGGTGAGGTCGAGGGTGTCGCCCTGGCGCAGCACGAAAGCGATGCCGTCGGCGATGCAGTAGGCAGGGCCCGGAAAGGCTTCGGTGCAGCTCCGCGGGGAAACACGAACGCCGTTGTCCTCGACGTAGACCGCATCGAGGTAGGTGACCTCGGGCTTCTCTTCGGCGAGGCGAATGTGCAGCGGCGTTCCGGCGGCGCCGGCGACGGAGAGAGACTGTTCCGCGTATGCCGCGCTTCCGCGCAGGTTGCGTAGAATCTCACCCGCGAGAACGGGGTCGCCCGCGCCCAGGACATAGACGTAAGGGCAGGCGGCGAGCATGTCGCATACTTGGACCTGGCCACTCTCACGCCGGTCCCGCTCTACCATCTGGTCTCCGTCCATCGCGAACGTGATGCGCTGGCGCGGTGCGCTGCGAGGCTCGTTCAGGCGGTCACAGGCACTCCAGCCGTCCTCCAGATAGCCAACCGTGCCATCGCCCGGGAACGAGAGTTCCAAGCCTCCATAGGCACCCGGCGTGATGTCGAGGACGCTACGGAGCGCGTCCGCGCCGTCGGGAACGAAAAGCTGGTAGCGGTTCGGCGGATCTTCATGTTCGGCGATGGGGAGTGTGACGAGGACCCCTCGCAGGCCTCGGCGGCGGTCGAGGACCACGACCCCGACGGTGGCCTGCCGCTCTGCCCAGTACTCGATCATCTCGAATACTTCGGCTCGACCTCGCCAGGCCCCGGCTTCGAGGGTCCCGTCGGTGCGGAGCACGAGGTGCTCATCACCCGGAACGCCATCGATGTCTCCGTCCCCTTCGAGGAGGATGGTCGCGGCTTCCGTGCTCGGAGCGGACGCCGGGGGCGCGTCGCCGGCCTCCAGAACCTGGGCCGACCTGGGCCGCTCTTGGCCTTCTCGCGGGCCCACCTGTGCCGCCTGTGGCTGTGGCTCCGCCGCGTCCTGAGAGGACGATCCACATCCGAAGCCCAACCCCACCCCCAAGGCCCCCAAGCCCCCCACCAAAACGAGGGCGCAGGTCCACCGCATCTGCGCCGCCACGCTCGTGGTCTGGATAATCGCCATGGCCCTCGAAAGCATGAGCCCTCGGCGGTGACGAGTTCAAGATGCGTCCATCACGCAACAAGCCCAACAAGCCCTACAGGCCCAACAGGCTATCGACCTGGAGTTGCGACCCGGGGGCGTCTCATGGACAATCGCGGCGATGAATGAGGACCCGGGCCGTTTGGAGATGACCACGGCGCCCGCCACCGTCCCCATCCTCTTCCGTGACGAAGCCATCGTCGTCGTCGACAAGCCCTCGGGCATGCCCGTGCACCGCGGCGCCGGACATCATGGAGACGTGGTGATGACCCTGGTCCGCGACGCGATCGGGCAGTGGGTGTATCCCGTGCACCGCCTCGACGCGCCGACGAGCGGCGTGATGGCCTTTGCTCTTTCGTCGACGCACGCGGCGGCGCTCCAGGGGGCGTTCGAGGCCCGCCTCGTCCAGAAGCGCTACCTGGCCCTCGTCCTCGGCGAAGTCCCGGACGCGGGGGTCCTCGATTCGCCGATGCGTAGGAACAAAACCAAGAAGGGCGGCCCCGAGGTCGAATCGATCACCGAGTACGAACGCCTCTTCGTCGTGCCCTTCTGTGGCCCCGACGGCGCCCTCTCCCTCGTCTCGGTCACGCCGAAGACCGGCCGCCAGCACCAGATCCGCCGCCACTTTCGGCGCTTTCACCATGCCCTCGCCGGGGACGTCTCCTATGGCCGGGGCCCAAAGAACCAGCGCCTCCGCGACGAGCTCGGGCTGCATCGCCTAGCGCTGCACGCGGTCGCCATCACCCTGCCCCACCCGGTCACGGGCGAAGCCATGAACTTCACGGCGGAGGTCCCCGAAGATCTCCGAGCGCCGTTCCTCCGGGCAGGCATTCCAGAAGAGGTACTCGACGTGACCTCGCTCCGTACCAATCGGTGACGTCCGCCGGAGCGTAAGTCTGTTAGCTTCGCGGCTCGATTTCTGGGAGGGACAACCGTGAAGATCCAAGCCGCCGTCGCCCGCGAAGTAAACAAGCCGCTCGTCATCGAAGAGCTCGAACTCGGTGGCCCCCGGGATGGCGAAGTCCTCGTCAAACTCGCCGCCACCGGCGTGTGCCACACCGACGCCTACACACTTTCGGGCGCCGACCCCGAAGGGATCTTCCCTTCGGTCCTGGGCCACGAAGGTGCCGGCGTCGTCGTGGAAATCGGCGAAGGGGTCACCAGCCTCGAGCCCGGTGACCACGTCATCCCGCTCTACACGGCAGAGTGTCGCCAATGTAAGTTCTGCCTCAGCGGCAAGACCAACCTCTGCCAGGCGGTGCGTGCCACCCAGGGCAAGGGTTTGATGCCTGACGGGACCTCGCGCTTTTCGAAGGGCGGCGAGGACATCATGCACTTCATGGGCACGAGCACCTTCGCAACCCACACGGTGCTGCCGGAGATCAGCCTCGCCAAGATCCGAAAAGACGCGCCCCTGGACAAGGTCTGCCTGCTCGGCTGCGGTATCACCACCGGCATTGGCGCGGTGATCAATACGGCCAAGGTCGAGGTCGGGGCCAACGTCGTCGTCTTCGGCCTCGGAGGCGTCGGCCTGTCGGTCATCCAGGGCGCGCGCATGGTCGGCGCAAACAAGATCATCGGCGTCGATACCAACAACGCCAAGAAGGCCTGGGGCGAGAAGATGGGCATGACCCACTTCGTGAACCCGAAGGAGATCAAAGGAGACCTCGTCGGACACCTCGTCGAGCTGACCGACGGCGGCGCCGACTACAGCTTCGAGTGCGTCGGTCACCCGGAGCTCATGCGCCAGGCCCTCGAGTGCTGTCACAAGGGCTGGGGCGAGTCGATCATCATCGGCGTCGCGGCCTCCGGCGTCGAGATCACGACGCGGCCGTTCCAGCTCGTCACCGGACGGGTCTGGAAGGGCAGCGCCTTCGGTGGATGCAAGGGCCGGACGGACGTGCCGAAGCTCGTCGACTGGTACATGGACGGTAAGATCGAAGTCGACTCCTTCGTGACCCACACCATGCCCCTCGAGAAGATCAACGACGCCTTCGACCTCATGCACTCGGGCGAGTCGATCCGCTCGGTCGTGCTCTTCGACTGATGTTCGAAACGCTCAAAGAGACGCGCAGCTTCGGCGGGCGCCAGCTCATGCTTCGCCACGAGTCGAAATCGTGCGGCGGCCCGATGGAGCTCTCGGTCTACCTGCCGCCCCGGGCGGCCGACGAGAAGGTGCCGGTGGTCTACTGGCTCTCGGGCCTGACGTGCACCGCGGCCAACTTCACGGAGAAGGCTGGCGCCCAGCGCATCGCCTCAGAGCTCGGCCTCGCCATCGTGTGCCCCGATACCAGCCCCCGGGGCGCGGGCTACGCCGGCGAAGACGCCAGCTGGGACTACGGCACCGGCGCGGGGTTCTATGTCGATGCGACCGAGGCCCCGTGGTCCGAGCGCTACCGTATGTATTCCTACGTCACCGACGAATTGCCCCGGGCCATCGACGGGGCGTTCCCCACCCTCGGCGAAGGACATCGGTCGGTCTTCGGCCACTCGATGGGCGGCCACGGCGCCCTGGTCATCGGGCTCCGCGAACCTGGGAAGTGGCGTTCGGTCTCGGCCTTGGCGCCGATCTGCGCGCCGACGAAGTGCCCCTGGGGCGAGAAGGCCTTCGGCGGCTATCTGGGCCCGGACCGGGAGTCGTGGAAGGCCTACGACGCCTGCGAGCTCCTCGGCCGCGGCACCCACCCCGCCAAGATCCTCGTCGACCAGGGTCTCGCCGACCCGTTCCTCGACGAGCAACTGCACCCGCACCTACTCGAAGAGGCCGCGGCCGCCGCAGGCCAGGACCTCGAGGTCCGGCGCCGCGTTGGCTACGACCACAGTTACTACTTCATCGCCAGCTTCGTCGAAGACCACCTGCGACATCACGCGGCCATTCTCGCGGCAGCGGCATCCGCTGACTGAGCTTCCTCCGCGAAGGCGGCCGTCATCCTCCCACGAAGGGAGGCCAGTCTCTTGCGCGACGCTCGAGCTCATCGACGAAGAGCGAGACACGATGGGGCACGTGGGCCGCTTCGCGCCACACCGCGCAGACCGGGCCTTCGACCGCCGGGGCTCCGTCGAAGAGCAGCACCAAGCGCCGCTGTCGAATGTCCTCGTCGACGAGGACCGTCGGCAGCCGGGCCACCCCCGCGCCCGCGAGGGCCGCTCGACGGATCGCCGCGAAGGTGTTGACGCAGAGGGCGCTGGCGACGGCCACGTGGCGTGTACCAAGCCGCCACCGTTCGTGGTTCTCCCGGGTGATGCACGGCACCCCGGCCAACGCTTCGGGCTCACCGTGGGAAGAGATGAACGAGGGGCTCGCCACGTAGACCTGCCGGGCCTCGCCGAGCCTCTGGACCGCATCGGTCTTCGAAGCTCCTTGGCCGAGGCGAACCGCCACATCGAATCCCTCCTCGACGAGGTTGACGAAGCGGTCCGTGAGCATCAGCTCGATGCGCAACTCCGGGTGCACGGCACGGAGGCCGGCGGCGACGTCGACGACCAGGGACTCACCGAGGACCACCGGCGCCGTCACCCGCAGCGTGCCTCGCACCTCGTCGGTGTCTTCGCTCAGCTCCCGGAGTGCATCGTCAGCGCGGGCGACGATGTCTTCCGAGGCCCGGTGAAAGCGCTCCCCCGCATCGGTGAGGCGCATCGACCGGGTCGTCCGGGCGAGGAGCTGGGCTCCGGCCGCTTTTTCGAGGCGGGCGATGCGCTTGCTGACGCTCTGTTTGGTGACCCCGAGGGCCCTCCCCGCGGCGGTGAAGCTGCCGGCACGCACCACGGCCGCGAAAAGCGCCATATCGTCGAGGACCATTGTCATCTATGAGTTGACTGTCTGTACCAATATTCACGCATTGTCAAAGACGCTAGCGAACCCATCTTCCCCGGGAAGACCCCTGCTGGAGGAGAGAGATGGCGAAGCCCGCGACCTATTCGAAGCGCAGCCGCTGGCTGCACTGGCTGACGGTGCCCCTCCTGGGCATGTCGTTC
>QMMC01000013.1 GCA_003647065.1 Deltaproteobacteria bacterium | reverse complement strand
GACGAGGCGGGCCCGGGTGTAGACGTACCCGGTTCGCCGACCGTCGACGACGATGGGCATGGCGAAGGGCACCCGGGGCTCTCCCCCGACTACCACCACCCGACCGACGAAGAGGTCGACGGCTCCGAGACCGTCCCGCACCTCCGCCGGCATATGCTCGGGGACCTCGACAGCGCCCGCTCCAGCGCCCCGGGCCACATCGATGAGCCCGCCTCGGGCATCGTAGATCGCCAAGTGATCGATTGCCGAGTCTCCCTCGACGAGGGCCGGGGTGAGGGCGACACGGGTATCGGATGCGACCTCCGAGTCGCTCAGAACGTGGGCCGCGAGGGCGAGCGTGGCCTCGACGCGACTCGCCTCCTCTTCGATGGTGCGAACGACGTCGTCAGCCACGGCGATCGACAGCGCGCGGCTCTCCCGCTCGACGGCGCGCGCGTTGACGTCGATGAGGCCGATGCCAACGGCCACCGTCGGAACGACGCCGAGGGTGCCCGCGAGGAGCATGAGCTTCAACTGAAACGGAAAGCGCGGCGTCACCATCGGCGGATCAAGAGTAGCGTGCTACGTTGCCCCAGTGTCGGGTCACAGCACCGAACCCTCGTCCGATAGCCGTGGCCTGCCGGTCCAGACCCTCGCAGCCGAGGTCGTAAAGGGCCCGGACGTGGGACTCCGCCATGCCGCCGAGAGCGAAACTCTCAGTGTGGGCACGGCCGAGGGCAACGATCTCGTGCTGACCGACCCGACCGTGTCCCGTTTCCACGTCGAACTCGCGACCAGCGGCGAAGGGATTCGGGTCGAAGACCACGGGTCGACGAACGGCACCCTCTTCGAAGGCGCCCGCATTCACCAGGGCGTCCTCCCCGCCGGCGCCACCCTCACCCTCGGCAATACGGTGCTCCGTCTCGACGGGGGGGGGCGCGTCACGATCGAACTGCACGACGAAGACGAGCTCGCTGGTCTCTACGGCCGGACCCCGATCATGCGCCGCCTCATGGCCCAGATCGAGCGGGCCGCCGCCGCAGACTCGGCGATCCTCGTCGTCGGGGAGTCGGGGACGGGCAAAGAGCTCGTCGCCCGGGCACTGCACGACCGTGGGCGACGCCGGGACGCACCATTCGTCACCGTCGACTGCGGCTCCCTCTCGCCGGGCCTCGTTGCGAGCGAGCTCTTCGGCCACGAGAAGGGCGCGTTCACGGGGGCGGCCACGCAACACGCGGGGGCCTTCGAGCGGGCCAACGGAGGCACGCTCTTCCTCGACGAGGTCGGCGAGCTGCCCAACGCTCTCCAGGCGACCCTCCTCGGGGCCCTCGAGCGTCGCCGCTTTCGGCGGGTCGGCGGGCGCGAGGAAATTGCCGTCGATGTGCGCGTCGTCGGCGCTACCCACCGGGACCTCCGAGCGGAGGTCAACGCCGGGACGTTTCGCCTCGACCTCTACTACCGCCTGGCCGTCGTGGTGCTGCGAATCCCGCCTCTCCGGGAGCGCCGTGAGGACATTCCCATCCTGGTCGAGCATTTTCTCCGAGAGGCGGGGGCTCTCGAAGACGTGTCGAAGGTGGTTCCTCCGGATGCGATGGAGGCCCTCGCCGCTCACGCATGGCCGGGAAACGTGCGCGAGCTTCGCAATGTCGTAGAAGCGACGCTGGTCATGGGCGAAGCCCCGCCCCTCGGAGACGCCCCGACGGGGCCCGATGGCACGATGGACGTCGTCGAGGCAGCTCTGGGCCACGGTTACAAGGAAGCACGGGGCGCGGTCCTCGACGATTTCGAGAGACGCTACTGTGACGCGCTGCTGAGCCGCGCCGGCGGCAACGTGAGCCGGGCGGCGCGCGACGCACGTATGGACCGCACTTACCTGATCAAGCTGCTCGTAAAACACGGGCTCAAATAGACAGCGGAACTTTTCCCGGCCTTCGCGGTCCGTCGTTCCATGTATCGAGCGAGCGAGGAAGCCCTGCGGGCGCGGCTGGACATCAGCGAACGAGCCCTTCGGCATGAAAAGCATCGGGCGACATCCGCCGAAGTCGCGCTCTCGGACGCAGCAACACGCCTCGGGCGCCTCCGAGACGGCGTCGCCGAGGCCGACGACCTCGACCAGGCGGGTTTCTCGAGCTGGCTGCGCGGCGCGCTGCACGGAATCGGACTCGTCGGCATCCTCGCGGCCATAGGCGGCGCCCTCGCCTTTGCCGCCAGCTACTTCCCGGAACTCTATCTGAGCGCAGGCGGACTTCGAAACATGGCCTGGATCGTTCGCCACCGTCAGGGCCTCACCGGTCTCGCCGGCGGCGTGGCGATTTTCCTCCTGGCATCCCCGTGGGCTGTCCTTCCCTTCGCCGGCGCGGTGGGCATTAGCGCCCGCCGACGTTGGGGCTGGCTCGTCGCAGTCGTGGCGGCCGTGCTCTGGCTGCCGACACCGGTCTTTCCCCTGAGCCTCATGGTGCTCCTGCGGCTCTTTGGTGACCGAACCCGAGGGGTGTTCTTCGCGACGTAGGCCGCGCCCTCGTCCCCCGACCCCGGCCACCTGCGCGTCCTCGGCTCACTCGGGGACGAGCTCTCGCCCCGCTGCGCAGACCACCTCCGCCGTCGACGTGGTCCCGTCTTGGCGGAGGATCTTGAACTCCACTCGGCGATTGGCCTCCCAGGCCCGAGCGTTGTGGCGATGGTCCAGCGGGCAGCGCTCGCCGTAGCCGGCGCTTCTCAGGCGTTCGGACCTCACGCCTCTCTGGACGAGTCCTTCACGTACTGCCGCGGCCCGGTCTCGGGTGAGGCGGATGTTGTAATCGTCGCTCGAGCGTTCGTCGGCGTGGCCCTGAATCTCGACGAGTTCGATCTGCGGGTTCCCGTTCATCGCCGCTGCGACCGCGTCGAGGATCGGAAGGCTGTCTTCCACGATATGCGCGCTGTCGGTCTCGAACATGATCTTGCGGAAGGTGACGATGACCCCACCTTCGATGTCGACCTCGTGACGGTCCGGGCAACCGTCCTCATCCTGATAACCGTTGTATGTTTCCGGGTCGTTCGGGCACGCGTCGTCGACATCGAGGATCCGGTCCGCATCGTTGTCCGGGTCGGGGCAGCCGTCGAGGTCCTCGAAATCGTCGCGGTCCTCGGGGTCGTCGGGGCAGAGGTCGTCGACGTCGAGGATCCCGTCTTGGTCGTTGTCCACATCGGGGCAGCCGTCCTCGTCCTGGAATCCATCGCGGTCTTCGGGATCGTCGGGGCATCCATCGACTTCGTCGAGGAGGCCATCGCCATCGCGGTCACCCTCGTTGCCCTCGGGGCAGCCGTCTTCATCTGCATCACCATCGCGGTCCTCGGGGACCAGGGGGCAGCCGTCGTCCACATCGAGGATGCCGTCGCGATCGTTGTCGGGGTCCGGACAGCCGTCTTCATCGGCGAAGTTGTCGAAATCCTCGGGTTCATCGGGGCACTGATCGAAGTCGTCCTTCAGGCCGTCGCCATCTCTGTCTCCGATGGACGGCTCGAAGATGAAGCCGAGCATTCCGCGCACGTCAGCGCTCATCAGGCCCCCGCTGTCCGACGCGATGTTGGGGATGCCCACGCCTCCGCCCAGGACCAGGTAGCTATTCTGCTCGACGAAAACCTTCAGGCCGAGGATGGCCTCGAGGCTGAACCCCTCGGCGTGAAAGGCCGCGACCGACTGCGCTCCGTAGGCTTCGAGACCCAACTCGACGGAGTCCGCGACGCGCAGGGCCGCCCCGGCGCCGAAGGTGATCAGGTGACCGTACTCGGTGTTCACCCCCGGTTGGGCGGGGTCGATCATCGCACCGAGAGCGTTCATGCCCCCGGTGCTTCCGGTCGGGACGGTGCGCGCTCCCACCGGGATGGTCGCCGGGTCACCGAAATTCATGCGGTAACCGACGTTCACGGCCAGGCGAAGAAGCCGGTGGGGCCGAGCCTCGAGGGCCATCATGGGCCAGAGAGCAAAGCCGTCCCCGGCGAACTCTGACGGGCTGCCGGTCGGCACCTCGACGAGGACCAGGGCCGCGAGGCCGACGGGGTCTCGCTCGACCCGGGTCAACCGAAGCTTTCCGTGCACCGTGAGGTCGCCGAGGCCCTGGTAGTCGAGGCCGCCCGCCTCGCCGGAGTTGTAGCCCGTGCTGCCACCCGTCGCGGGCAGGGTGGTGTTCGCGCCGCTCACCACTTGCACCGGTACCTGCACGCCGACGACGAGCAGATCGAAGAGGCCGAGATTCGCGGTCAGAGTGCCGGTAAAGAAGGAATCCACCAGCCGGTTCTGCCGGTCCTCGGCTCCAATGGGCGCCCCTTCGTCGTTCACGAATGTCGACGCCGGCAGCAGTCCGATGCCCGCGTCGAGGATCAGGCCGAAGCTGAAGTCGAGGTGGCCGAGGACGTCACTGCCGTTCACGGTGAAGAGGCCCTTGCTGTCCACCGCGGGCCGAAAGAGGTGCAAGTCGAGGCCCCGGCCACCGTCGAGGCGGGCTCCGGTCTCCTGGCCAAAGGCGACCGCAGGGAACGGCAGGAAGGAGGCTGTCGCCAGGGCGACGATAAAAAGGAGCTTTCCGGGGCATCGATTCATGCCCCCCGACCAAGCAAGGCCCATGCCTCGCAAGTTGTCGCGATTACAGCGCTTTCACCGGAGGTAGCCCTGCCGGCGGCAGACCACGATTGCAGACTTCAGACGACAATCGGCGGTCCGGGGTATCCTCCCGGCGATGTCCGACGACGGGAGTGGCGGGCCGCCGATCGATACGGTCAAAGATCTCTTTGCCGACAAGTATCAGATCGTCGAGAAGCTCGATTGGAATGGACTGGCGCTGGTGTACCGCGCCGAGCGGGAGGGCGGGGACCCCCTCGCCCTGGCCGTGTTGCCCATCAATACGGAGGGCTCACCGGAGACCACCGCGGCATTCAAGACCAAGGCGGCAGAACTTCAGCTGCTGGTCGAGCCGGGCATCGTCCGGGTCACGGGGCATGGCATCCAGCATGGGGTGGCTTACCTCGAGCTCGAATACGAGGACGCCACGACCTTGGCGGACGAGCTCCAGGATGGGCCCCTCGAACGGGATCAGGTCTTGGCGCTCACCGGCGAGCTCCTCGATATCCTCGGCCAGGCCCACGCCGCCGGGCACTTCCACTGGGACCTGACGCCGAGCAACATCCTCCTCGCCCCGGGCATGGACGGGAGCGAACACGTGAGCGTGGTCGGCTTCGGCATTCAGGAGATTGTCCGCAGCGCTCGGATTCCCGACTCGACTGTGCCGACGGGACGGGGCTCGGGGCCCAGAGCGACGAGGTACCTCGCCCCGGAGCTGAAAGACACGGGCTCCCCCGACGCCCGGGCCGACGTGTTTGGGGTAGCGGCTCTGGTCCACCACATGCTGACGGGTTCGGCGCCGGGGCCCGGTAGCACCGCTGCCCCCGCCGACCTCGCCGACGCCCTCTCCCACGGCATGGCTGAGGACCCTGAAAATCGCCCGGCAGACGCGGCGACCTTCGGCTTCACCCTCGCGGAGAGCGCCGCCGGCGGCGCCGGGCACAGCCCCTCGTTCGCTCCGCCGGCAGGTTCCATGCCGGCACCCTTCCGGACCCCGGCACCGGCAACCCCGGACATTCCGGCGACCCCCGACGTCCCGGCGCCAGCGCCCGTCGCCGAGGCCGCGCCTGCCGCGCCTGCGGCGCCCGAACCCGAACTCGCCGCCGCCGCGCCCGAACCCGAGCCCGCCGCACCGGCGCCCGAAACCGCGGCACCGGCGGCCATCGCCCCGGAGCCCATCGCCGACGCGCCCGCTGCGCCGGAGCCCGACACGTCGGACTTCGCGGAAGACGACGCCACGGTCGTCGACGCCCGGGCGCTGAGTGGGGAAGACTTGCTTCCGCCGGTCGTTGCCGCCGCCGCGCCGGAGGCCGCCCCCGGGCCCCCCGAACCTCCGCCGCCAGCGCCGCCGACACCGCCTGCCCCTGCGGCCGAAGACTCCGACTACGAATCCCTCGCCCCGCCCCCGGCCGACCAAGAGAGCCCCGACGTCGACGACATCGCAGCTGCCATGGCCACCATTCCGTCGACACCGGATACGCCTCCCTCATCGGATGTGGCCAGCGCCGACCCCTTTGGCACGGGGGAGGCCCAAGCCCCGGCTCCGGCTCCCGCCCCGGCCCAGCCCCGGACAACCGGTCCCGCCCGGGACCCCTTCGCCCCAGCTCCGGCGTCCAATTTCCCCGAAGCGATTCAAGACCCCTACGGTGCAACCGAGTTCGCCGAGGAGGAGAAGAAGCGCGGTTCGTTCTTGATCGCGGTCCTTTTCCTCGTCCTGGCGATCGGTCTCGCGGTGGCGTTCTTCATGGTTCGCGCGGGGTCGGGCCCGCCCCCGGAGTTGCCAACGAGCTCCGCCGGCTCGGCGACGACCGACTGATCATCACCCGGAACCCGCATTGTTTCCGTTCGTGGCGGAGGATTCGTTATGATGCCCGCGGAAGGCATGTCCGACCCACCCACACCAGACGGCCCTTCCGAGCCAGGACGCCACTCATTGTACGATGACGACGATGACGACGACTTCGCGACCACCGTAGACGCTGGGCTCTATACCCAGCAAGTCATCCCCGACTACGACGTCCTGGCCAAGTTCGGGCCATTCGAAATCCTCGGTCGCATCGCCCGGGGCGGGATGGCCGAGGTCTACCTCGCGCGGGACAGGAACCCCGATGGCAGCGCGCGCCACGTCGTCCTGAAGCGCGTGCTTCCCGAGTACGAGGACAACCCGGAGTTCCTCGAGATGTTCCTCGATGAGGGCAAGATGGCGTCGCGCCTCTACCACCCGAACGTGTGCCATGTGTACGAGTCCGGCGACGTCGATGGAGCGACCTTCATGACCCTCGAGTGGGTCTACGGTGTTCCGCTCCGAAAAGTGATCCGCCTCGCCTGGGACGGCGATGGCATCCCGACCCCGATCGGGGCGAAGATCATCTCGAAGGTCGCCGCCGCTCTGCACTACGTGCACAACGCCACGGGCGTCCAGGGCCGACCGCTGAACATCATCCACCGGGACGTCAGCCCTCACAACATCATGGTCAGCTGGGAAGGCACGGTTAAGCTCCTCGACTTCGGCATCGCGAAGACGACGGCGAAGGACAGCCAAACCGACGCCGGGGTGCTCAAGGGCAAGTACAGCTACCTCTCTCCGGAACAAGCGCGGGGACAGCGAGTCGACCCTCGCTCCGATATCTTCACCCTCGGCATCTGCCTCTACGAGACTCTCACCGGCAAGCCCCTCTACCACCGGGACACGGTGCTCAATACGCTCACCGCCGTGGCCGAAGAGCCTGTGCCCTCGGCGCGAGAGGTGAACCCAGAGGTGTCTGCGGGCCTCGACGCGGTCGTCAAGAAAGCCCTGGCGAAGGACCCGACCGAGCGCTTCGCGACGGCAGGCGAAATGCAGGAGGCCATCGACGAGGCGCTGATCGCCGAAGCGGCATACGTCGACCCGAGGGTCATCAAGGGCTTCCTCGACAAAACCTTCGACGAAAACGACAAGCTGCCCCTGCCCAAGCGGGCCGAGAAGCTCACCGGGAGCTTCCAGACGGGCACGCCCTCGGTCATGAGCGGCTCCTTCGGGCCGTTCGGCAACCGGCCGCGGGGCGAAGACGACCCGGGCCAAGGGGGCGGTGCGGCAGCGCTGGCCATGAACGACCTGCCTATCGGGTCCGGCGTCGCGGGGCCCACCCTAGCGCCACCGCGACGCACCGGCGGCTCACCCGAAGCGCTGGAAGACCTCGCCATCGAGATCGACATGGACGCCGACATGATCGTGGACGCCGACGTGATCGTGAACGCCGACCCGAACGGGAGCATGCCGATTGTCGGCACGACCGATGGAGCCACGGCGAACCATGCCGCCGGCACCAAGAAGCGCACCGCGATGATGTGGGCCCTCGGCGTTCTCTTCGTCGCCTTGGGCATCGGCATGGGCGCGCTCACGGCCTGGCTCGCGCGCTAAACTCGCACCACGGGGCTCAGTCGAACCCGAAGGCCTCGACGAAGGCGCGGTGCACATCGAGAGACGGGTCGTTTGCGCCGTCTCCGTGTAGTTGCCGAGGACGATAACCGGTGACGAGGCGGGTCACCTCGACGAGCCCCCCGGCGACCTCAAAACGAGCGCGCCAATCCTTGAGGGCCAAGGTGTACGTGCCATCCGCTTCTTCTCGGATGCGCCGGTAGGCATGGGGCCGGGGACCGAGAGCGAGGACCTCGTCGAGGCGGCGACGCAGGGTCACGCCCCGCCCCTCGAGGAAGGAAATCTGAGCTTCGGCTTCCTCGGTGAAGGCGACAGTCCAACGTCGGGCGGGGTCATCGGGCCTGCCCTCGGTACCGCCGGCAGGCGCGTCGAGCCACCCGGCGGAGGCGCCGGGGATCGCGTCGGACCACGCGAGGTAGGGCTTGATGTCGAGAATCGGCGAACCGTCGAGGATGTCGAGGTCGCGAATGTTCAGGGTCAGGCCATGCACGCTCTCGAGGCGTACGACGGACATGCCGATCGGATTCGGTCGATGGGGCGAGCGGGTCGCGAAGACGCCGCGCTTGGTCTCGCTCCGGGGGGGCAAGACCTTCGGTCGAAAGGGCCGCCCGACGTTCCGGTCGAAGACGAAGAGCACCCAGAGGTAGTCCCACTGCTCGATGTCCGCGAGGGCGTCTTCGTAGCCCTTGCCGGAGTAGAGCACGATCTGTCCCGAAACCCCCTCGGCGGCCCGGGGCTGCCGCGGAGCGTCGGCCCGCTCGGTGAAGGGTGTCTTGGCGACACCGATGGGCGTGAAGGTCACCTCGGTTGGCATGGGCGGACCATAGCGCCTACCGGCGGGTGCGCAGGCCAACCCGGTGATGCACCGTGCATCGGCATGATCCACTGCGGGCCGTAGCGACCAGGGCAAATCCCTGCCCTATTGCTTGGCGTACTCCTTGCGTTGATGGTGGTCATGGGAACGCAAGGCACACTCACCCAGATCTACGCAAGCCGCTGGAACGCTCGCCGGCCGCGGGCCCCCGAGAGCACTGGGATGGCGCGCCAGGGTGCGCAGGCGCCCGCCGCCCTCTTGGACCTGCAATGCCCCCAATGTGAACAGAGCTTCGCCTTCGGCGACACCTGCTGGTCCTGCGAGGTCCCCCTCGTCGATCGCGGCGAGACCTTCATCGTCCCCAAGCACGCCGACGACACCCGAGTGACGGGCGCCAGCTCGAGGCTCATCTTTGCCCTCGTCTTGTCTCTGCTCACCCCGCTCTTCATCGCATCCGCCGGCTTCTACGGAGCATTCGTCATCGCATCGATCATCGCCCTCGGCACCGCCGCCCACGTCTACGACGACCGGCACACCGCGCGTCGCCGCCTCGCCGAGATCGCGTCTCGCCGTGCCAACGATGAGCGTCTCGAGGTGGCGCCGATCGCGGTCCTTCCGGCCGAGAGCAAGGCCCCGGTCCGAGTGCGGGGCCACCTTCGCTTCGAAGTGACCGACGCCCGGGTCCGCGCATGGGTGGAGGCTGACAACGCCATCGCCATGCTCCCGATTTCGAGCAACCTGCGCGTCGCCAACGTCGCCGAACTGGCCGAGGTCGACGCGGTCTCCCGAGACCGCATCGTCGAGGTCGTCGGCGCCGGTCGCCGCGTCACCGTCGCCGGCAAGACCTACCGCGAAGCCGAGCAGGTCTTCGCGTTCGACGAGAACAGCATCGTCAACGTGTGGCTATAGAAGCACACGAAGAGCAGCTCATCGAGTGAAACGAGGGCGCCCGTTCGATCGTGGGACGCACTCGGCTGGCGCTCCGACGGATCAAGGTTTACGATTTGGTTGTGACGGACGCGGCCAAGAAGTTGATGGATGAAGCGATGGAGTTGCCCGTCGAGGAGCGCAAGCGCATCGGCGCGGCTCTACTCGACAGCGTTGACGACGAGGCGATCCGCGAGCTCGTCCTCCGACGTGTCGGCGACCTCGAGCACAGCGACGTCGCCGCGGCCGACGCAATGGCCGTCTATCACCGACTTCGCGACGTCGGTGAGTGTTGTTTCATCCTTCGGTTCGATCTCGACTCGAACTGAGTAGGAGAGAAAATCGTCCCTCTCTTCGGCGTGCGTCGACGGCTTGTGCTTCACCACCGTGATCCAAGCGCCCGCCAGATCAAGGTCCACACCATTGCAGACCCATGAACCTCGTCGCACGAGGGCGGCGACAACGTCACCAACGGAAGGCGCATCGAGATACAGCTCGCAGTAGGAGGCGGCAGCGTCCATCACCCGCCGTTCGGCTGGCCCATGCGCAGGGGGCCGCCGCGGGCGGTGGGCCACGGGGTGCAGGCGGTGCCGGAGCCCGGGACGGTGAAAACGTCCATGCCGTGATCGAAGGTCTGGACGATGATCTCGAGCTGGCCGTCACCGTCGAGGTCGTAGATGCCGGGGGCGGCCGGTGAGCCATTGCCGTTGCCGTTGTCCCCGGGGTCCGGGAGCGGGATGTCGTGCAGCAGCGTGCCGTCGGCGCCGAGGATCATGAGGTAGCCCGAGACGACATCGGGGGAGCCGAAGGTGGTGAAGACCAGCTCCGGTGAGCCGTCCTGGTTGAGGTCCGCGGCGACGACCTCGGACGAGTACATGATGGTCTCGCCGTGGGTGAAGTCGAAGCGCCACAGCCGCGTCGCATCGGCACCGAAGGCGTAAACGAAGCCGTCGTTCAGCGACACGATGATCTCGGGGGCGTTGTCGCCCTGAACGTCGAGGGTGAGGGCCGCCGGGACTCCCCCCGGGGGATACCAACCGTCGACTTGAATCGGAGCTTCACCCCGGGGCATGGTCTCCCAACCGGGCAAGCGCATCGCCGAGCGGCTGCCGTCACCGTGGGCGCCCTCGAGGACGAGGATCCCGTAGGCCTGGGTCTCGTAGGGCTCGTTCATCTCGATGTTCGGTATGCCGAGGACCTCGTTTTGTCCGTCGCCGTCGAGGTCGACGACGTTCGGCGGCGACGCGGTCCACTGGAGCCACTCCTGGGCCCGGGGGTGGGGCCACTCGCCCTCGTGGCGGTTGTAGTGGGCGTCCTCGACGGCCGGGTCCGCCCAGCGGATGAACTGCCCCCAGGTGAGCGGCATGCCGGAGTAGTCGGTCTGGCGATTGGTGAAGTACGGCGCCGCGTCGATGGCCTCGCCGTTCTTGTCGAAGGCCTGGATGTGGTGGTTGTCGTAGGTGGCGAGGATCTCGAGGTCCGCGTCGTCGTCGATGTTGCCGATGCCGACGTTGAGACCGTAGCAGCCAAAGCCATTGTGGCCCTGGCCATTGCGGTCCATGTCACCGCCCGCCCCGGTCCGGTCGTTGTACCGGGGCCACGCCGGGAAGGACGCATCGGCAGGCTGATAGAGCGCGCCGTTGACCGAATATACGAAGACCTGGGCCCCGCCATTTTCGCTGCGCTCGGTCTGGGTGGTCGTCGCGATGATCTCGAGCAAGCCGTCGTTGTCGAGGTCGCCCGCCACGAGACCGCGCACCTCGGAGGAGTTGCCGGCGGTCGTCGTATCCTGGGGCCACCCCGACTTCTGCTGAAACGCGCCGTCGCGCCACTCGAGGGCCCACACCTCCTGGCCGCGTCCGTAGACCACCTCGACGATGCCATCCCCCTCGAGGTCGGCGACGACGTGGGGCGCGTAGATGCGCCCATCGCCAAAGGACGCCTCGTCGAGCAACTCGCCAGCGTCGTCGAAGACGAAGACGTCGTAGTAAGCCGCGATGAGCTCGTTGACGCCGTCACCGTCGAGGTCGGCGACGATGGGCGAAGCAAACCAGCTGGTCTGGCCGCGAAGATTCATCAAGTGCTCGGGGGCGGCCACCTCGCCAGCGCTGGTCCCCACCTCGCAGACGGGGTTGCGTTCACCGCCCGTGCTCGACCCGCCATCGGGGCGGGGCGGGGGAGTGCCCGAGTCCCGGGGCGGTGTCACGCCGGTATCCACGCCGCCACCGCCGCCGTCGTCCCCACACCCGACGGCGGTCATCGAAAGAACCACGGCGATGATTGAGCTGAACACGCGCATGTCCCGAGAGTACCGCGAAAATGAGTCGGCCTGGTGCGGCCGACATCAATCTCCCTCAGTCCCCTTGGGCGAGATCGTCGACGACACGCTCGAGGCCCACGACAGCCCGGGCGAGGCGTCCGTAGTCGAGCTCTCCAGGGAGGTCGGTCGCCTCGTGGTAGTGCGGATTACGAAAAGGTGCGGTGTCGGTGACCATGACGCCGGGGTAACCCGCCTGCCAGAACGACCAGTGGTCTGACCAGTCGACTCCGGGCATGTCCCCGGGCAGGGCGGCTCCTTCCGAGGGGAGCGTGGAAGCATCGCGAAAGGTGGCCACCGATCGATGAAGGAGATCACGGGAGCCGAAGTCCGCGACGAAGGCCAGGAAGGTCCCGGTGTCAGGGAAGAAGAGGCTCAATGGAAACGGATAGCTCTGGGTGCCCCCCTCGTCGCGAAAGAACGCCATCGTCTCGAGGCTGAGCATCGCGGTTACGTTGGCGCCGGCCTCCGCCATGCCCCGGGCGTGCACCAGGCTGCCCATCGCGTCGGTCTGGAAGTAGGGCGGCTCTTCGTTGACGAAGGCGACGAAGCGAATGGTGCGCCGGCGGGGCGCGCCCGCGAAGGCCCGGGAGAGGGCGAGGAGAGCAGCCACCCCGGACGCGTTGTCGTCGGCCCCCGGCGTCCCCTCGGCCGAATCGTAGTGCGCGCCCACGACCACGATTTCGTAGGGGGACTCGTCTCCCCGGAGCTCGACGAAGAGGTTTTCGACCTCAGCGCCACCGACCTCGTAGGCCTCGCGCTCGACCTCGTAGCCCGCCGCCGACCACGAGGTTTCCAGCCAGTCCGCAGCGCGAGCGAGGGCCTCCGGCTCTTGCATGTTGCGCACGCCGATATCGACCGAGAGCACGCGAACGTCACCTTCGAGGCTCGCGGCGAGGTCGCTTTCCTCTGCGGTCGCCGCCGGGAGGGGCATGGGCGCGCTCTCACCGGGGAGAGCGAGGGCGTAGTAGAGCGCCGACCCCAGCACGAAGACGACCAAGACCGGTATGGCCCCGTAGCTCTTTCGTCGGCGTCTCACGATCCACTCCCCATGATTGGATCCCCGGCACCGGGGACGGGGAGCTCTGTCGCATCGAGATTCGTCTCGTTGTCGTGGTACGCCACCTCGTCCGAGATCCGCGCGACGTCGAAACCTCCCGTACCGACGGCGGCGCCGATCAGGTGACCGCGAACCTCACCCTGATAGAGGTCCATCTCGCCGCCCAGGGCGAGCTGAACCCCCGCAAAGGCTCCACCGGTGACGAGAAAACGCTCGGCACCCAGGTGCGCACCGGAGATGGCCGCGAGACCGGCGCTCCGAACATCGCACGCACCCGCTTCGAAACAGCCGGAGTTGAGGGTATCGCGTACGGTCGCATCGGTGAGCGTGATGGTCGTCCCGTTGTGGTGCCCGAGCACGCCAACCTCTCGATTCCGTTCGAGGAGGGACCGCGTGAGGGTGAGGCTGGCACCATGTTGAACGCCGATGCCGACCCCACCGACACCGCCCACTTCCCACCCCCGGGTATCCCGGACCGTGATGTCGCTTCCAGAAACGACGGTGCCCTCCCCGTCCACGAAAATGCCATGCGAACGGTTCTCGGAAAGGAGCGCCCGGGTGAGGGTCACGGTCGATCCAAACTGAACCGCCATACCCGAACCATCCTGGCCAGTCGCCATCTCGCTCCCGGTCCGTGTCACCGTGAGGTCGGTCGCATCGAGGGTCGAGCCTTCGTTGACGAAGACGGCCACATCGTAGTTCGAATCGAAGACCACTCTGTCGAAGGTCGCCGCGGCGCCACCCACCAGCTGACAACCACGGCCCGAGGTGCCGTCGGCGTTAGGGCGCGTGCGCGACACGACCACGTCAGTAAGCCCGGCCGTCGCGCCGGCTCCGCTCAGGAACACAGCGGTTTGTGAACACTCGTCGAAGACCGCACGCGTCACTGCGGCGTGAGCCCCCGAGACCACTTCGAGCCCCCGACCGCTTTCGGCGGGAATCGAGGGAGCGACGCGTCGCACCAGAAGGTCCTCGGCGGTGAGGGACGTGCCCTCCTGACCCACCAAGAGCGCGACGTCGTAGACGTCCTCGATGACCACCCGCGAGAGCGTCACCGTCGCCCCCCCGAGCACCTCGAGGGCCCGCCCCTTATCACCGCTCGCGGTGGGTGCCACGCCGCGAATGGCGACATCGGTCATCGAAGTGGACGCGCGAGCGACGTAAAACGCCAGGTCCCGAACGCGTTCGATCACCACGCGTTCGAGGACGATCTCGGCAGCGTCGAGAACTTGAAACGCCCGCCCACTCTCACTGGTCCCGGTCCCTAGGGCGGTGTCGCGAACCGCACTGTCCCGCATCACGAGGCGCCCCCCATCCAATGCGATGGCACCTGACACCTTCGTATCGTCGATCTGCACGCCTTCGAGGGTGAGCAGCGAGGTAGCATCGACGACCGAGGCCACGCCGATCTCCGCCCCGAAAATCCGCACGTTGCGCATGGTCAGCTGACCTCCCCGGGCGGACACGATGGCCCGCGGCGCGTCACCGGCGGTGCGGGTGAGGCTCGTCTCGGCGGTACAGGCACCGACGATGGTGAGCTCGCCGGACTCGACGCGGACCTCTTCGTCGTAGGCACCGCGAGCGAGGGCGACGACGCCGCCGGTCGCCGGCAGTACGGCCCGCGCCTCGGCGATGGTGACGAAGGGAGTGCTTTCGGTCCCATCCCCGCCGGCGGAGGCGGCCCGATCGACGAAGACCGTGCCCGCAGGCATTCCCGAAGCAAACGCCCCCGTGGGACAGGCGGCGCCCACCGTCGTGCAGCCCGGCGCTCCCGGAAAATGCGCTTCACCGGTCGGGCAATCCACCGCTCCGGTCGCCGGCCAGGGGTCGCAAGACGCCTGCCCGGCCCCATCGCTCACCTCCTGCCACCCCGTCGGACAGGGCAGAAGGGACGGCGCTACCACGGCCTCTGGCAGTGCGACGATTGTGACGCCAGCGTCGACGGCCCCGTCCACGGGCGCATCGACGGCGGCGTCCGTGAGAGCGTCATCGCCGCCACAGGCCCCAACGAACAAGGGGAAGAACACGCTCGCGAGGGCCACCGGCAACCGGGAACTCATGACCCACAGGATAACCCGTCTCTCGAGGGGGGGCCCGGGGGGGGCAGAAACGAGAAAGAAAGTCTGCTTCGCACATCCCGCTTTTTATCGATTTCAGGTAGATCTAGAGAGCGGGCCGACATCTTCGACCTCAGCCGGCCAGCTGACGATTCACGCGCTCGATGTCCACCATTCCTCCAGAGTCCAAGATTCTCGAGTCGGTCACCGACGCGATAATCTCGTGCGACGAGGGCGGGCGCATTCTCTGGTGCAACCCGGCGACTTCGACGTTCTCGGGGTACCCGCCGGAGGAGCTTCTGGGCGCGGACATTTCGACACTCTTCCGAAGCGACCAGGGCGCCCTCGTCTTGCGGGACCCGGCATCCGAGGTGCCGGCGGTACCGCGCCAGGCCCAGAGGCTCGAAGCCCAGCACGCCGACGGGACCACCATCCCGGTGAGCATCTTGGTTTCCGAAGTGCACGACGGCGAGCAGCGCGTGCTCACGGTCGTCGTGCGCGATGCGACGGTGGGCGCCGAACGCGAACGGGACCTCGAACGAGCGCGCGATGAGCTCGGCATGCAGATGCGGGTCAACCGAGCCCTCGAGGCTGCGGAATCCAGCGAGGCCCTGGTCGATGGAGTGCTCCGGGAAATCATCTCCCTCGACCAGCTGCACGTGCACCAGAAGGCCGGGCTCTTCGTCGTCGAAAAGACGAATCGAAACGACGAGCACGTACAGCTCCCCCTGGTCGACCAGAGCCCTTTTTACCTCCGCCTCGTGCACTCGATAGGTGACTTCAGCCGGGAGTTCCTCAACCGGGAAACCTTCGTCACCTTCGGCTGGTGCCTCTGTGGGCGTGCCGCGGCCTCGGGGCAGGTCCTCGTGAGCGACAACTGCTGCGAAGACCCGCGCCACGAGCACTGCTTGCACACCATGGCCCCGCATCCGCACGGCCACTACATCATCCCCCTCAAGGCCGGCGGCGAGGTGACGGGCATCCTCTTTCTCTACACCGACCCGAACCCGGTTTGGGACGAACGGCGGCGGGTCCTCCTCGAGACCCTCGGTACCCAGATAGGCATGGGTTTCGCTCGGGCCCAGGCGGACGAGGCCCTTCGCGAAAGCCGCGTGGAGCTCATCCGCCTGGCGACCTACGACACGCTGACTGGCGTTCTCAATCGCCGCGCCATCTTCGAGCGCCTCGCCCAGGAGCGAGCCCGCGTAGAACGGAATGAGCAGAACATCAGCGTGATCCTCTTCGACATCGATCACTTCAAGCGGGTCAACGACCGCCACGGCCACGCCGCCGGAGACGCCGTCCTGGTCGAAGTAGCGCATCGAATGAAGGAGGCCCTTCGTCCCTACGACGAGATCGGGCGTTACGGGGGCGAAGAATTCTTGATGGTCCTACCGGGGTGCCCCGGGCCGACCGCAGCCGAGGTCGCCGAACGACTCCGGCGCCATCTCTCGGAGACTCCCATCGAGAGCAACGCCGGGCCCCTCATAATCACCGCGTCCTTCGGCGTCGCCCACTGCACCGGGGAGATGACCGACGAAGCCCTGGTGAGCGTCGCCGACGATGCTCTCTATCGCGCAAAGCGGGCGGGCCGGAACCGCGTCGAGTTGGGTTGAGACCAGTCGCGACTGCGGTCAGCGCCCACCGACGCAGAAAACGGCTTCGACCTCGACCTCCGAGCCATCCGGCGTGCACGCGAAACGTGCGGTACGCAGCGCGCCAGAGATGCAGGCATCGAGGTCTTCATCCACGCCGAGCGGGGTGGTCATGCCTTCGAGAGCGACCCCGGTCACGGCGCCGCTCCGGTCGACGGTGAGCGTCGCCCGGTGGCTGGTGACGGCGCCGTGGACGTCGGGGTTGCCGGCGTAGCAACGGGTCAGGGCGTCTCTCAGGAACGGATCGGAGAGCGCCTGGGGCGCGTCGATGGCGGCGTGATGCAGGCGCGCTTCGACCGCGCGGAAGGGGAGAGAGGAGGAGCGGTCGGGGCGGAATTCGACCGTCATGGTCAATCGCCGAGGGCCTTCCCCGGGGGGCAGTTCGAGGTCTTCGAAGACATTCGTCACGCAAGCGATGCGCTCGGTAGCCCCGTCTCGCAGGGGGATGTCGATGTCCGCAACGCCCCCGTCCGGGGCGATCTCGAGGACTACGGGAAGATCCGAGGGCGGCACATCCCCCACGTCGCGGCAGGTGGCGAGGGCGACCTCCGCGGCCTCCAGCGCCGCGGCCGCGCTCGCATCGCCCCATGCGCCGAGGGTCGTGACGAAACGCAGGTGCACCGCTCGTCCGTCACTGGCCCCGGAGAGCGTGCCAAGAAGAGACGCCAGAATGGCCTCCTCGTCGAGGCCGGGGACGACCGCCAGCCAATCGTCGACGTCAAACGAATCATCCTCGAGTGTAGCGTTGAGGGAGAAGAACGACCCATCGTCCTTCTGGCCGAGGGAAACGGAGAGCCTGCAGGTTCGCGCGGCGCCGGGGTCCGCATAGCAGGCCGCGCTAACCCAAGCCGTGACCAAATCGGCGTGGCGCGCCGTGAGCAAGGCCGTGGTTGACGGCGCCCGTGCACACTCGAGACGCCGAGACGCGCGACGTCCAGCCGAGAGGGCACGGGCCGCACGCACTTCCCGCATCGGCAGGAGACGGAGATCACGATGGGTCCGCCGCAGGTGCGCGTGCACGGCGTCGACGACGCGATCCATCTCGGCCTGGGTGAGCCGCCTATTTCCCTGGGTCAGCAGTGCAACGCGTCGCCGCGCCGTGGGCGAGCGCTCCGAGGTCCCGGGGCGAGTGCCCTCGGGATGGGTCGTGCATTCGGTCGGCCACGCGATCTCTCGGGGTGGCGGCGGCGCCACGACAACGTCAGGTGTCTCCGCGAGGCGCCGCGCACAAGCCTCACCCCATCCGGCGAGCTCCGGAGGCGCGTCGGGGGCCCACTCGACGCACTGGCTGAAGGACTCCCGGGCACGGCGCCACGCCGGGGCAGCCTGGGCGCGCAGCTGCTCCGCAAAGGCCGCGACCAGGTCCGGCTCGCCCTGCACCTCGATGGGCACGGGCATGGCTTCGATGCGCTTGGCGAAATCGTCGTAGACGTAGGCGGCGACGACCGCGGCGAAGATGCGCTCTCTGCTTCCCGCTTCGGCGAGGGCGGTAAAACGCTCCCGCAGCTCCTGGAGAACGGTGACCCGGGACTCGAGCCAGGGACTCCAGTTGGCGTGCATCCACTCGGTGTAGTCATCCAGGGAGAGATCCGTGGGCGACTCGGGACCAGCCTCCGCGAGCACCCGCTGGGCGCTCTCCCAGACGAAGCGCACGTCATCACTCGCCTCGTCGAGGGGCACGTCCCACACCAAGACGCCATCGAGACGGGGCCTGTCATCGGCGGGCGCCGGCGCTGGCGCTGGGGCGCTGGCACCGCCGCAGGCCACTGCGAAGAGGACGGCGGGGGCCAGGAATGTCCCGAGGGCCCTGGGGGTCGAGAAGACGCGCATGGGCGGGAAGCTACCAGGCTTCCCCCTCGGGGGGTTCCTTTCGGAACGCCCATGGGAGCGCTCAGTCGGAGCGCTCGCGAATCACGAACTGCACCCGCCGGTTGCGGGAGCGGTTTTCGTCGGTGTCGTTCGATGCGATGGGTTCGGTGGAGCCGTAGCCCATGGCGGTGAGGCGCTCCTCGCCGACGCCATTTTCGACGAGCCATGCCTTCACCGAGTCGGCCCGGCGCTGGGAGAGGTCCGAGTTGTGGTCGGCCAAGCCCTGGTTGTCCGTGTGCCCCTGGATTTCGATGCGGGTGAGCTGGGGGTTGTCGCGGACGGAGGCGGCGATCTGACCCATCAGGCCGAAGCTCTCTTCGAGAATCTCGTCGGAGTCGAAGGCAAAGAGGATCTGCTCGAGGATGCGAACCTCGGTCTCTTCGATCTCGACGAGGCTGTGCCGGTAGACGACACACTCGACTTCGATGTCGTAGGCCGATGCGTCACCGTCCGCGGCATCCTGATCGGCGCCGTCTTCGCCGTCTTCGCCGTCTTGGTTGGCGCCCGGCGCCACGGGGGCTTGCACGGCCGGGGTGAGGCCCGCCCCTCCCTCACGCTCCGCGTCGTCGTCGGCGGCGGCAGGAGCATCGTCTGCGGCCGTCGGCTCACCGCCGGGAATGATCCCGCTGCACATGCCGGGGTCGTGCTCGTCCGCGACGACCTGCATCTCGACTACGGTGCCCGGCTCGAAGCCGTAGGTGACGAAGCGACCCTCCTCGGCGACGATGGCGCTCCACGGAGACGCGGGGAAATAGACGGTCGCCCGGCCCACGGTCCCGCCGTCGCCGTCGACCACGCGGCCGAAGATTCGACCTCGCGGGGGGCCGGGCTCCTGCACTTCCACTTCGACCGGCACCTCGCGAACGATGATCTCGGCCTCGGGGTCCGGGCGGGTGTCGAAGTTGTACTGAACGCCGAAGAAGACGTTGTAGGGCTCGTTCATCGCGAGCTCCCGGACCGAGGACTCGAGGGAGGTCCCGGTGAGGCCGATGTCGACGCCGAGGTAGGCCGAGAAGCCCGACACCGGCGGCAGGACCCGGACGCCGATGGTGAGATCCATCGGCATGGACCCGACGCCCTCGACATCGAGGCAGCCTTCTTCCGTGGGATCCGAGGGCACCTCGAGGCACGAATAGCCCTGGCGATTCACCGGAACGGCCCATGTCCACTCGAGCAGGGGCTGGATGAAGAAGTCCTCGCCCACTCGGAGGGGCACCTCGACGCCGAGGCGAATGTCGAAGAAGTCCGTGCGATTGGCGCTGAGGGCCGTGCGCTCGAAGGCGGTGGCGAGGTGGCGGCTTTCATCCCGAGCAGGGACTGCCGGGTCTGGAAGCGCTGCGTAGCGAGCCGCTTCGAAGCCATGGAGAAACGTCTCCGAGTTGTCGAAGCGGTAGCCGAAGGCGGCGCGACCGATGATCGGAAGGGGGTCATCGAGTTCCCGGAGGTCGGCCGTCGCGAGGGCGTCGATGGAGACCCCGAGGGCGCCCCCCTCGACGCCGAGATCAGCGGAAGTCGGCAGCCACGCCTCGAGCTCTCCGCCGATGGCGAGCCAGGGCAGCACGCTGTGAAATACCTTCGCGCCGGCGCGGACGTCGCCCATGACGAGGTAGAGATTCGGCCGGCCCGTTGTGTTCGAAGTGGCGTAGCTGCGAATCGAACCCCAGAGCTCGAGCAGGCGATGGATGCGGCCGGCGACGCTCAGCACCCCACCGATGCGGCTGTGGGAGTCCCCGCCGGCGACGTAGTCACCCTTGGCAAAGAAATCGAGACCGAAGTGGTAGCGGAAGCTACCGACGGGGCCGCCTTCGGCACCCTCGACACGGAAGCCGCCGGTCGACCCGAGCAGCATCGATTGGGCGCGGATCGCTCGGTCCCAGGGATCGTCATCGGCCGGCACGACGCCATCGTCGCCGGCATTCGACCGGACGAGGTTGCCCTCTTCTTCTTCGCTCGTGAGCTCGGACTGGGCCTCGGATTGGGCCGAGGCGAGGTCTTCTTCGAGGGCCTCCGCCTCCTGGTCGTCCTCCCAGCCGGCCTCCCAGTCATCCTCGCTGGTGCCGCCCGCGTCACGAGGGTCCGTATTGCCCGCACTTCCGGCGTTTTCGGAGCCCGAGCTCGCACCACCGAAGTCGTCGCCGAACTCGTCGGCGAAGTCATCCTGAGCAAGCACCCCGAGGGGTACTGACAGGACGGTGGTCACAATGACGATGGCCCCCACGCGAAGCATCGGGCGCATTGTAGGCTTTCCGGCGCAGGAGGCCAGTTGCAGAGCGGCGAAGACGTAATCGAGGGTTTTGTCCTTACGCGGCAGTGGCGCGAGGGCCCTTCTGGCGTGGCCCTGACCTTCTGGCTCGCCACCCCCGAGGGGCCAGCCCGGGTGCGGGTGCCGGCCGACGAGGACGTGATGTTCGTGGAGCGGCGTTTCCCGACGAAGGACGGCCGCCGGAAGCCCCTGGAACTGACCAGCATGGCTGGAGAGCCCGTCGACGGCGTCTATTTCCGCAGCCGCCGGGCCCTCGTCCGGGAGCGGGAGCGCCTCCTGGGGGTCGGACAGGCGGCCCTCGAGTCCGACGTGAAGCCCGACGCGCGCTTCCTGATGGAGCGCTTCGTTACCGACGGGATGCGGGTACGCGGGAAAGTGACCCGGAAGGCGACCTTCATCGATGTCCTGGCGACGGACATTCGCGGCGCCGAGGTGAGCCCGACCCTCTCGGTCGTGAGTTTCGACATCGAGAGCGATGGCCGAGAAGGGGCGCTCTATTCGATCGCGCTCACCGACGGTGACGACGAGGCGGTGATGGTCGTGGGTGAGGGGCCCGCCGCCGAGGGCGTCACTTACGTGGCGAATGAAAAGGCTCTGCTCACCTCCTTCATCGCGTGGATCGACGCCCGAGACCCGGACATCCTCACCGGTTGGAACGTCGTCGACTTCGACATCAACAAGCTCTGCGAGCGTGCTCGGGAGCTGGGCACCGTCCTCCGCCTCGGCCGCGGCGGCGACCCGGCGAAGGTGCTGCTGCCCTCCTCTCGCAATGGGGTCTCCATCGCGCGCATCGCGGGGCGCGTCGCCCTCGACGGCATCGCCACCATGCGCAGCGCGACCTTCCGCTTCGAGTCGATGAGCCTCGACCACGTCGCCGGGGAGTTGCTCGGCCGCGGCAAGCTCGTCTCCGGGGACGAAGACCGCCTCGCCGAGATCCAACGCATGTACGCCGAGGACAAACCGGCCCTCGCCCGATACAACCTCGAAGACGCGCGGCTCGCCCTCGAGATCGTCGAAAAGGCGCGGCTCGTCGAGTTCGCGGTGGAGCGGCAGCGCCTGACCGGGCTCCTGATGGACCGCCAGGGAGGCTCGGTGGCGGCCTTCGACCACCTCTACCTGCCCCGGCTGCACCGCCACGGCCACGTCGCCCCGGACGTCGGCGCGAGCGACGAGGTGGTCCATAGCCCCGGCGGCTACGTGATGGATTCGGTCCCGGGGCTGCACGACAACGTGCTCGTCCTCGACTTCAAGAGCCTCTATCCGAGCATCATCCGCACCTTCGTGGTCGACCCGATGGGCCTCGCCTTCCCTGGGGACGACCCGATCCCAGGCTTACGGGATGCGACCTTCGCCCGGAGTCGGCACATCCTCCCGGAGCTCATCGAGACTCTCTGGCGCGCCCGCGACGCGGCCAAGGCCGACCACAACGTCGAGCTGTCGACGGCGATCAAGATCTTGATGAACTCGTTCTACGGCGTGCTCGGGACCCCCGGATGCCGCTTCTTCGACCCCCGCCTCGCGAGCTCGATCACCAGGAGGGGACACGAGATCATCAACGAGGCCCGGGATTGGGTCGAAGACGACGGGCTCCGGGTGATCTACGGCGACACGGACTCGATCTTCGTCCTGGTCGGGGCGGGGCACGACGAACCCGCCTGCGCCGAGATAGGAGAGCGTCTCACCAAGGGGCTGAACGCGCACCTCCGCGAGCGCCTCGAACGAGAGTTTCGGCTGCCGAGTAAACTCGAGATCGAATTCGAGACTCACTACTTGCGGTTCTTCATGCCGACGATGCGGGGCTCGGATCGGGGTAGCAAGAAGCGCTACGCCGGCTCCGTGCGACGAGACGACGGCACCGCAGCGATCGTCTTCAAGGGCCTCGAGGCAGTGCGTACCGATTGGTCACCGTTAGCCCGGCGCTTTCAACGAGAGCTCTTCGCCCGGGTCTTCGCGAACCGCGAATGGAAGGGCTGGGCCCGAGAAGTCCTCGACGACCTCTACGCCGGTCGCCTCGACGAAGAGCTCGTCTACCGCAAGCGCCTGCGCCGAGGGGTGGACGAGTACGAACGCAACGTGCCCCCCCACGTGCAAGCAGCTCGCAAATTGCCACGGCCCGTCCGCGCCGTGCGCTACGTCATCACCGCCCAGGGCCCCGAGCCCATCGGGGCCCGGACCAACGCCCGAATCGACTACGACCACTACCGTGACCGCCAGCTCGTCCCCGCCGCGGACGGCCTCCTCGCCTGCATCGGCACGTCCCTCCTGGACGCCGCCGGCAAACAGATGAGCTTGTTTTAGTGAAGCCCCGCCCCGCCGGGGGAGCGCAACAAGTAAACAAGTAAACCTGGCGTCCCCAGGGCTCAGTAGGGAGTGAAGGGTTCGCGGCTCATGCGCTGGCGGTTCAGCTCGCCGAGCTCGGAGGCGGGGTAGGCGTCGGCGGTGCCGGCGGCGAGGCTGCGGCGAACGAAGTTGAGGATGGCGGCGCGGGCATGGCGGCCGATTTCGTCTTCGGTGCAGTCGTCCCACATGGCGAAGATGCGTTGGCGGCGGCGTTGGGCCGTGCCGCGGCCCGCCCACAGGCGCCGGAGGTCGCCATTCATGCGCGCCATGCCGCGGCGCTGATTGGTAGCGTCGGCGGCGTCGGCGAGGCGGTCTCGTAGTTCTTCGGTTTCGCGCATGAACCACGTGCGCTCGTGGCGATAGGGGTCGTGGCCGCGCGCGCGCGAGACGGCGTCGGCGATGTCGAAGGACCCGCTGGGCACGAGGCCGTTGGGCCGAGAGAAGCTGGGTGAGTCGAGATCGACGCCGGGGCGGTCGTCAAAGCTGACGGTGCCATCGGGGGCGATGCGTGCGCTGAACGCGTGGCCGGTGAAATCGTAGCTTCCGTCGCGACGCTGGCGGAGACGTGGGGGGCCGCGGCGGCTCACATGGGGGCGCGCGTTGGCGGCGGCGGCGAGGGATCCGGACAGGGCTCTCTCGAGGGCTTCCTCCGTTTCCTGGTCGGTCGGGCCGGACGGCCCTCGGGGAGCGTGGTCGGACGGGGGCGCGGCGGCAAAGACCGCCGCCGCGGCAACCGACGCCGGGTCGAGGGCGAGCAGAACCGCGGGGGCCGAGGACTCCTGGTCCGTCGGGGCCGGGTCTTCCTCCGGTTCATCAGACGGCTCCGCGACCTCCGGCAACTCGACGGCCCGAGGCGTCACGTAGGAAGGGGCCAGGGACGCCAGGCGCTGCCGGTCTTCGACCTCGTCGCCGGCCGGGGGCGGTTCGGCAGGAAGCGGCTCGATACGCGGGGCTTCTCGGGGTTCGGCCTGAGCGGGGTCTTCCGGCTCTTCTAGGGGAGCGCTGTCGAGGACCACGATCTCGACCTCGCTGAGCGTATCGGCGTCGCCCCGGGGCAACGCGTGGGCGAAGGCTCCGAACCCAGCGGCGGCGCTCACGTGCACCGCCGCGGACGCGGCGACCGCCCACCAGAGCAACCACGGCTTCGCTTCGAATCCCATCTTGGTGGCGGTCCCGCCGTCGTGAACCGTGCGTACAAACGCCCCTCGGTGCAACTTCAGAGCCGACGCGGCCGGCCTGGAAACGCCCGGGTTGGCCCGATGTTCCCCCGAGGCGGGCCAATTGCCGGGTCTAGGGTGGCGTATTCGCGACCCGGACGAGTTTGTAGAGGGTCGTCCCCCGGGGGCGCCGGACCTCGACCTCATCCCCCTCCTGGCGCTTGAGGAGGGCCTTGGCGACGGGGGAGTCGATGCTGATCAGCCCCGCCCCGGCATCGGTCTCGTCGGGACCGACCAACCGATAAGTCGTGACGTCGCCCTCTTCGTCTTCGAGGGTGACCCAGCTCCCGAAGTACACCCGTCCATCGGCCGGCGGCGGCTCCGAGACGATGGTGAGCACGTCGAGGCGCTTGCCGAGGAAACGCAAGCGCCGGTCGATCTCCCCCAGCTTGCGCTTCGAGTAGAGATACTCGGCGTTCTCGGACCGGTCCCCTTCGGCCGCGGCGACCTGGACGGCCTTGGCGATCTTCGGCCGCTCGACGTTCCAGAGCCGGTGGGCCTCTTCTTCGAGGCGGCGATACCCCTCGGCCGTGATGTGGCTGGGCTTGGCGGACTCGTCGGGACGAGTGCGGCGCCGAGAGCCGCCGCGCATCAGCTTTGACCCTTCTGCCCCTGAGCCGCGTCGGGGAAGGAAGTGATGCGCAGTCGGCCGGCGTCCCCCGACAGACGCGAAACGAGGAGCGGCGCCCCGAGCAGGTACCTCCACCCGGTGCCGTCGTGGACGAAGCTCGACAACTCGACGAAGGACAGGTCCTTGCCGTGACACCATACCTTCGCGAGGAAGAGGACCTGAGCGACCCCCTCGTCATCGACGGGGCGCGTATCGAGAATGGACAGCTCTTGGTAGTTGAGGGCCGCGAGCCCCTCGCGCAGGTGGGCCTCGACCTCGTCGGCGGGCCGGGCCGCATCGTCGTGGTCCTTGTGCAGGGTGCGCACCAGGAAGCCGACCTCTCCCTTCGAGAAGGCGCAGAAACGGGCCCGCATCAGGGTCTCGGCGTCTTCCGGCTCGGCGCCCCGGTGGTAGGGCTCACAGCAATCGGCGTAGGCCGCGCCGCGGCCGCAGGGGCAATCGTCGTCGCTCATCGTCGTGACCCTTCCATGAGAGGAGTCCGCTTGTATACGCTCGGGCCATGGCCGATAAAAAGATGTCCCCGATGATCTGGATCGCCGCCGGCTGCGGGCTGCTTTCCATCTTTGGTTGTTGCATCGCGAGCGGCGTCGCCTTCTACGCCTACGGGGCCCAGAGCGAGGAGCCAATGCCCTTCGACATGGGAGGAGGCCAGCCCGACTTCGGCGGCGGCACCCCAAACCTCGGCGGCGGCATCGCCCCAGGCCCGGCCCCCTCGCCCCTGGTCATTCCCATGACGCCCATGCCGAGCATCCGAACGCGTTCCATCGTCGCCTCGGTTCAGAGCGTCGCGGGCACCGTCCCGGTCACCCCGGGAAGCCTCTGCTACGTGATCGTCGAAGTGAAGCCCGAGGCCCAGGTGCCCGCGGGCTTCTGGTGCAAGTCGACGGTGACGTGCAACGGCACGGTCCTCTTCGGTGAAACCGAAACGAACGGCTTCTTCCCCTGCGCCGCCTACGATTCGCCGGCGGCCGTCCTCGGCGAGGACGCCGAGACCACGGGGAGCGATGGCGACGCCTCGATTCAACTCGACACCAACCGCCGCACCCTGATCCTTCGTGACGACGCAACCGGCCTTCGCGGGGCATTCCGGATAGAAGCCCAAATCACCGAGGTCCACTGAGCGGCGCTCATGGGTAGGCTTCTCGACGGCAAGTGGGTCACCGAAGACCTCGGCCCGGACGCCCAGGGGCGCTACGTACGTCGGGCCACGCTGTTCCGTGATTGGGTGCGCGCCGATGGCTCGACGCCCTACGCGCCGACGCCCGGCCGCTATGTGCTCTACGCATCGTGGGCTTGCGGGTGGACGCATCGCGTATTGCTCGCCCGGGCCCTCAAGAAGCTCGAGGCCGCGATCCCGGTCATCTACGCCCTGCCCTTCATGGGGCCCGAGGGCTGGGGCTTCGGCGGCGCCGACACGGAGAACGGCACGGACTGGCTGTGGCAGCTCTACCTTCGGGCGCGCCCCGGATATACCGGCCGCGTCTCGGTCCCCGTGCTTTGGGATACGGAGACCGGAACCATCGTATCGAACGAGTCGGCGGACCTCCTCGCCATGTTCGACCGCGAGTTCGACGCCCACGGCGACGCCACGGTGCGGCTCTACCCCGAGGGCCTCGAAGCCGAGATCGAGGCGATGGTCCAAGCCAACTACGGACCCGTGAACAACGGCGTCTACCGCGCGGGATTCGCCCAGAGCCAGGGAGCCCACACCGAGGCGGTGACGGCGCTCTTTTCCCGCTTGGGCGAGCTCGAAGAGCACCTCAGGACACACCGCTACCTGATGGGCGCCTCACCGACCGCCGCGGACTTCTGCCTCTTCCCGACCCTCTATCGCTTCGACGCCGTCTACTACACCCACTTCAAGTGCAACGTCCGGCACCTCTACGAGTACCCCAACCTCTGGGCCTACGCCCGGGACGTCTATTCGCTCCCCGGGGTCCGGGGCACCTGCAACCTGCCCCAGGCCATCGAGCACTACTACACGAGCCACGAGTCGATTCACCCGCGGCGCTACATTCCCCTCGGCCCCAGTGCCGACCGCGTCGACTGGGAAGAACCCCACGACCGCGACGGCATTTCTTGCTAAGGAGGGGCGATGCGGCAGCTCGCCCAATTCGAAGATGAAGGGACCGCCCGGACGCTCGCGGACGCCCTTTTCGTCGAGGGCATCGCAGGACGGGTCGATGCGTTACGGGAGGGCGGCTATCTTCTCTGGGTCGAAGACGAAGCCCGGATGGACGATGCCCGGGAGCTCCTGCGCCTCTACGAAGAGGCCCCCGACGACCCGCGCTTTCAGCAGGCGTCGAAGGTCGCCGGTGGCCAGCGCCGGGCGTCGACCAAGAAGGACGACGCCGCCCGCAAGAAGGCCGACAAGCTTCGGGCTCGCCTCGATGAGTCGAGCGCTAGTCGCTACGGCAAGGTCACCCTCAGCCTGATCTTCATCTGCGTCGGCGTCGCCTTTGCGATGGCCTTCACCGACTACGACGCCATTCACCGCTGGCTGAACTACATCGCCTACGAGCCCCTCGGGCAATCGCAGATTCAGTACGTGCCCTTTGGCGGCCTCCGGGACGGGCAGCTCTGGCGCCTGATCACGCCGACCTTCGTGCATGCCGAGCTGAAGGGCTTCGGAATCTTCCACCTCTTCTTCAATATGTACTGGCTCAAAGACCTCGGCTCGATGGTCGAGCGCAATCAAGGGGGGCTCTTCCTGATCTTCTTCGTGGTGGCGGTGAGCCTCATCGCCAATACGGCCGAGTATCTCTTCGGCTCACCTCTCTTCCACGGCTTCTCCGGCGTCATCCTCGGCCTCTACGGATACATGTGGGTCCGGTCGAAGCTCGAGCCCTTCAGCGCCTACGCGATCCCGCAGTCCTGGGGTCTGTGGCTCGTCGGCTTCTACCTCGCCGGTCTCTTCGGCCTCTTCCCCGGCGTCGCCAACTGGGTGCACTCGGGGGGCCTCGTCACCGGCGCGCTCTTCGGTGCCATCGCGGCAATGCGCTCGAAGTCGAAGTCGAGGCGGGGCCCTCGCTGAAAGTGCTCCGTAACCCGCGAACGCTCGCGGCGCTGCTGACCCTCTCGGTCGCCCTGGTCTTCGCGGGGGGCCTCGGCGGGGGATTCATCTGGGACGACCACGCCCTCATCGAGGACGACGCATACCTACACAACCCGGCCGAACTGCCTTGGGTGATCACCCACGGGTTCTGGGACACATCTCAGGGCCCCGCCAAGAACCCGACGTACCAGAGCGTTTGGCGCCCCTTGGTCAAGGTTGCCTACGCAAACCAGTGGCAGGCTTTCGGCGCCGAGCCGATGGGCTATCACCTGGTGAACCTGCTGGCACACCTGGGGTGCGCACTGCTCGCCTTCGTCTTCATCCGCGAGCGCATCCAAAACAGCGACGCAAACGCCGACGCAAACGCCGGCGGGGCCTTGCTCGCGGCGGGGCTCGGGGCCCTGCTCTTCGCCGTGCATCCGGCGCGGGTCGAGTCCGTCAGCTGGATAAGCGGGGCACCCGACCTCTTCATGACCTTCTTCGTGCTCGCCGGGGCGGTGCTCTTTCGCCGGCGCCAGCGCCCCGGGATGCTGCTCGGTTCGATCGCGTGTTTCATGCTCGCGGTGTTCTGCAAGGAACCCGCGGTGCTCGTGCCGTTCGTCCTCGCGGCGGATCTCGTGCTTTTAGACGGCCCCTCGAAGGATCGCCGGATCGGCAGGCACCCCGGCGACGCGGGGCGCCTCCTGGCGGTGACCGTGGCCGTCGTCGGGGCGTTTTCGTTACGCTTCCTCTTCGTCCCTTTCATGCACTTCGGTGCCACCGGCGAGGGCCTCGGCACGCTCTTCCCGCGGGTCCTCGCGTCCATCGGCCACTTCGTCGTGCACACCATCGCCCCGGTCCCCCCCACCGCATTCCCGGGCCTGCGTCGCCACGATGGCGCGGGCCACATGCTCTGGGCACCGGAAGCACTCATCCTGGGCGGCGTCCTGATGGTGGCCGTCGTCGCATTGGTGGTCCTCTCCCGCCGGCGCCCTCGGCTGCGCCCTTACCTGGCCGACGTCGCGTGGTTCGTGGTCCCCTTGCTCCCGGTCATCAACCTCGCGTCGCTCGGTGGCGTAAGCCTGATCTCGGAGCGCTTCTTGTACTTGCCCCACGTAGGCCTCGCGGCCCTAGGCGCTCGGGCCCTTCGCCCACACCTCGGCGCGGCCGGGCCTCGGCGTCGCCTCATCACCCTCGGCGCCCTCGCCCTCGGAGCCCTCTCGGCGTTCATCTCGATCCGTCACCAAGAGCACTTCCAATCTGACGAAGCGCTCTTTGGTTACGAAGCGGAGATCGCGCCCCATAACCTGGTGGCCCTCGGGGAGGTCGCGCGCCTCCGGGAGCTCGCTCACCGCGACGACCATGCATACCAGGCCTGGTGCCGGGCCCATGCCGCCGCGGCGGAGGAGGCCGACCTCGATCGCGAGTGGCGCTTCGGCCTCGGCGCGGTACGGCTCCGCGGCAGGTTGTTGTCCTACGCAGACCAAGAAGAATTTCGACGCATCGCCCAAGTCTACCGCGACCTCGACCACGACGGCGCGACGACGTTCAGCGCCCCCGGGTTGCGCATGGACCTCGACTTGCCCGGGGAGCTCGTGACGGTGATGCGCGAAGACGTCGACCTCTTCCTTCTGCCCTACGCCCGGGCGTTGATGTACCTCGGAGCCCTCGAGGAGGCCGATGCCGTGCTCTACCGAGCTCTCGTGGCGGCGCCCGGATACCCGCGGGCCCTCCGCCTCTCGATCCTCCGCCACGCCCGAGCCGGAGATTTCGAGGCCGCATTTCGGTGGCAGCGACACCTCGAAGGCATGACCTACGACTCACCGGCCTGGCGACCGCTGCGAGCAACCCTGACCCGGGCCCGGGACCTCTCCCTTCGACCGGCCGGCTCTCCTGAAGAGACGGCCTTTCGGGATTCACAGGTGCAGGCGACCCTCGGCGACCTGCGCGCCGCGCGACTCATCCTGGACCGCGCCCTCGAGGACCACCCCGGAATGCCCCAGCTGATCGTAGCCCGGGCCCGCGTCGACGTCGCCGACGGCCACCTCGACCTGGCACGAAGGGCCCTCGAAGCGGCCCGGCGGGCCTACCCCGAACACGGCGCCGGATGGGACATGGCCCTCGCTGAGATCGCTGAATGAAACCCTGGCCGCCGGGGAACGACTCACCCTCAGTGGACGCAATGAACCCCCGGATGCACCTCCGAGATGCGGATGCCATGCTGGGGGCGATGCGCGTCACCAGAACGAGGTCTCTTGCGATCCCGGGGCTCGTTGGGCTTTTTGCGGCGGCCCTCGTGACCACCCTCGGGGCCATGGGACCGGCGCCGGTGGCCCAAGCCCACGGGCGTTTCCCAGCGACGGGAGAGGTCGCCTTTCATCCGACCGACCCGGACGTGATCCTGCTGCGCACCACCTTCGGCTTGCTCGCCACCGACGACGGGGGAGGCGTCTTCCGCTGGGTCTGCCCCGCAGCCATCGGGGCACGAATGACCGAAGACCCGCATATCACCATCGCCGCCGACGGCGGCTTCGTGGTCGGCCTCTTCGACGGCCTCAGCCGCGGCACCGGGGGCGGCTGCGACTGGGACTTCCCGTCCACCGAGCTCACCGACCGGGTCGTGATCGACGTCACGCGAAGCAGTGACGGCACCCTCTACGCGCTCACCTCCGACGGCGCCGCACCCAACGGCGTACACCGGAGCCTCGACGAAGACCTGAGTTGGACCGCCACCAACGACGCCATCGACCCGATCCTCTTCGAGACGATCCGCGTCGCGCCCTCCGACCCGAGCCAAATCTACCTGACCGGCGCCTATCCGCCGACCGCCGACACCCCGCGGCGCCCCTTCGTCTATCACTCGGCGGACGGCGGCGTCACCTGGGACTCCGTCGCCTTCACCGACTTCCGTGCCGACGACCGCAACGTCTACCTGCTCGGAGTCGACCCGACCGATTCGGGCCGCATCATGGTCCGCGTACGTGGCGACTTCACCGACCGGGTCTATGTGAGCGAAGACTCGGGGCAGACCTTCTCCGAGCGCATCTCCGTCGGCGACGTCGACGCCTTCGCCTGGTCCGCCGATGGCACGACGGTGTGGCTCGGCGGCCGGACCGACACCGGCCTCCATCGCTCCGACGACGGCGGGGAGACCTTCTCGGTCATCCACGCGGACCTCCGCGTCGGCTGCCTCGGGCTCCGGGGGTCCGAGCTCTTCGTCTGCGCCGACAACTACGAAGACGGCTACGCCCTCGGACGCTCGACCGACGGAGGCGCCACGGTCACACCGATGCTCCTCTTCGCAGATGTCCCTGGCACCGTCACGTGCTCCGCCGGCGCCGCGACCCCGGCCGCCTGCGAGGCAGACCTCGCCGACCTCATCGTGGACCTCGGCCTCGGCGGCGACGCAGGGGTCCCGGATGGCGGAGGACCGGGGAGCGACGGAGGGACCGAGGACGCCGCGGCCGATGGCGGCGACGGGGGTACGACGACACCGGCGTCCACTGGATGCGCTTGCAGCACGGCGGCCGGGAGTCACCCCGGCCCGGCCCCGGGTCCCGCGGTAGCCCTCATTTTGTCCTTTGTTTTCGGGCTCTTCGGCCGCCGGCGTCGCCCGTGACTCCTCTCAGAGGGTGCCTCGACCGGGGTCCGGCCCCGGGCTAGGCTGCGCCCCATCCCCCGGGGGGCTTTCCGCGGGGTTGGAGGCGGTAATGAAGAGTTCGTTCATTGGAGCCCTGGCTCTGGTGCTTTTGGCGATCGCAGCACCGGCCCTCGCGCAGGACGCGCGGGACCAGGCGCGGCAAAACTTCGGAGCGGGAGTCGAGGCCTTCGAGGCCGGGCAATACGAATCCGCCCTGACTTCGTTCCAGGAGGCCTACCGGCTGGCGCCGCACCCGAGCGTGCGCGTCAACATGGCCAACTGCTACGAGCACCTCCGGCGTCCCCTCGAGGCGATGTTTCACTACGAGCACTTCCTGACGGAGTCGCCGGACGCACCGCCCGCCCAACGGGCCGAGGTCGAGGAGGCTCTCCGAAGCCTGCGGGGACAAGTCGGCGAGGTCACCGTCCGGGTGGTCCCCGACGGGGCCCTGGTGCGCATCGACGAAGCAGAGGTCCGCCGAACCCCCATCCTCCACACGATCCGCATGGTCCCCGGGAGCCATCTCCTCGAGGTTCGAGCGGAAGGCTATCAGTCTGTTCGGCGAGAATTCATCGTCGAAGGCGGGCAGCCCGCCGACATCTCCATCCGCCTCGAGCGTGGTGAAGACACGGTGGCGGAGCCGCTCCCGGTGGTCACCGCCGTCGCGCCGGCAGAGGAGGGCGGCGCGGTCGCAGCAGAACCCGACACCGCGGCTCAGATAGATGCCGACCCGGGCGATGAAAACCCGGAAACCAACGCTCCCTCGGACAGCGGCGGCTACGTGCTCACCACCCCGACGATCATCGCCGGGGCGGCGACCGGAGCCTTCCTCGTCGGCACCGTCATCACGGGCATCCTCGCCCTGAGCGCCAACGGCGATTTCGACGACGCCGTCGCGCGCAGCAACGACCCCTCGCTCTCCGGACCGGAGCGCGCCCAGGCCCGGCAAGACGGTCTCGACGCCCAGAGCAGCGCCAATACCCTCTCGACGCTGACCGACGTCTTCCTCGTAGCGACGATCATCGGTGCCGGGGCGACGACGGCGCTCTTTTTCCTGACCCAGCCAGACGATGAAGAGCACGCCAGCCGGGGGCCCCGCATTCGCGGCGCGATGGCCGCGGCCACCCCCGACGGGGGCGCCATCGTGCTCTCCGGCGAGTTCTGAAAGGACCGCGATGTCCTCCATGCCCAACATGAAGTTTTCAGAAGCACCGCTCGCCGCCCTCGTCCTGCTCGTCCTGCTCATCCTGGCCACGGCGGGTTGTAGTGCCCTCGTCAACCCGGACGAGGGGCGCCTCGGCGGCGACGACGGGGGCACCGTTCGAACCGAAGACAGCGGGAACGGGGACGCCGCGGCCGACGCCTCCGACGACGCCCGCCGGCCCGATTCGGGGAGCCTGGACGCCGGCGCGGACAGCGCCCCGGGTGACGGCGGGACCGACGCGAGCGTCATCTGCATCGGGGGCTGCGATGACGGCATCGCCTGCACCATCGACACCTGCGTCGCGGGCACGTGCATGAACACGCGTTCCAACTCGCTCTGCCCCCCGGGAGAGCTCTGCGACGCGACCCTCGGGTGCGTTCGATCGCGGTGCATGAACGACACGGACTGCGACGACGGGCTCTTCTGCAATGGCGAAGAGCATTGCAACCGCTCGGACCCGGGAGCCGACGAGGTCGGCTGCCTGCCCGGGGAGGCCGTGACCTGCGACGACGGCGCGGGGTGCTCCACTGAGGCCTGCGACGAAACGACCGACGCCTGTGAAGTGACCCTCGACCACGCGGCATGCAATGACAGCATCGACTGCAGCACCGACACCTGCGCCCCCGGCGCCGACGGCGCCGACTCCGACGGCTGCGTCAACACCGCCGACGACACGCTCTGCGACACCGACTACTGCATCGTCGGCCGCCGTTGCAATCTGTCCTCCGGAGGATGCAGCGGAGGGACCGCACGGGACTGCCGAGACGGCAGCGCCTGCACCGTCGACAGCTGCGACTCGGCGACGAGTTCGTGCATCAACGCCCCCCGCGACGATGACGAGGACGGCTACCCCACGGAGTCCGAGGGCGCCATGATGTGCACCGGAGGCACGGACTGCGACGACGGCAACCCCAACGTGCACCCCGGCGCCACGGAGTTTTGTAACCGGCGGGACGACGATTGCGACGGTGTCGTGGACGACGGCTGCATCCCCATCGCCGATACCTGCGCGGACGCCGAAGGCCTCCCCATCGTCGTCGGAGGGGGGACGGTGACCGTACGCGGAACCCTCGCCGACTTCGATTCGGACTACGAGACGCCATGCGGGAGGCCCGGCAGCCGCGACGCCGTCTATTACGTCGACGTCTCGACCAACGTGGACCTCTACATCGACACCCTCGGCAGCACGGCCGACACGGTGCTCTCGGTCGCCACGGACTGCGACCTCACGGGCTTTTCGGAGCTCGGCTGCGACGACGACATCGACCAGGGTCGAATTCACGCGAGCCGAATCTGGGTGCACCGGTTCCGGCCGACGGCCGTCGGCTCCACCCGCCGGCTCTACATTCTGGTGGACGGATACGACCCATCGACCAGCGGCGACTTCCAGCTGAACGTGCGAGCGGAGATCGCGACCGGCGACAGCTGCGGGGCGACGATCGACATCTCCGGCGGAGGCAGCCTCATCGGCTTCCTCACGGCGTCGGTCTTGCCGCTCATCGGACCGACGGGCTCCTGCCAGCCCAGTGGTTCAGGCACCGACCTCCAGGCCGTCGCCGCCTTCCACGGCCCCGCTGACGGAAACGCACGGTTCGACGTCTACTCGGACGACTTCGACCCCGACGTCTACGTGCGCGCGGCACCCTGCGCATCGGGGACCGAGATTGCCTGCGTCGCCGGCGACGGCTTTGGAGCAGCGGGCTTCTTCTACAGCACCCGGCTCACCACCGCGACGACCAGCGGCCGGACATATTACGTCTTTGCCGACGGAGCGGCCGGCGGCGATTCGTACTGGGTGAGCTTCGAGCCCTGACGGCCGGAGGAATCCGGGGCCGGGGGCGTTGACGTAGCCGCGACCGTTTCCGTTTCCGTTTCCGTTTCCGTTCCCGTTCCCGTTTCCGTTCCCGTTCCCGTTCCCGTT
>QMMC01000012.1 GCA_003647065.1 Deltaproteobacteria bacterium | reverse complement strand
CGGGGTCACCAAGTCGAGTTGGTGAGGAATTGAAGTCATGAGCAACGATCCCATCAGCGACATGCTCGCCCGCATCCGGAACGCCGCCATGGTGCGTCTGGACCGGACGGAAATGCCCCACTCGAAGATCAAGGTGGCTATCGCCGAGATTCTCAAGAGCGAGGGTTTCATCTCCGACTACCGTGAGGAGAGGGAGTTTCCCGCGAAGCTCACGGTCTACCTCAAGTACGGTCGTGACCGCGAGAGCGCCATCGCCGGCATTCGCCGGACGAGCCGTCCGGGCCGCCGTCTCTACGTCGGTTACCAGAGCATCCCCAAGGTCCTCAACGGCCTCGGCGTCTCCATCGTCTCCACGTCCAAGGGCGTGATGACGGACACTGCAGCCCGCGACTCGAAGGTCGGCGGCGAGATCCTCTGCGAGGTCTGGTGATGGAGCAGAAACAAGAAGCTGTGAAGCAGTCGCGGGTCGGCAAGGCGCCGATCTCGATTCTCAAGGGCGTCGACGTCAAAATCGACGGTCGCTCCGTCTCCTTCAAGGGGCCGAAGGGCGAGCTGGTTCACCAGATTCACGACCTCGTCGACGTCAAGAAGGACGGCGACCGGCTCATCGTTTCGCCGAAGTCCCAGGATGGCGCGAGCTACCAGGGCCTCACCCGGGCGCTCCTCGCGAACGCCGTCAAGGGCGTCTCCGAGGGCTTCAAGTCGAGCCTCGACCTCTACGGCGTCGGTTACCGTGCCGAGCTCAAGGGCCAGATGCTCACCCTCAGCCTCGGCCTCAGCCACCAGATCAAGTACGAACTCCCGGCGGGCGTGAAGTGCAAGATCGAGACGATCGACGAAGCCGGCCTCAAGAGGCCCCGGGTTCACCTCGAGTGCCACGACAAGAGCCTCCTCGGTCAGGCCGCGAGCCGCATCAAGTCTTTCCGACCCCCCGAGCCCTACAAGGGCAAGGGCGTTCGCTTCACCGGAGAACGTATCCGGGAGAAGGCGGGCAAGGCCGGTAAGGGCGCCTGAGTTTCATCCTGAAGTTTTTTTCGGACAGTAGGACGCGCACCGAAACCGCGTCCGAATCGCCGAGGTAGAGAAGATGGCAAAGCGAGAAGAAAAGCGACTCAAGCGCAAGAAGCGTATCCGCAAGAAGATCGAGGGAAGCGCGGCTCGTCCGCGGCTCTCGGTGTTCCGGAGCGCCAAGCACATCTATGCCCAGGTGGTCGACGACCGCGCAGGCAAGACCCTCGCTGCGGCGTCGACGCTTCAGAAGGACGTCAACAGCTCCGACGGAAGCAAGACCGACGCCGCCAAGGCCGTGGGTACGGCGGTCGCCGCCGCCTGCAAGGCCGCGGGCATCGACCAGGTCATCTTCGACCGGAACGGATTCATCTATCACGGTCGCATCAAGGCAGTCGCCGAAGGTGCTCGCGAAGGCGGCTTGAGCTTCTGATAGCTCGAAGGTTTGATCATGCGTAAAGACGAAATCATCGACCCGAACACGCTCGAGGACATCTCCGAGCGAGTCATCCACATCAACCGCGTCGCCAAGGTAGTGAAGGGCGGCCGTCGCTTCAGCTTCTCTGCGCTGATGGTGGTTGGTGATGGCAAGGGCCACGTTGGTGTGGGGCTCGGCAAGGCCAACGAGGTCCCCGACGCCATCCGCAAGGGCAACGAAGCCGCGCGCAAGAACATGTTCCGCGTGCCGATGGTCGGGTCGACCATCCCCCACAAGATCGACGGTCGCGTCGGGGCCGGGCACGTGATGCTCCGCCCGGCGAGCCCCGGTACCGGCGTCATCGCCGGCGGCGCGGTCCGCGCCGTCGTCGAGGCCGCGGGTCTGCACGACATTCTCACCAAGATCATCGGCACCACCAACCCGCACAACGTGGTTCACGCTACGGTGGCGGCGCTTCGTGGTCTGCACTCGGCCGAGTCGGTTTCGGCTCGCCGCGGCAAGACCATCACGCAGGAATCGGCGACCGCCTGAGGTAAGTCATGAAGGCCAAGCTCAAACTCACGCAGATCCGGAGCGGCATCGGCCGTCCGAACAAGCAGAAGCTAATCCTCACGGGCCTCGGCCTCCGGGGTCCGAACCGAACCGTGGTGGTGGCGAATACGCCGGAGTTCCGCGGCATGGTCAAGAAGGTGCTTCACCTGATTACGGTGGAGGAAGTCGATGTCTGAAGAATCCACAGAACAAGCGAACGACGTGCCCATCCTCTCGCGGCTTCGTCCGCCGGCGGGTGCGGTCCACCGCAAGAAGCGCAAAGGTCGCGGCCCCGGCTCCGGCCTCGGCAAGACCAGCGGCAAGGGACAAAAGGGCCAGAAGGCCCGTAGCCCCGGCAACTTCCAGAAACTCGGCTTCGAAGGTGGTCAGACCGCCCTCCAGCGGCGCCTCCCGAAGTTCGGCTTTCATAACCCCTTCTCCAAGAAGATCGCGACGCTCAACGTTTCGGATCTCGGCCGCTTCGACGCGGGCACCACGGTGACCGTCGACTCGCTTCGCGAGGCCGGCTTGGTCCGGGGTCGCTTTGACGGCGTGAAGGTTCTCGGCACCGGTGAAATCGACCGGGCGCTTACCGTTCAGGCCCACGCGTTCAGCAAGGGCGCCATCGAGAAGATCGAAAAGGCCGGCGGCAAAGCCGTTGCCCTCGAAGATCCCTCCCGGACGTACTACCGCGGCAAGAACGCGGCAGCACCGCCCACCAAGTAAGCAAGCAGCCCGACCCTAGAGAGCCGTCAGGACCTTCTACGCATGAGCGCCTTCGCGAACATCGCCAAGATCCCGGAACTCCGGCGCCGCATCCTCTTCACTTTGGGGATGTTGGCGGTTTACCGGATTGGTATCTTCGTCACGACCCCCGGTGTCGACCGGAACGTGATGCAGCAGATCGTGTCCTCTCAGGGCGGTCTGCTCGGAATGTTCAACCTCTTCTCCGGCGGTGCCCTCGAGCAGCTGTCGATCTTCGCCCTCGGCATCATGCCGTACGTCACCGCGAGCATCATCTTCTCGCTCCTCGGCGTGGTCATCAAGCCACTCGAAGAGCTGAAGAAAGAAGGCGAAGCGGGGCAGCGCAAGATCAACCAGTACACCCGCTACGGAACGGTTGGCCTGTCTCTCGTTCAGAGCTTCGGAATCTCTCTCTATCTCGAGAGCCTCAACGCGAGCTCGGTTTACGGTGACGTCGTCGCCGACCCGGGCTGGTATTTCCGCATCCTCACGATGATCACGCTCACCACGGGGACCAGCTTCCTGATGTGGCTCGGCGAGCAGATCACCGAGCGCGGCATCGGCAACGGAATCAGCCTCATCATCTTCGCGGGCATCGTCGCGAACCTCCCGGATGCCCTCGTGCAGACCGGGCAGATGGTGAGCATTGGCCAGATGGAGCCGATTACGCTGCTCATCGTCACCGGCCTCGGCGTCGCCATCATTGGCGTCATCTGCTTCTTCGAGCGGGCTCAGCGTCGCCTGCCGATCCACTACGCCAAGCGCATGGTTGGTCGGAAGATGTACGGCGGACAGACTTCGCATCTGCCCCTGCGCGTGAACATGAGCGGCGTCATTCCGCCCATCTTCGCGTCGTCCCTGATGATGTTCCCGGTGACCCTGGGCACCTACAACGTGCCCGGCATGGAGTGGCTCCAGCAGCAGTTGGTCCCTGGCACCTGGAGCTACAGCACGCTCTTCGCGGCGATGATCATCTTCTTCTGCTTCTTCTACACGGCGGTCACATTCCAGCCGGTCGACGTCGCGGAAAACCTCAAGAAGCAGAACGCCTTCATCCCGGGCATCCGCCCCGGCAAGGCCACCGCCGACTACATCGACCGCGTCGTGACCCGCATCACCTTCGGCGGTGCGCTCTACGTCGCCGTCGTCTGCACCATCCCGGACCTCATGCAGGCTGGTTGGCGCGTGCCCTTCTACCTCGGTGGTACCTCCCTCATGATCGTGGTCGGCGTTGCCCTCGACACCGTCCAGCAGATCGAATCCCATCTCATCACCCGCCACTACGAGGGGTTGACCGGTCCCAAGGGGCCGCGCATCCGCGGAAGGAAGGCCTGAGCGATGGATCTCGTTCTTTTCGGACCGCCGGCCGCCGGCAAGGGGACCCAGGCAGCTCGCCTGACGGACCTCCTGAAGGTGCCCCAGATCTCCACCGGGGACATGATGCGGACCGAAAAGAAGTCCGGCTCCGATCTCGGCCAGAAGTTCGCCGACTACATGGAGAAGGGCCTGCTGGTCCCGGACGAGATGGTCGGCGAGCTCATCAAGAAGCGGCTGGGCCAAGACGACGCCAAAAACGGCGCGATCTTCGATGGTTACCCGCGCACGGTGGCTCAGGCGGAGCTCCTGGACTCCATCCTCACGGAGCTCGGCCGGAAGGTCGACAAGGTCGTATCCATCGAGGTTTCCCTCGAGACGGTGGTCGAGCGCATCTCCGGACGAAGGACCGACCCTTCGACTGGACAAGTCTATCACCTGACGTACAATCCGCCCCCCGTCGACTTTGGGGGGGAGCTCGCGCAGCGTAAAGACGACACACCGGACGTCGTTCGAGAGCGCTACAAGGGCTACGAAAACAAGACTTTGCCGGTCCTTCCCTACTACGAGGCGAAGGAGTTGGTGGCAGCGGTGGACGGTGTCGGTTCACTGGACGAAGTAACGGAGCGTATCAAGGCAGCGATTGGGACCAGCTGAGGGAGAACGGAAGCGTGAGTGGGCAGAGCCAACGACAGCTCGATGGAGTCATCGAGTCGGCTGAGCCCCGAGGCCTCTTCCGGGTGAAGACCGACGACGGACAAATGGTCACGGCGTCGGTGAGCACCCAGGCGAGGCGAGTCACCGTGAAGTTCCTCCCAGGCGACAGAGTGGCGATAGAGATTTCGCCCCTCGACCCGAGCCGAGGCCGGATTACGAAGCGATTGAGTTAGAGAAGCACGATGAAGGTACGACCCTCAGTCAAGAAGATTTGCGACAAGTGCAAGGTCATCCGCCGCAAGGGTGTCGTGCGTGTCATCTGTGAAAACCCCCGCCACAAACAGCGGCAGGGTTGAGAGAAGAAGGATAGAGAGTCATGCCCCGCATCGCAGGCGTCGACATTCCTGGCCGCAAGCAGGTCATTCATTCGCTCCAGTACATCTACGGCATTGGCCCGAAGATCGCGCAGCGCATCTGCGAGGAAGCAGAGATCCCCAAAGACAAGCTCGCCGACGACCTGGTCGAGGGTGAGGTCAAGCGGATCCGCGAAGTCCTCGACAACAACTTCACTGTTGAAGGCGACCTTCGCCGCGACATCAACATGAACATCAAGCGCCTCATGGATTTGGGGTGCTACCGAGGTCTCCGGCATCGCCGTGGGCTTCCCGCGCGCGGCCAGCGCACGCACACCAACGCCCGGACCCGTAAGGGTCCCCGCCGCGGTGCAGCTGGTCGTAGGAAGTAGTCATAGGGGACCCGTACGATGGCCAAGCCAGCGAAAAGCACTAGCAAGAAGAAGAAGGTCAAAAAGAACGTCGGAAGTGGCATCGCCCACATCCGATCGACCTTCAACAACACGATCGTCACGATCACGGACATGGCCGGGAACGTTGTTTCCTGGTCCAGCTCCGGGTCGCGTGGATTCAAGGGCTCGCGTAAGAGCACGCCCTTTGCAGCCCAGCTCGCCGCTGAGGATGCGATCCGCAAGGCACAGGATAACGGCGTCACGTCCGTGTCCGTATTCGTCCGAGGCCCCGGTGCCGGTCGCGAGAGCGCCCTCCGCGCCTTCGGCAACGCCGGCATGCGCGTCACGCTCATCCGGGACGTCACCCCCATTCCGCACAACGGTTGCCGGCCGCCCAAGCGTCGCCGCGTTTAGATTAGAGGTATTTCGAGATGGCTCGTTATCACGGTCCGGTTTGTAAGCTTTGCCGCCGGGAAGGCATGAAGATCTTCCTCAAAGGTGAGCGTTGCTACACCGACAAGTGCTCCTTCGATAGGCGCCCCTATCCCCCCGGCCAGCACGGCCAGCGGCGCATGAAGTTCACCGAATACGGCATCCGTCTGCGCGAAAAGCAGAAGGTCCGCCGCATCTACGGGATGCTCGAGAAGCAGTTCAAGCGCTACTTCAGCGACGCCGACCGCCAGAAGGGCGTCACCGGCGAGAACTTCCTCTCGCTCCTCGAGCGTCGCCTCGACAGCGTCACCTATCGCCTCGGCTTCGCCTCGACTCGCGCGGAAGCCCGGCAGCGGGTTCTCCACCGTCACATTCTGGTGAACGGGAAGATCGTCAACATCCCCAGCTACCGGATTCAGGCTGGCGACGAGATCTCCGTGAAGGAGAAGAGCCGCACCCACACGCGCATCGTCGAGTCCCTCGCGGGAGCCGACCGTCGCGGAGTGCCGGAATGGCTCGAGCTCGACAAGGGTGAGTTCAAGGGCGTCGCGAAGACCCTGCCCCATCGCGAAGCCATCACGCTTCCCATCACGGAACAGCTCATCGTCGAGTTCTACTCGCGTTAGTTCGTGCCGCCCGGCAGGGCGCCACCGAATGATTTTCACGGAGACCTCATGAACCAGCTCGTAGCGCGCAACTGGCGGGACCTCATCCGCCCGAAGACCATCCCCGTCGACGAGGAAACCCTCACCGACTACTACGGCAAATTCGTCGCCGAGCCCCTCGAGCGTGGCTTCGGCCTCACCCTCGGGAACTCGCTGCGCCGCGTTCTGCTCTCGTCCCTCCAAGGGGCGGCGATCACCGCCCTCAAGGTCGACGGCGCGCTGCACGAGTTCACGTCCGTTCCGGACGTGGTCGAGGACCTCACCGAGATCGTTCTCAACCTCAAGGAGGTCGTCCTCCACTCCCACACGACCAAGACGGTCGCGATGCGGATCGACAAGGAAGGCCCCTGTGACGTCACCGCCGGTGACATCACGGGCTCCGACCAGGTCGATATCGTCAACAAGGACCACATCATCTGCTCGGTGTCCAAGGGTGGGCGTTTCGTGGCGGAGCTCACGGTCAACGTCGGCCGTGGCTACGTCTCGGCCGACCGCAACAAGACGCCCGGGATGCCCATCGGGACCATTCCCATCGACGCGCTCTTCTCGCCGATCCGCAAGGTCAACTACACGGTGACCAACGCTCGTGTCGGCCAGCAAACCGACTTCGACAAGCTCAGCCTCGAGGTCTGGACCAACGGCACCGTCAAGCCCCTCGACGCGGTCGCCTTTGCCTCCAAGATCCTCAAGGAGCAGCTCAACGTCTTCATCAACTTCGAAGAAGAAGAAGAGCCCGTCGAGACCGAGTCCACGGAGGAGCCTCTCAACGAGAACCTCTTCCGTTCGGTCGAGGAGCTCGAGCTCTCCGTACGCTCCGCGAACTGCCTGCAGAACGCGAGCATTCACATCATCGGCGAGCTGGTCCAGAAGACCGAAGCCGAGATGCTCAAGACGAAGAACTTCGGCCGTAAGTCGCTCAAGGAGATCAAAGAGATCCTGGCCGACATGGGGCTGAGCCTCGGGATGAAGGTCGACAGCTGGCCGCAGATGCTCGAGCGTTGGAAGACGCAGCAGGCAACTACCTGAAGTGAAAAGCCCCGTCGATTAGCGGGCAGAGAAGAACGATGCGACATCACAAGGCAGGCCGAAAGTTCGGACGGAACACCTCTCATCGGAGGGCGATGTTCCGCAACCTCGCGGGCAACTTGATCCTCCACGAGAAGATCGAGACCACCGAGGCGAAGGCAAAAGAACTCCGACGGGTCGTCGAGCGGCTCATCACCAAGGCGACGCGCCTCGGCGATGACCTGACGGCGGATACCGGTAAGCTGAAGGACGACGAGCGCCAGCGCGTCGTCGCCGGCCGCGTCGCCGCTCAGCGGAGGGTTGCGGCTTTCCTCCCGAAGCGCATGGCTCGGACCGTTTCCGATGGCACGATCGAAGAGGTGGATCTCATCCACAAGCTCTTCCACGAGATCGCTCCCCGGTACATGGACCGCGTCGCCGAGGGCAAGGGCGGCGGCTACACCCGGATCATCAAGAAGATTCGGCGCCGCGGTGACAACGCGCCCATGGCCATCATCGAGCTCCTCGGCAACGAAGACGCCGCCGCCGCCGCCGACGATGGCGACGACGACGGTGACGACGACGAGTAAGGTCTAATCGCCGGGCGCCTCGCGCGCTCACCCAACGAAAAGCCCGGGTCGCCAAAACGACTCGGGCTTTTCTGTGTGTTCGCGCTGCGCGGCGGCCCGGGGCCGCCTCACTCGAGCGCGGAGGCCGGCCTAAACTCGGGCCTGATCGAAGGCTCCCGGCTCGGCAAACTCGATGAAGCGGCGCTTCTCGAACTTCGAGCCGTCGTCGAGGATGCCGTGAACGAGCTCGGCCGTTCGGTTGAAGATCTCCTCGGTTCGGCGGTCGATCGCGACCGGACTCCGTTTGCTGCCGACGTTGGTGATCGGACCGAATGCGTCCATTGCATCATGCAGACCCACGCCGGTGTTGAGTCGGTAGTAGTCGCCTCGCTCCAGGAGCGTGGTCGCAGCGCTGCTGAAGAGGTCGCGGAAGTTCCGCATGACGGTCAAGACGGAGTCGCCACGCCGCAGCATGCGCTGGACGATCTTGAGGTTCAGATGGTCGTCCTTGGCGTAGGAATCGAACCACAGGTTGTAGTAGCAGGCGCAGTCGAAGAAGGCCTTCGCTCGCAGCAACTCGAAGCTACCCATCGTGCAGTACTGCTTGTGGGTCAGGAGGAGGATCGTCTCGTAGCGGAAGTGCATCAGGTCGTCGTAAGCCTTCACGCGCTCTCGGATGTCCTCGCCTTTCGTATCGTGGGCGATGAGGCTCGCGGTCAGGTCGTTCTCGACGGCGATCACGTCAGACCCGGGGCTGTAGAACGGGTCCGGGAACGCGGCGGCCTCGCCCAAGACCGCCCAGCGATCTGCGCTGAAGAACTGCTTGGTTCGGTAGGCGAGCTGGGAGAACGCGCCGTGGTCTACGAGCTCGGCGTTCTCCATGAGCTGATCGATCGCGCGATGCTTCCGTAGGTTGGCGACCATGCCCTCGGGCTCGTGGTAGCTCTTGTCCCAGGAGTCCCGTTCCGCGCAGATCCCCACCGACGTGAGTCCCTGGCCAAGGGGGATGAACCAGATCCAATAGCCCTTGTAGCAAAAGTGGTTCGTCGACAGCCCGCGCGCCGTGTGGTTGACGCGCGCGTGCCAGTCGGGGGCGGACCAATCGTCGATGTCCGTGATGTTGCTGAAGCGTCCCCACGCCGAAGCTATCCGGTGGTCTCGCTCGGGCATCCGGAGGCCCTTGAGCTGGGCAATCATCGCCGCCCGGCCGGTGCCGTCCACGACCCATCGGGCCTTCCATTCGGTCTCCGTGTCGCCGGCGACGCTGAAGGTGTGCGCGGCCCCGCCTTCGCCCAGGTCGAGATCTTTGACCCGCCCGCCGATCTCGACGTGTACGCCGTCCTTCTCGTTCATCTCGAGGAGGTCCTTTTCGAGACGAGCCCTATCGAACTGGAAGCTCGGGTAGGGCGGCATGCCGCCGAGGCCGATCTCGCTCATCTCGTGCAGCGGAGCGTCCTTGGCCTCGGTGTCGAAGAAGAAGCGGAGGCCGTTCTTCGGCAGGTGCTCCTGGTAGAGATAGGTCGACAGCCCCAACCTACGCGAGAGGTAGTTCGCCGCGATTTCGACGGTGGACTCTCCGACCTTGTAGGTGCGCTCGGTGTCGCGCTCGAACAATGCGACGGAGAGTTCCGGGCTGTGGCGGCGGAGCTGTCGGGCGAGCAAGTTGCCCACCAGGCCACCACCAATAATCGCGACATCGACAGAACGTGTCATCTTCAGTGCCTCCGAGATCGAGTCGCACAAATGACAGGCCGACCCAAGTAGATGCGCGGGAGCTTCCCGCATCGGCGGTCACTGCACTTTGATATCGATCAATGTTGCCGCGCGGAGATGCACTAATTCCGACGTCACGTTCGGCGTGCACCGCCGACAGACTCGACACGCCTGTGGGGGATCCAATGACCGAGAAGTATGACGTCGTGATTTGCGGAGGCGGCCTGGCCGGCCTCACGCTCGCTCGCCAACTCACCCGCGAGGTTCCTTCCGCGTCCGTCGCGGTCGTGGAACCGACGCGGCGACCTCTGCCGGAGGCTTGTCTCAAGGTGGGCGAGTCGTGTGTCGAGATGGGCGCCCACTACTTCGCCGAGATCCTCGGGATGAAGGACTACCTCGACGAGGAGCATCTGCGAAAGAACGGCCTCCGCTTCTTCGTCGGGCCGGAGGGCACGCCGCTGCACGAGCGCACGGAGTTTGGCCCCTCGGAGCCCCCGATCATTCCGTCCTACCAGACCGACCGAGGAAAGTTCGAGAACGACCTGCGCGCCATGGTCGAGGAGGATGGGGTCACCCTTCTCGAGGGATACGCAGTACGGGACGTCACCCTCGGCGCCGGTGACGCGGATCACGAGGTCGAGATCGTCGAACGGCGTCCGGACGGCACTGGGGCGGAAGCACGTTCGCTGCACGCGCGATTCGTCGTGGACGCGATGGGTCGTCGCCGACTTCTGCAGAGGAAGCTGGGACTGGCTCGTGAGAGCGGCATCAAACACAGCTCGGCCTGGTTTCGCGTGAAAGGGATCGTCAAGGTCGGTCAGCTCGTCGACGAGAGCCACGAGCGCTGGCACACCCGTGACGTAGACGGGACGCGATGGCTCTCGACCGTGCACCTGATGGGCCTCGGGTATTGGGTGTGGCTCATCCCGATGTCTACGGGACACACCAGCATCGGGATCGTCACCGACCACGAGCACCACGACTTCCTCGACTACAACCGGCCAGCGAAGGCTCGCGATTGGATTCGCGAGCATGAACCGGAGCTCTCTCAGCACCTCGATTCCATCGAGTTCGAGGACTTCCTGGTGATGCATGACTTCGCCCATGGCTCGGCGCAGGTCTATTCGAGCGAGCGCTGGGCGTGCGTCGGCGAGGCCGGGGCATTCGTCGACCCGTTCTACAGCCCGGGGTCCGACTTCGTCGGCCTCGCCAACTGCCTCGCGGCCGAGCTCATCCGAGAGATGGTCGAGACAGGGCGAAACGATCCGAAGCGAGCCGATCTCTTCAACCAGTTCTACCTCGGCTGGGGCGCGGACATGGGCGAGGTGCTCGGCAACAACGCTCTCATCTTCTCGAACCACGACGTACTCGGCGCCAAGCTCTGGTGGGACTTCTACGTCTACTGGACCTTCATGGCGCGCATCTTCTTCCGGAAGGCATACAAGCAAGACGCGGCGGGTCTCGAGGAGGTCCTCGAGATCGGCAAGCGCTACAGCACCCTCAACCGATGGGCCCAACGGCTCTTCGTTGCATGGGCCGAGCTCAAGCAAGTGACGATGGCTCCGGGTCGGGCCTTCTGCCCGCTGCCCATGTTTCCCTCGATCCTCGCGGACAAACACCTCGAGCTGAGAGAGGACCGGAGCGTGGAGCAGACCCTGGCCGACATTCGCGCGGATCTCGGGGAGACTGAAGCGCTCCTCGGCGAGGTCCTGATGATGGCTCTCAGAGGCGTGACATCAGGGAACGCGGCCGAGCTCGCAGAGCGCATCGGTCTCTCGGAATGGGACATCTCCATCGATCCTGGGCGAGTCGATGCCGAGTCGTTGCCGCGCCCCGATCGGGTCAAGAAACTCCCGGCGATCGTTCGCGACCTCGAGCGGTCCCTCGGGGTCTGGGGGCCCGAGGCAGGGGACCTTTCGGAGTTGCTCGAGTTGGCTTCGGTGAAGATCGCTGTACCTGCGGGCGGGCCCGCGCCGATCTCACATACCTACAAGTTCCCCGATCGACCGACCTCATGATGACCACCAACACAGATGTCCTGATCATCGGCGCCGGCCCGGCCGGCAGCGCCGCAGGGGCCCTCCTCGCGAGCCGTGGGCGGTCAGCCATATGCCTCGAGCGCTCTTGGTTTCCCCGACACGTCATCGGGGAGTCGCTCTTGCCCCGCACCGATGCCCTGCTCGATGAAATCGGCATGCTCGAAGCCGTTCGAGCGCGCGGCTACATGGTCAAGAAGGGCGCCGTGTTCCTTCACGAGGGCCGGAGCGAGCGCTTCTGTCTCGAGAACGGCCTCGAAGGCGATCGCCCCGAGACGCTTCAGGTCCCGCGCGAGGACTTCGACCAGGTGTTGGCGACGGAGGCTCGTTCGAAGGGCCTCGACCTCCGTTTTGGTCAGGAGGTCACCGGCGTCGATTTTCGGGATGACGGGGCCATCGCCTCGGTCGTCGACCTAGAGAATGACCGTCGTTACGAGGTGCACGCGAAGTTCGTGCTCGACTGCAGCGGCTACGGCCGCGTCCTACCACGGCTCCTCGACCTCGAACGCGAGCCGGCCCTGCCCCAGCGGGTGTCTTGCTACACCCAGGTGGAAGGAGACCGAAGGCCGAGTGGAGACCTCGAAGGGGACGTGTGGATCTGTTCGCATCCGGACAACGGCTGGTTGTGGATCATTCCCTTCAGCAACGGCCGAACCTCTGTCGGGTCGGTGTGTGATCCCGATTACTGGGCAAAGCTCCCGGGAAACGACAGGGAAAAGCTCTGGGCGTACATGCAGTCGGACCCGGCTGCCTGGGAGCGCTTGAGCTCGGCGGTGCCGGTCGCGAAGACCACCACGATTCACGGATATTCGCGGAAGGTCAGTGCCCTTCACGGGGACCGCTGGGCGCTCGTGGGGAACGCTACGGACTTCCTCGACCCCGTCTTTTCCTCAGGGGTGACCCTCGCCCTCGAAACCGCCGTGCTGGCCGCAAAGCTGGTGGACCGTGCCCTCGGGGGAGAGTCCGTCGAATGGGATGATGAGTACGACGCGCCAATCGGAAAAGCCGTCGGCGTCTTCCTGGCGTTCATCGAGTCCTGGTACCGGGGCGAACTCATCGACATATTCTTCGACGATCGGAGGACCCCGGAGATCAAGCGCCAGATCACCTCGATCCTCGGCGGACACGTGCTGCGCGACGACAACCCATTCACGGGGGACGCGAGCGGCGAACTCCGAAAGCTCCACGACAGGGTGCGGGCGGGCCGAGCGCAACAACCCGTCGCCGAATGACACGACCCTGGCGGTCTACTCGAAGAAGGTGTCGACCTCGTCGGCGAAGGCGACCTCTTCGACGGGGCCGAAATCGAGGAGCGCGCTGAGGATTTCGCAGCGCTCGGTCTCGTTGTCCCAGTCGCAGTTTTCGAGTTCGTCGAAGAGCGGCGCGACCGCGGCGTAGTGGTCTGGCTCGGGCCGCATCGCATCGGAAATGAACGCCCCTCGCCGGTCGGGAGCAGGGTCCTCGTTTCGGTGACAGAGACCGCAGTTGGTGAGTGTGTCGTTGAAGAGGACGTCGTAGGGCGCATCCTCGGTGAGCGTCTCTTCGACCGGGAAGGGCAGCTCCCCCTTGATCGTCCGGGTGTCCGAGACCCACTCGGCGAATTCGAGCAGCCGCGCGCCGCTCCCGGCGGGCACGATGGAAAGAACGAGGCCGTCGGTCAGGATGAAGATGCGCGGGTTCTCGCTGCTCGCAGCCGGCTGGGCGCTGAAGGGGCTGTTGGTCGCCACCAGCGACAGCGGTCGCGGCAGGCTCGCCACGAAGCAGGAGATCGAAAGCGGGCGCGGGAGTGAGTTGATGCGCTCGATGGCGTCGGGGATTGACTGCGGTGCCGCGCCGCCGATGAGACAGCTCTCCGGGATGGGGCTCGGTCGACCTTCGCTCTGGCCGTCACAGGCGACCGTCAGGCTCGTGAGGAGAGCGGCCGCACCGAGCACGGCGGCTCGCCGCATACTGGACGCTCTCGGGTTCATTCGTCTTCGCACGAGGCTAGCTTAGCGCGAATCCACGGCGCCCTCATCGTCTGGTCGCCTCCCCCGTTTTCATCAACGGTTTGTGTTGCCCACGGCCGGCGCACGAAGTGCGCGACTCCTCTCGCGGGCGTGAAGTATCAGGTCCCGGGCGGCGGTCGAGAGCCGAAGGGCGATCAAAGCTGCGAGGGCCCCTGCGAGGGGAAGAGCCACCAGCCGATAGGCGATGAAGAGCACGGCGCCGAGGGCCTCGACGGACTCGAGTCCGGCGAGGGACCGTGCCCCCGCCCCCCGCGAGAGCAGGGTCGCCGCCGCGTTCTCGGCGACGAGCATTTCTGCCCAGAGTTCGTGGAGGACGAGGCCGGAGACGGCGACGAGGCCCAGTACGACCCACCGCTTCATGAGCGCACCCGAGCCACCGCACGAGGAGCCGTCAGCATGGCGAACATGATCGCGTCGCCGATCGGCCCCCCGAGGGCAAACGACATTCGGCCGCCGGCATCGGTCGGTGCACCGAAGAGCGCCGCCGTGGCGTAGAGGCTGCGGTAGGCGTCGCGGTCGCCGTGGGCCCGGGCGGCGCCGATGGCGAAGCCGGTGGCCGAAACGCCCAAGCCGAGGACGACCGGCCCCGAGTCGATGTCACCCCGTCCCCCGGGCCCCGGGGCGTACTCGCGCATCGCCCCGAAGCCGAGGCCCTGGCGGTAGAGTTCCCGGCGCATCGCGGACCAGAGCTGCTCCGAGAGCTCAGGGTCGGCGTAAGCGAGGAAATAGGTCGCGAGGGCCGTGCCCGAGCCCCGGGCGGCGTCGACGGGGCGACCGCCACGCCGGGCTACGCTCTGGTAGAGCAGGCCCGTCTCGGCGGAGATGTAGCGCCCTCGGAGTTCCGCCCGGAAGCGGCGGATGAGGGTGCGATGGTCCTCACCGGTTACGGCGTCATGGACCCCGAGGGCCCCGATGAACGCCGCGTTGTCCACTGGATAGACCTCCCCGGGGTAGGTCTCGACGAGGCCGGTGGCGCTGCGTTCCAAGAGGCCTGCGAGGTGCCGGGTGATCGATTCTTCGAGCTCGATGAACTTCGACTCGGGGTCCACCTGCCGATGCAAGGCGAGGGCGAGGTCGAGGTATCCGAGGTACGCGACGTGGGCGCGGCGCGTGCCGATGTCATCGACGGGGTCCGTACCCCAGGCGGCGCGATCGAAAGCACGAACTTCCCGGGTGAGCGCCGCATCGATTGCGCGCTCCATACGTCGTCCGGCCTCGGCCCGGTATTCGGGGTGTTCGAGGGCGACCTGGCCGTGGCCGATGGCTCCCATCACATAGGTTCCGAAAAGCCACTCCCCGTCGAAGCGCTGTGACCCGGTCCCGAAGTCGGCTTCCGAGAGGGGCTCGTCGACCCACCGCGCGACGCCTCGAGCGTGGGCGAGCTGGGTTTCGAGGTCACCTTCGTAGAGCGGCCCCGCCGAGGTGCCGAGGGCGGCGCCGGGTCCCCAGAGGGCCCCGATGAGCAGGACGGCGATGCGCATCGCGTGGTTCGTTTTCATATACGAACCATGAGGCGCCTTCGCCTCGCCGCCTTCTCGCCTTCAGTGAACGGTCGCGGGCGCCCCTCGAGCGGCCCCCACACTAGCGGCGGGCGCGGTTCACCACTCGCAGATGGTAAGGCCGTGCTCGCAGGTCATCGTACTGAAGCAGTCAGCGCTCGACGAGCAGGTGAAGAAGCAGTAGCCGTGCTCGCACCCCATGCCTTCGGGGCACGGGCTCCCACCCGAGCACGTTTGAGTGCAGGTTCCGGCTGTGCCGCAGTTGGTGTCCGTGCAGCACACGCCCTCGTCGCAGGCAGAGCTCGCGTCGCAGAAGCCGCCGAAGAGGCCGACGCATTCATCCGGCCGATCACGGCACGGGGCCAACGGCCCCGTATCGGTTCCCGTGTCCGCGATCGCCGTGTCTGCGACCGCCGTGTCTGCGACCGCTGTGTCTGCGACCGCCGAGTCCATCACGGACGTATCGGCGGTGCTGGAGTCGGTTGCGGCGTCCATCGGGGTGCCCGAGTCCACCGCACCGTCGATGGCGGCGTCCCCCGTCATCCCGGAGTCGTCCATCCTGACGATCGGACCACTGTCGGGCGGGCCGGCATCACCGGCATCACCCGTCGACGTATCGGCTGACGAGTCTGAGGCGACCGGCGGCGTCGCCGAGGTGTCGAGGGAGCAGCCCACGATGCCCGTGACACCCAACGCGGCCAGTGCGATGAGGAAGAGACCAGAGCGGGTCACGGCGCCTTTCACCGGCGCTTGCGGCGCATGAGCCAGAAGCCCACCAGGGCAAAGAGCGCGAAGGTCGTGGCCCCGTCGCCCGTGCCGGCCGCGCGGCAGCCGCAGCCGCCGTCGTCGGTCGCGCCGCCTGTCCCACTATCGATGCCGCCGCCATCGACGCCACCGCCATCGGCGCCGGTACTGCAATCGTTGGCCGTATTGAACGTGCCGCTGGAGCAATCGTCGCATCCGTCCATGTCCGAGTCGCCGCAGGCGAAACGGTCGTCCGGTGCGGGGTCGTCGGCGTTGACGACTCCGTCGCCGTCTCGGTCGTTGGGGTCGATGGGCTCGGGGCCGATCGCGCCGCCGGTGACGCAGTCCGCCTCGAAGAGCGCGTTCAAGAAGAGCCGGGTGCCCTGGCTGTCGCGGCTGCCGCTGATCGGCGTATTGGTCGAATAGCGATGGCCGCCGAGGTAGCTCACCTTGCCCAGGTTGCATTCCCCGGGCCTCGCGAACTCGTCGTAGCCGATGATGTCGCATTCGCCGTCGACGAAGCCGGTCATCCACACGTCTTGGTCACCGGGGCCGTCGGGACCCGTGATGAAGGTGACGTCGAGGTCGTTTTTGTAGGCCGAGCCGAGGAAGGTGCTGAGGTTGTAGGCCGGCTCGCTCCCGCCGACGGTTCCGTAGTAGCCGTCCATCTGGTTGTAGGGGATGTGCGGGTTGAGGGTCTGGAGGGTGTTCTCGTCGGGCTGGTCGGCGATCAAGAAGCCCGCTCCGATTTCCTTGTCGCTCCGGGGCAAGCAGCAGTCCCGGGTCCCGCCGTCGCACCCCAGAGTGACGCACTCGTAGTCGCCGCCGTCGGTGGCGCCGTCACAGGGGCAGTCCGGGGGAGTGCCGGTCGTGGTCAGGAAGTGACCCATCCGGGCGTCGTCGTCGAGGTAGGGCCAGGCGGGGTTCGGGACCTGGTTCTCGTACGCGTTCACCGCCTGGCATTCGGCGAAGAAGTGCGTCGGGAAGGTCAGGAACTGCCGCACCTCGGCCACCACCTCGTGACCGTGGTAGGTGAACGTTTCGCCCGAACACTCGGCCTGGGTCGCCGGGCAGGCGCCGCCGTCGCACTCGACGGTCTCCCGGTCGTTCACGCCCCAGTGCATGCTCATGATCTGGCAGTAGGCCGGGGTGCCGTCGGCGGCGAAGAGGGCGCCGTTGCGATGGTCCATGTTGGGCGCCTCGCAGGTGCCCATGTCGCCCATGATGGACTCGACGGTGAGCATGTCGGGGTTCGCGGTGCCGGGGCCGCAATCGCCGGGGTCGCGGCACTTGTCGGCGGGGAACTCGGTGCCGTTCGACTGCGGAATGCCGGCGGCGCGCAGGTAGCCCGTCGCGATGTCTTCGTTGCCATCGGAGAAGACCGCGATGGTCGGCGCCGCGATCATCTCTTTGACGACGTGTCCGCTGAAGGACGCGGTGACCTCGTGGACCGAGACCACCGAGAATTCCGAACGCTCGGCCCAGGGGTTTGCCGCCCAGGCGTCCCGGTCGTTCCAGGCGTCGATGACGGCCTTCGCCGCCGCCGCGTTCGCGGCATCGATGACAAAGGGACCGCCACGGTAACCGTGGTTCGTAATCGTATCGCCTGCGCTCGCGGCTCCTTCGCCGTCCCAGAGGACCGTCGCGCCGACGAAAAAGTCGGGGCTCCCGGTGGGGTACGAGCACTTCACGCCGGAGCCTTCCTCGGCGCAGTCCCAGGTGCACTCGTCCCCCGTGGTGTCACAGGCGGCGGCGTGCCAGGTCTTGGTCTCGTCGATGACCCAGTAGACCTGCACGCCCTCGCGGAGCAGGTGGTAGACGAGGCCGTAGGCCTGAAACATGCCCGTGTCCTGGTAGGCGAGGTCCATGGGGATGACTAGGCTCCCCGCCTCGAAGTTCCGGTCGTAGCCGGCCTCCGCGGGGGCTACGTTCAAGAGCAGGACGAGGGCGGCTCCGGCCGCCGCCAAGACAATCGAAGGGCTGCGCATGCAGGTAGCGTAGCAGGCTACCCATCACCGCGCGCGTTCCCGACCGGCCGAGTTCGGGATTGCATCGACGCACGCATCGCCCAGTCACCCACATGTGCGCGGTGGTGAGACGGAGCGCGCCCGTCGATCGTCAGAAGAACGTATCGACTTCGTTCGAGAAGGTGACCTCTTCGACGGGCCCGAAGTCGAGCAGTGCGCTCAGGAATTCGCAGCGTTCGGCTTCGCGGTCCCAGTCGCATTCATCCAGTTCGGCGAAGAGGTCTCGGATGGGTGCGTAGTAGCCGTTCGCGGGGCGCATCGCGTCGGAGACGAACGCTCCGGGGCGGCCCTCGGCGGGGCTCTCGTTGCGGTGGCAGAGGCTGCAGGTCGTCCCGCCCCCGTCGAAGCGGATGTCGTAGGGCGCATCTTCCGGGAGCGTGCCTTCGATGGGGAACGGGACTTCGCCCTTGATGGTCCGGGTCGTCGTCACCCACTCGGCGAACTCGAGGACCCGGCTCCCCCGACCCGTCGGGACGACCGAGAGCACCAGCCCCTCGCTCAGGATGAAGATGCGCGGGTTTTTGACGCCCTCTCCCGGCTGAGCGCTGAAGGGGCTGTCGGTCGCTACCAGCGATAGCGGCCGCGGCAGGCTCGCGACCAAACACGAGACCGAGAGCGGCCGCGGGAGCGCGTTGATCCGCGCTATCGCCTCCGGAATGGACTGGGGTGCCTCTCCCCCGATCAAACAGGCCTCGGGGATGGGGCTGGTCCGCGTTCCGGTCCCCGCATCGGTATCGTGGGGGGCGTCGTTACAGCCCGACAGAAGGCAGAAGGCCATGAGGGCGACGACCGAGATTGCCCACGCGCCGCGGAGGAAGGCGGCCGGCCACATCCCGAGAGTTCTCCTGCCCATGCGCCCGTCCACGCAGAGAGTGTAGCGCGTATCTGTGGGCCCGCGTTCAGCCCGGCAGCGTGTCCGGACTCACGTCGAGGAGTTCCTCGCCGTAGTCGTCCTCGTAGTCGTCCTGGTCGTCCCGGAGGCCGTCGGCTTCGAACCCGTCCTCCTCGCGCCTTTGCATCCACAGGTACGCGGCGGCGGCGAGCAGCATCAGAGCCGCCCCGGCGAGGGCCACCCGCTTCACCGGGACTCCAGGCGCTCCCGGGGCCTCTCCGTTTGCTGCGGCGATGAACGCCTGGGCGCCTCGGTGGGTCGGGTCGTCGACGAGGACCGCGCGGTAGGCGCCGAGGTCCGCCACGCCAACGGCGAGGTGTTGTTCAGCGACGAGGAAGCGCTGGTCCGCACGCCAGAGCGCGGCGTTCTGATGACTCGGGGCGAGGCGGAGGGCGCGCTGGTAGAAGCGCCTGGCCTCGGTCACCTCGCCGCGCGTCACCGCTCGGGCCGCGAGGGCCGCGTACCCCGGCGCCAGCTCCCCTCGTTGCGGCAGGTCCGGTGCCGCGGCGAGGACCGCGTCGTATTTGGCGCGCATCGTATCGAGATCGCCGGCGACGAGGGCGGCGCGGCCGGCCTCGAGCACGTCGCGGACCGGGGCGAGGCGTGCCTCGTCGTGGGCGCGGTAGAGCGCCGCTGCAGTAGCTTCCCAACCCAGGCTCTCGTCGGCTCTCGAGCCGGTGAGGTTTCGGTAACCCTCGCGGAGCTGCCAAATCGCGTTGCGCCCGTACCGCTCGGTCGCCCACCGGGCAGCGTTCCTCACCTGGGCGCGGTCGTGGGTGACGAAGCCGACGACGACGCGCATGGCGTCCATCTGGCGCACGGTCCCATAAGCGCGGAGGAGCTCCGCGAGGAGGCGCATGTCGTCGGTCTGCACCGCGCGTCCCGGGTTCGTGAGGCCGATCTCCCGCATGCCCCACCGCGCACCCCGTCGCACCCCACCGTCGCTGTGGTTCTCGAGGGTCAGGAGCATCGGCAGGGCCCGGTTGTCGAGGCGCCAGACCATGCGGCGCCATTCCCATCGCCACGCCCGGGGGTCGGTGGCGATGATGTCACCGAGGGCCGTCGCGGCGTCGATCGAGGCCATGTCGACGAGGGACCGGGCGAGGAGGCGCCGTTCGACGAGGGCCACCGTCATCGGCGCGCGGTCTTCGGCGAGGAGCGTCGCCAGACCGGGGATGACGTCGACGTTTTCGTCGGCCCGCAGACTTCCGACGGCGTGGCGGAACTTGTTGATCGTTCGGTACGCCTCGTCCGAGTCGAAGGCAGGCCGGGCGAAGGACGCGACGCGAGCCTCGATGGCGGGCAGGGCCTCGCTCTCCAGGGTCGAAAGGGCGATGCATGCGCGTCGCCGCGCACCGTCGTCGTCGCTCGCGAGGTCCCGGGCCCACCCTTCGAGTTCACTCGCGCGCGTTCCGGCCTCGGCCTCCGTTCCGGTGGCCGACGAGTCGTCCGGATGGTCTTGAGCCCATGCACCGGTTACCGCCGTAGCGATGCCCAGGGCGAAGGCCAAGGCCGTCAGGAGACGATTCGGAACTCGGCGTATTCGCCCGTGTAGCTTCGCCATTTGGTTTCGACCTTGTCCACGCGAGCGGTCGTCGGGCCGGCCTGGGCCCAGTTGAGGAAGTCTTTGACGTCGTCTTCCTCGCCTTCGACGACCAGCTCGACCGAGCCATCCGGGCGGTTCTTCACCCAGCCGGTGAGGCCGTGTTCCCGCGCTTCCCGCTGCGCCGTCGCCCGGTAGTACACGCCTTGTACCCGTCCCCGGACCACCAACTGGATGCGCTTCTGACCCATGCCTTCTTCTCCTCTGTTAGCCGAGAGCCGGAGATTTAGCCAAAAAACGGGCAACCTCGGGCACTTGGCGGATTTCGCCGGGATCCTAGCCTACTTCGGGGGCCTCGACGGTCCTTTGGACAGGGGCTTGCCACCCTCGGAGTGATCCGCTAGATACCGCCCCCCCCTCTTATCCACGGAGGGGACGAGAAGGTAGCCATGAAGCCGGAAATCCATCCCGAGTACGCCGACGCCACGATCAAGTGCGCTTGCGGGCACTCCTACGAAACCAAGTCCACCAAGGGCTCCTACGGCGTCGACATCTGCGGCGCCTGCCACCCGTTCTACACGGGCAAGCAGAAGCTCATGGACACCGCGGGCCGGGTCGAGCGCTTCAAGAAGAAGTACGCGAAGCTCGATGCGCACAAGGCAGAAGCCAAGGCCCGGACCGAGGCCAAGGCCGCCAAGGCCGAGGCCGAGGCTGCGGCAAAAGCCGAAGCCTCCGCCTGAGGTTTGAGCGCGGGTGGCCCGGGAGGGCCCCACGCGCACGGCGATGCTCCCCCTCGCAAAGCTCGACGACCTCGCGGCTCGGCACTCCGAGCTCGAGGAGCGTCTGTGCCAGCCGGACGTCGCCAACGACACCAAGCGCTACATGGCGCTGATGAAGGAGCGCGCGGACCTCACGGAGATCGTCGAGGAGTACGCGCGTTTCCGGGACGTCGAGAAGCGCCTCGAAGAAGACCGCGAGGCGCTCGACGACCCGGAGCTCCGGGAGCTCGTTCAGGATGAGATCCCCGAACTCGAAGCCGAGCTCGGGGTCATCGAAAAGAAGCTCTCGCTCCTGCTCCTACCGCAAGACCCCGCGGACGAGCGCAATACGATCCTCGAGATTCGTGGTGGGGCCGGGGGAGAAGAGGCGGCCCTCTTCGCCGCGGACCTTCTGCGCATGTACACGCGGTACGCCGAGTCTCAACGCTGGAAGGTGGAGATCATGTCCACCAGCGAAGCGTCGGCCGGGGGCCTCAAAGAGGTCGTCCTGCTCATCGAGGGCGCCCGCGTTTTTTCGCGCCTGCGCTTCGAGGGCGGCGTGCACCGCGTTCAGCGCGTGCCGGCGACCGAGTCCCAGGGGCGCATCCATACGTCGACGGCGACCGTCGCGGTCCTCGCCGAGGCCGACGAAGTGGAAGTCTCCATCGACCCCGAGGACCTGCGCGTAGATACCTACCGGGCGTCCGGGGCCGGGGGCCAGCACGTCAACCGGACCGACTCCGCCGTGCGCCTCACCCACTTTCCGTCCGGCCTGGTCGTCCAGTGTCAGGACGAGCGCTCGCAGATCAAGAACAAGAGCAAGGCCATGAAGATCCTCCTCGCTCGCCTCCTCGACAAGGAGCGCGCCGAGCAGGCCAAGACCGTCGGCGCCGAGCGCCGCAACATGGTCGGCTCGGGTGACCGGTCCGAGAAGATCCGCACCTACAACTACCCGCAGAACCGCGTCACCGACCACCGCATCGGCCTGACCTTGCATAAGCTCGAGTCCGTGCTCTCGGGCGAGCTCGACGAGCTCATCGACGCCCTCCGCGGTCACCACCAGGCGGAGCAGCTGCGGCAGCAGGGCATGCGCACCTCCTAAGCCTCCGCGCGAGGCTCCAGCTTCAGGCGACCGATCCTCTGGTCGTGGGGTAAACTCCGATTCTGGCGGCACCGGTCGCTGAGAGGAGCGTCCCGATGCGCGAGTTGTCGATGGAAGTGTTGCTGGCTCTCTTGGTTGCTCTTTTGGTCAGTCACGGCGCCACCGCCGCAGCCCAGGAGCCTGGCCTCGAAGGCCGGACCGATATCGTGCTCATCGACGGCTTCGAGGCCGCCGATTGGTACACCGCGTGGGGCCGCAGTGAGGCGCCGCGCAATACGACCATCGAGACCGACGGCGCCTTCGGGGGCTCTTCGCACCTCCGGGTGTCGGTCCCGGCGGGGGAGCACTACGGCACGAGCTTCAAGTACGACTTCGTCGACATGGGCATGGCCCCGCCGGCGGAGATGCATTTCCGCTATTCCATTCGCCTCGGCCCCACCTGGACGACGGACGGCGGTGGTGGCGGCAAGCTCCCAGGTTTCGGGGCGACCTACGACACGGCCGGCTGGGGGGGACGCCCTTCCGACGGGACGAACGGCTGGAGTGCTCGCATGCTCTTCTGGCAGCCCGAATCGGGTCGCGACACCGGCGCCACGAGGATTGGATATTACGCCTATCACGCCGACATGACGGGGACCTATGGCGCCAACTGGTTCTGGTCCGGGGGGCCCATCGGGCCCGGTGGAGCCCTCGAGGTCGGGCGCTGGTATCAGATCGAGTGCTACGTGCGGAACAACACCCCCGGTGAAAACGACGGTGTTCTCCGAGGGTGGGTCGATGGCGTGATGGTCTACGAGAAGACCGACGTGAAGTTCCGCGACGTCGAGCGGCTGCACCTAGAGAACATCTGGTTCGACATCTACTACGGCGGCAGCTGGGTTCCGCCCCGGGACATGTATGTCGACTTCGACAACGTGGTGATCGCCCGGAACTACATCGGCCCGACAGTCGACGAACCGCCGCCGATCCTCGACGGGGGTGCGCCGCCGTCCGATTCGGGGGTCGACTCCGGGTCTCCGCCGGGAGACTCCGGGCCGCCGGCCCCGGACACGGGTGTGCCTCCGGGCACCGACTCCGGGGTCGACACCGGTTCGGGACCCGACGAAGACGTCAGCGGCGGGTGCGGCTGCCGCGCGATGCCTACGAGCCGCGACAGCACCCCCGTCGCTGCGTGGCTCGGTTGCGTCGCCGCGATCGCTTGGGCCCGGCGCCGCCGACGCGGTTGATGGCCGAACGCGGCCTAGGTCGCGAAAAGGCGTAGCGTCGGCCGCGCGCGTACGACCGGTCCTAATCGACTGCGTCGTCGTCGACGGCCGCATCGCTCGCCGCTTCACCCTCGGCGATCGGCGGCGGCGGTACCGAATCGTTGGTGATGGTGCGCGGCGTCTTCAGCCGAATGACCGAGCACGAAGCCTTCTCCGTGATCCGCTCGACCTCGTTGCCAAAGAACCTCTCTCGCAGGTTCGTGCCGGGGCGGTCTCCGATGACGACGAGGTCGTAGCTCACCGTGAGCTCAGCTATCGCCTTGGCGTGCTCTTGTCCGTGTACCAGGAGCAATTCTGGTTTGCTCTCACAGAGGTCGCCGAGCTGCGCTAGGTAGGTGAGCGTCGCCGTTTTGGTGACGTTGCTCGCCGGCTCCGGCACGTAGCGTACGAACGTGAGGCGTGCGCCGAGGGTCGTTGCCAAGTGGTCGGCGGTCGTCGCGACGAGCACGTCGTTTGGGCCCGGCTCGGGCACGACCAAGATCTCTCGAAAGTAGCGGATCCCGACGTCCTTGAAGAAGGCGAGATTGGCCGTGAGGTGATTGATCATCGACCCGAGCGGATTGAAGAGCGAGATGCCAGAGCTCTTCTCGCCGTGCCATTCCATGACCAGCCATTGGCAGTGCACGCGGTTGGTGACCTCGTGGACTGTTCGCAGGACGTCATGGGTCACCGCGGCGTCGAACTCGATGTCGAAGCCCCGCTCGTCACCGAGGGCCTCGACCCGCCGCTCGAGAGACTCAATCGTCGGGTCGTCATCGACCCCCTCGAGGGCGGTTTGATCCGGCACGTCGGTCAGGTGCACCACCTCGACCTTACCGCCGATGGCGAGGGCGCCCCCCATCTCCACCAGAGCCTCGGGGCTGCGTTCCTCGCCGAGGAGCGCGACGACGACCTCCGCTTCACCGGGGAGGGCGGCGCGTAAATCGTGGCCCGTGGGGTCGAGCTCGGCGATCAGGTCCTGGCGGGGCCCGAGGCGGCCATAGAGACCGACCCGGTCGGCGCGTCGACGACCATAGGCCACGTAGAGGAGCGTGCCGAGGAGCGTCATGGCGCCCATGGCGTAGAGCGCCAGCAGCCCCATCATCCCCAGGAGGCCGAGGCCGCCGATGATCCCTGCGATCTGCACCCAAGGGTAGAAGGGCGTCCGGAAGGCTGGCTTGTACCACTGGGCGTCGCTCTCCCGGAGCCACATGACGGTCGCATTTTCGGCGACGAACGCGGCGATCATGAAGGAGCCAGCGATCTTGGCGATCTTGGCGACGTCGAAGAGAAGGATGGCCACGGCCATCACGGCGGCGGTCGCGACGATGCTCGCGATGGGGGTCATGAAGCGGGGCTCGACCCAGGACAGAGGTTGGGGCAGGAGCCGGTCCCGGCTCATCGCGAAGGGGAAGCGCGAGGACGCGAGGATCCCGGCGTTCGCCATGGACGTCATGGTGATCACGCCGAGGATCGCAGCGAGCAGCCCCATGGTCGGACCAGCGATGCGTTCGGCCAGGGTGTAGATGGGGTGCAGGTCGTCCCCGAGCTCGGCGGCGGGAACGTTGGCGACCAGGACCAGGGTGATCGCGACGTAGAGGACGGTGACCAGCCCGAGGGAGAGCAGGATGCCGAGGGGCAGGTTCCGGTTGGGGTTGGACACCTCTTCTGCGATGGCGGCGACCTTGGTCACGCCCGCAAACGATATGTAGACGAACGCTACCGTTGCGATGAAGCCCGTGGTGCCGTCCGTGAAGGCCGGCGTGAGGTAGTCGGAACGAAACGAAAAAGACCCCCAGATCGCGAGGGTCCCGAGGCCGATGATCGAGAGCACGACGACCGCGATCTGGACGCGCCCCACCTTTCGTACGCCGACGACGTTCAGACCGGTGACGACGACCAGGAGGGCGAGGGCCGTCGGCACCAGAGGAATGTCGACGATGACCGTCAGGTATGCGCCGAATCCGACGAGAGCAAAGGCGCTCTTCAGCAACAAGGAGAGCCACAGACCGAGCCCCGCGATGGTACCCGCGAAGGGTCCGAAGGCGCGGTCGATGTAGACGTAGGTTCCCCCCGACGTCGGCATCGCCGTCCCGAGCTCTGCCTTCGAGAGCGCCGCCGGGAGGACCAGGAGCCCCGCCACCAGATAGGCGAGCCACACCGAGGGGCCGGTCATGCCCGTCGCGAGCCCTGGCAGGACGAAGAGCCCGCTGCCGAGCATGGCGCCCATGCTGATGGCCACGACGGAAGTCAGCCCGAGCCTGCGTTCGAGGGTCTTCAAGGCGTCAGCATGCGTCGTTGGCCCGCAAAAGCAATTTCGTGACCGAGGGCTCCCTCAGGACTGCGCATCTACGTCCTGAGCTTGCTTCAGAAGCTCCAAGTGGGCCACGAGCTCCGGCGGCAACGGGGACTCGTAGCGCTGACCTCCGGGCACTTCGATGACCCCGGCGTGCAGCCACAGCCGCCCCGGGAAGCCGGGGACGGATCGAACGCGCTTGGCGCGATACCGAGTGTCTCCGACGATGGGGTGTCCGAGGCCGGTGAGGTGTTTTCGGATCTGGTGCTGTCGCCCCGTCTCCGGGCGCACTCCGAGGTAGCTGCATGCGCCGTACAGAGCGAGGCAACGGTATCGGGTGACGGCAGGGAGGCGTCGACCGCGCCGTGAATCTTGGAGTGGGCGCCGGATGATCCCCTTCTTGCGCGCCCGCCCGTGGACGAGCGCCACGTATCGCTTCTTCACCAATCCCTCGGCGAACCACGAGCCCCCCTCACTCAGCATCTTGGCGTCGGCCGCGAAGAGCACCACTCCCGACGTGTCCCGATCCAGTCGGTGGATTGGAGACAGCGTCTCGGGGGCGTCGAGCGCAGCTCGGGCCCATCGCTGCAGGTCGGGGATGCTCTCGTCACCGGTCCGATGAACCGCGTATCCGCTCGGCTTGTGCAGGACCCAGAGGCCACGCTCCTGGGCGATGAGGCGAGGCTCGTCTCGAAGCGTGGTCACATCCCCGGGGTAGCTCGAAAGTGGCAGACGCGCGAGTCGTGGCGGCGACCGATAGCTCAGCCCAAGATGCGCGAGGGGTCGAGGGCCGCTCCGAGGGCGTCGATGGATTCGGAATGCGGTATCGGGGCGGCGCCGCGCGGGGCCGGGGCATTTTCTACCAGGACGCCCCCGCGCTCGTCGGCCACCTGTCGGGCGACGGCCAACTTCACCGCGCGCAGGCGCTCTGGGCCGTCGAGTTGCAGCGCGAGTATTGCTCCTCTGTCATTTTCGACCCGAATCTCGCTCCGCACGGGCCGTACTCCCCGGCCACGCATCCACGCCAGCGCTGCGGCGGCGTCATTCTGATCGTCGAAGTGAAACGCTACCGGGGTGATGTCGGTCGCGGGCCGGGCGACGAGATGAACCGAGGTGATTACGCCGAGGCGCCCTCGGCCACCGATGAAGGCGGCGATCAAATCGGGGCCGGCGGCGCGGCGGGGGGCCGGGCGAATGTGCAAGCGCCGACCGTCGGCGAGGACCGCGGACAAGCCCGCGACGAGCTGGTCGACGGGATCCGAGCTCCTGTCTCGAGCGCCCGCGGCGCCGTTGGCAAGCCACGTTCCAATGGGTTCCTCCGGCGCCGACGCGAGGCCTAGGGTCAGGCCCCGACCCAAGAGCGTCGCCTCGACCTCGGCCACCGGGCACCCCGCTTCGATGTGGGCGAGGTGAGAGGTTGCGTCGAAGGCGAGGAGGTCGGCCATTCGGCGCAGGTCGATGATCACCGACTCGTCGCGGTGGCCCCCACCGGGCGCAGACAAGGGTGCGCCGATGCGCGTCGCGATGCGCAGCGCCTCCGAAAGCTCGTCCTCGCTGTGGGGTAGGAAGAGCGCCCGCCCACCTGCTTCTTGGAGGGCACCCGGGAATTCCTGGGCGAGGGCTTCGATGAGCCGATCACGGGCCATGGCCGGGCTCCGAGATCCGTGATGGGTCGAGGGCTCCGATGAGGGCGCCGGGGTTGAGGATGGCCGCGGGGTCGAAGACGTCTTTCAGCGAGCGCACGACATCGACGGCGATACCTTGTTCGGCGCGCATTGCCGGGGCCTTGCTGCGCCCGACGCCGTGGTGATGAGAGAGCGTGCCCCCGGCGGCGACTACCGCCTCGAGGGCTGCGCGCCAGGTTCGGTCGTAGACCTCGAGGGTGGTCTGGTCGTCCGGCGCCGAGCCCGCGAAGGTGAAGTAGATCGACGCGCCGTCGGGGTAGGCGTGGCTGAAGTGCGCCATCACGAATACGTGGGGCGCGAGGGCCCCCCGGACTGCTTCGTACATCGGCAAGAGCCGCGACCAGGTCGACGCGACTTCCATCGTGTCGACGAAGGCGCCCGCGGCGTACATCGGGCTTTGCCGGTAGCTGACGCTGTGGCGGTGGGCGAGCCAACGACGGGCGGGAGCCTCACCCAAATCGCGCCCCCCGCCTTGCTCGGCGATCTCCGCGGCCAGGGCGAGCTCCACGGCGCTCACGTCCGGGTCGTCTTCCCAGACGAGCACCATGAGGGTTCCTCCGAAGACCCGATCCGGCACAGCGTCGATCAAGCGGTTGAGGGCACCCGGGCGCCGGAGGGCCCGCGCCAGGATCCTGGTGCCGAGGCCCGGGCGCTGACTGCCCGGTCCCGGGTGGTGGGGCACGGGGTTGCTGTCCGCGTCTGCCCACGGCTCTTCTTTGGCCTCTTCGGCCTCGACGCCCTTCACTCCGCCCCGTCGGGCCATCATCGTGTCGAAGGGGTCGTAGAGGCGCGAGACGGCTGGGCGGAGACCGGCCTGGTAGATCTTGCGCATCACCTCGAGACCGGCCTCGGTCGTGTCGAACAGGAATGACGCAAATCGGCGTGATGAGGGTGCGGGGGAGATTCGTAGAGTGGCCTCGGTGATGATCGCGAGGATGCCCTCGCTCCCCACGATGAGGGGGATCAGCGCCGGGTCCAGGCCTCGGTCGAGGTCCGCGCAGAGGACGCGACCGTTGCCATCGACCGCAGTCAGGGCGACGATCATGTCCTCGATCTTTCCGTAGCGGCCCGAGCATTGCCCCGCAGATCGGGCGGCGAGCCATCCCCCGAGGGTCGAACAATGGATCGACGACGGGAAATGACCCAGCGTGTAGCCGCGGGCGGCGAGTCCGTCTTCTAGGTGCTGGCCGATGATGCCGGCTTCGGCTCGGACCGTGAGGTGATCGTCATCGACGGCGAGGATGCGACGCATGCGCTTGACGTCGATGAGGATCGTTTCCGGGGTCGGCAGGATACCTCCGCACACCCCGCTCCCGGCACCGTAGGGCACGACGGGAATCGCGCGCTCCCGGGCGTAGTCCACGACGGCGGCGACCTCGGCGGATGACTCCGGCCAGACGATGACCGCGGGCGGCGCCGGTGCGGCGACCCCGCTCCGAGTGACGATCTGCTGTCGTGGCCAGAGGTCCCGGGCGTAGGCGACGCGGTCCGCTACGTCGACAGACGCCCGACCCCCGACGAGGGGCGAGAGATCGGCGGCAAGAGCCTCGGACGCGGCACGCACCCCGCCGTTATATCCGATGCTGAACCCTCAGGTCATCCCGGGTCGTGGCGGGCCCGCTCCGTCTCCCGAGGGGGGGCCTCGAGGGCGCTCGCGTCGGCTAGGCGGTCGATGGCGTCGGCGAGCTCCGGGAAGGGCACTCCGACCGGGCATATCCTAGCCAGGGCCGTGAGGTCGCCCCGGCGCAAGCTGGCGATGTAGCGCTTTGCGGCCGAATGCTCGGTCGGGCGCCGGGCATAGCTGAGAGCCAGCTCACTCGGCCCGCGAAATGTCGGGCGTTCGGTGAGCTCGTAGGCATCGAAAGCCACGTCGCAGAGGCCGCAGGCGGTGCAGCGAGCCGAGGCGGCCAGAATGGCTGCATCTCGGGGGCCCGGGGCGGTATCGGTCTGCCGCGACCGGGCTTCCCCGGTCTTCGGGGTGGGTCCCGGCTTTCTCGGGGGTTCGGGCCCGTCGGCGCGGGAAATGCGCCGGAGGAGGGCTCGGAGCTGATCGCTGAGGCTCACAGGACGCAGTCCTTGACGCAGGACCGGGGGCCCCTACATTTCTCCGACTCGAGTCTGACCGGAACGTCGCTCATGAACCCCGCTCCTCAAATCTCGCCCCGCTTCACTCGCTACAGCGAGGCAGAGCTTCCCACTGAGTACGGCATCTTCAAGGTGGTCGTCTACCGTGAGGCTGAGACCGGCGCCGAACATTGCGCCATGGTCAAGGGGGACATCCGCGGCGCCCACGACGTGCTCACCCGCGTGCACAGCGAGTGTCTCACCGGCGAAGTGTTCCACTCACTCAAGTGCGATTGCCGGGAGCAACTCGACATGGGCTTCCGGCGCATCGCCGAACGCGGGGTCGGAGTCGTGCTCTATCTCCGGCAAGAAGGCCGCGGCATCGGCCTAGGCAACAAGATTCACGCCTACGATCTTCAGAGCCGGGGCGCAGACACCGTCGACGCGAACACCATGCTCGGCTTCGAGCCGGACCTCCGGAGCTATGGCATCGCCACGAAGATGCTCGACGACCTCGGGGTCGCTTCGGTCGTCTTGATGACCAACAACCCGGCCAAAGTCGACGCCCTCGTCGACGATGGGGTCAAGGTCACGCGTCGAGAGAACCACCACGCCCCGCCGAACGAAAACAATCGGCACTACCTCGAGACGAAGCGGGCCCGTATGGGTCACCACCTCGACCACCTCGAGGACGACGGGCGTCACGACCTCGTAGAGCTCGACGCGGAATAGTCTCCGCGGGCGCCGACCGCTCCGGGGCGCGATAGCTTTCGCTCAGTGCGTCGAACCGCCGCTGCGGGCGGGGGCCAGGTCCGCCAGGGCTCCGCTGACCGCGTCCGTCACCAGGTCAATTCGCTTCGCGACGTCGAGGGTCTCGAGGATTTCTTGGCGGCGGGCGACGTCGGGAATCAGCCGGTCGGCCACGATGTCGGCGATGCGCCCCGGGGAGGCCTCGGGCGGCAGGTGCAACTGAAAGTCTGGATCCGTTGCCCGCAGGAGGGTGGTGAGGGCCGAGGCGCAGCCCAGGAGGGTGCCCGTCACCGCATCCCGGGCGCAGCCCACCTCGGCGAGGAGGGTGGCCGCGCCGCGGCGATAAGAGCGTCCGTCCATCGGGAGCGGTGCGAGGAGGGCTCGGCCCGTGCCCACCAGCACGATATTGTACCGACCGTCCGGCATCTCCTCGTGCCAGACGATGCGGCCCACTCCGCTGACCCTCGCGATCGGGGGTTCCCCCTCGTAGTCCTCCTCCCATCCCGGCTCGAGCAGCGCCACGGCCATCGCCGCCGGGCCCACGGTGATGCAGTCGCGAATCATCTCCCGGTACCGTGCCTCGAAGAGGTGGAGGGGCAGGGCGGTTCCCGGGAAGAACACCATCCGCGGCAACGGAAAGATCGGAACGGCTGCCAACTCCTCCGGGGTCAGCGGCGCAAGATCCTCGGCGGTGGGAATCGTGATCGGCACTGAGAATCGACCTAGGGTCTGCCGGCCCTCGAGTGAAGCGTTTCCGGCCCCGGGACGGTGCCATTCATCACATTCGCCCCGAAATCGGCCCCGGATTGGTCGTTAGCCCCAAAGAAGCTTCACGGCGCGGGGCAGATCTGCCCTCTCGAGCATCTCGCATTCGCCGCAATTGCCGGGAAATTGCGTGGATGGACAGCCTTCGCACTCACGAATTACCGAAACCGTCGACGCCAACTCTTCCCGCAATCGCCTCAACTTGGTGATTTTCGTCTGCATTTCGTCGATCTGGCGACCCAAAATCGCGGACATCAGCCCCGAGGCCTCTTCGGCGCTCTTGCAGGTGTTCTTCAGATCGAAGAGCTCTTTGATGTCCGAAAGCGAGAGGCATGCCTCCCGGAGATCGAGGATGAGCTGGAGTTTGAGGAGCTCGCGCTCGTCGAACATGCGATGGCCCCCGTCGCTGCGGCTCGCCGGCCGGAGGAGCCCCGCTTCTTCATAGAATCGAACGGTCCGGAGGGTGCTCTCGGTGAGCCGCGCCATGTCCCCGGTTGTCAGAAGGCAAGGGCGGCCCCCGTCCGAAGAGCAGCTCTCGTCGTTTGTTTGGTCAGTCACCGGATAGGAACCGTAAATCCCGTGTGAATCTATAGGGAACAGGGTGGCGGGGTGTCAACCCGGGGGCCCGTCATATGAGGGTGAGAGTATATTTTCGAAGTTATCGAGCAACTGACCGGGGGTTGCTCCCGATAACGGGCACAGATCGTTTCGTAAACAAAGGAGACCGCCCGTGACCACGTTTCGAATTACCGCCCCCGTCCCCGTCGTCGAGTCCTCGTCCTCGGTTCGTGTCGAGTCCACCGGCGTTCGCGCCACCGGTCCGGGCACCGCTCGCCGCTTCGAGGAAGCCCTCGAGGTCTCGGCCGGAGTCCTGCTGGATGGGGTCGAGGCGGCCAGTTCCTTCGTTCCGGGGGGCGGGGTGGTTTCCGCCGCGGTCCGCGGGGCCCGTTCGACGGCGACCGCCCAGGCGGGGTCGGCCGTATCGGCGGGCGCTGTGGGCGCCGGGGGCCCCGGTGCCCTCGCCGGCATGGGCGGCCAGTCGGCGATCATGCAGGACAACATGGCGTTTCTGGAGCTCCAGCAGCAGATGCAGTCCGAGAATCGCCGGTTCACCACCCTCTCCAACGTGCTGAAGGCGCGCCATGAGACCGCCAAGAACAGCATCAACAACATTCGCTGAGCTGGGGGTCTCCCCGGCTCCGCTACCTTGCGGCGGCCTTCTCTATCTGGATACCCTCCGCGGAGGTCGACGATGAGTTCTTCCATCAAACCTCCCGGCAGTCCGCCGGGAACTCCTCCTCCGGGGTCCGCTGGATCCGTCGGAGAGGGCGATGCTCCCCGGACCGGGGAGTCGTCCGAGGCCTTTCAGAAAGTTCTCGAAGAGGTCGCCGCGCCCGATGCGGTAGGACCAGCGAAGTCGGCGATGGCGCCGGACGCGATCGAGGCCCTTGCGGCGGATGCCGTCGCGGGGCGCGTGAGCGTAGATCAGGTGGTCGACCGCCTGGTCTCTCGTGCCCTCGAGAGCCCCACCGCGGCGGCGCTACCGCCGGCTCAGCGGGCCGAGCTCGAGGCTCATCTGCGAAGTGCGCTAGCCGATGATCCAGCACTGTCTGCGCTTACCCAGGACTTGTTAAGTGGCGGCTGACCGGCAAGCATCAACAACCCTCATCCTCTCCACCGCGGCTTTCCTGGCCTTCGTGGGCGCGCTCGCGTCAGCGGCCCCGGCGTCAGCCCAGGACGAGACGGTACGCGCCTATGTGCTCGCCGTCCCCGACAGCCCCGAACTCGAGCCCGTCGCGGCGCGAGTCGGCGCGGCGGCGCGAGCCTCGCTGCGTTCGTTGAGCGGCGTCGACTGGGCCGGAGCGGATCGGCACTTCCTCGGCTACAGCGACTACACCTATGAGCACCTCGCGGCGGCCCGCGAAAAACTCGAAACCGGCCGTCAGCACTACCTGAACCTCGAACTCCCCGAGGCCATCGCCCAACTGCGCTCCGCGGTCGAAGACTTCGACGCTTCTGCGGCGGCCCTCGAAGACCCCTCGGACCTCGGCGAAGCCTTGCTCTTCCTCGGTGCGTCTCTCGTTTTCGAGGGGCAAAACCGGGGCGCGAGTCGAATCTTCGCGCGCCTGCACGTGCAGATGCCGTACCTCGAGCCCGACGCCAACCTCTTCAACCCCGACATCATCCAAGAGTACGAACGCGCGGCGCCCCGGGACGCCCGGAATCCGCAGACCTCCATCACGGTCGAGAGTGAGCCGAGCGGCGCGATCGTCTACGTCGACTACGTTGCCCGCGGGCGAACCCCGATGACGGTGGACGCCCTCGCCGCGGGGCGCCACGTCGTCCGCGTCACCCGCCCCGGGGCCACGCCCTTCGTCGAGGCCAAGACCACCCGTCGCCGCGGGAACGAACAAGTGAACGCTTTCCTCGAGGACAACGATGGCACCCCGGGGCTCGCGGACGCCACCCTCGGGCTCCGCGACCACGATCTCGAGACCTTGGAGGACGGCGACGCCCTCCACCAGATCGCCGAGGCCCTCGAGGTCGATCACATCGGCGTCATTCAGGTCTCTGCAGACAGCGACGACCAGGTTCGGCTGCGCTTCGTGATGTTCGACGTGGCCACCGGCGAGCACTCACCGGCCCTCGCGGGGCCCGTGGCTACGGCCTTTGGCTCCCTCGAGTCGGGGGTTCAGCAGCTCATTTCCCAAGGGCTCGCGGTGGGCCTTTCGGAGGCCGCTGCGGCGAGCGACGACGAGCGCATTCCCGCCCAGGGGGGGGGCTCGACGCCCATCCGTGGAGGCGGTGAAGACGGGCCGGCTTTCTACGAGACGTGGTGGTTCTGGACCATCGTGGGGGTCGTGGTGATCGGCGGTGTGACCGCGGGTATCATCGCTGCAGCAAGTGGGTCCGGGGGGCAGGACCTCGGCCAGGACCCCGGCGGCCAGGTCATCCTGACTTTCTGAGCGCGATGCAGAACGCTTTCATACGAACCGCATCTGGGTTTCTCCTCTCGCTCCTCTCCCTGCTTCTTCCGTTGGCCCTCGCCCCGCAGGCGGCGGCCCAGGGCGCCGGAGACGAGGCCGAGGAGATCAAGGTTGCGATCATCCTCATCGGCCAGGACGGGGCCGAGCGTGCAGACGAGACCATGCTCACTGCGGGGATGCGGCGAGGGCTCCGGAACATCGAGCGCCTCGATGACGAGCACCCGGCCGACATCCTCACGGATCACCAGCAATCCGACGAAGTCTATGCGGCGATCCAGGAAGAGCCGAATGCCATCGCGCAGCTCCTCGCGGACGGGCAGGCACGACAGGCAGAGGCCCAGGCCGCGGCCGCCCTCGAGCTCTTCGAGGACAACCTCATCGACGTCAAGCGTTCGATGCTCGCCGACGTCTACACCCTGCTCGGGGTCGCGCAGTGTTTGCAGCGCGGTCGTCGCGAGGATTGTCGCGCGACGTTCCAGCGGGTGGTCATCTTCCGCGAGCATTTCTACTACGACATCGAGCGATATCCGGCCCGCTTCGAGAATTTCTTCAATGAGGTCCAGACCGACCTCATCGACGGCAACATCCGCGGCGCCGTCGAAATCGTCACCGACCCGCCCGGCGCCGAAGTCTTCGTCGATGGTCGGAGCATCGGGGCGTCTCCGGCGGTGGCCGAGAGCCTCCTGGTCGGTGACCACTACCTCACCGTCAAGGCCATCGGCTTCGAGAAGCAGATCCTCCGAGTGACGGTCGAGGATTCGTACCAGGCGACGGCCGACGTGGTGCTCGAGACGAGCAGGAGCGCGCTCCAGATCACTCAGTTGATCGAAGACATGCCCGGGGAGCTCGGAGAGCCCCTGACCGGTCTTTCCATTGGGGGGGTCAAGACGCTCCTGATGGTCCGCCAGGTGGTCGCCGGAGTCGTGACGCCGTCGGGCGATGATCGTCTCGCGGTGCACCTCTATCTCTACGATCTCAGGACTCGACACCTGCTTTCGGAGCTGGAGGTGACGGTGAGTCGCGGCGAAGAGGGGCTCATCGAAGCCGAAGAGCTGATCGCGGAGCTCTACGACGGGGTCGACCTCTCCGGTGTGGTTGCGGCGCCCGACCTGGGCCCCGAGATCGAAGACAACGACCCGATCTACGTCAAGTGGTGGTTCTGGACCGCGATCGCGGTGGTGGTTGGCGGCGGCATTGCCATCGGGGCTGCAGTGGCGTCGGGGGGCGGCGAGCAGTTGCCCAATGGCT
>QMMC01000011.1 GCA_003647065.1 Deltaproteobacteria bacterium | reverse complement strand
TAAGACAATTAAGCAACCACGCGTCCCCAAATCCTCGGCGCGCTCAGTGGGGCCAAGGGCGTCCACTTGCGTCAGTCGCCGAGCGCCCCCACAGGGGCGGGCCGAAGGAATACCAAAGGTATTTCGAGGTCAGCCCCGAGGACGTAAGCCGGTCCCAAGAAGGCGAAAGGGCGACGCCAGTCGACCGGAGCCGGGATTGGGACCGGAGGCGAATGGCGTGAGTGGGCGCCCTTGGCGCTAGGGGTGGAAGTACTGGAGGTAGAGGCCATCCGTCAGGGTCGCGGTGTTGCAGCTGAACTGCAGTGACGACATGCCGGCGTCGCCGTTGATGCCCGCGGTCGCGGTCACGCCATCGTCGTAGCTCGCGTCCCCGAAGTTGGTGTCGTGGTAGCAGGCCTTGATGTCGTTGGTGCCCTCTTCGAGGACGACCGTGACGACGGCGCGATCGGGGCTGGTCGAGAAGTGCTCGGTGTCCCAGCGCACGACGAAGCGGCGGTTCGGGGCCGTGCCGACGGTCTCGTACCAGACGTTGCTGCCGGGGTTGCCGGGGTCGAGGTCGTCCCAGAAAACGGCGATGAGTTCCTCGGGCGACGTGGTGCGCGGGAAGCACGCATTCGAGAAGGTGACCGAGGTCGTATCGAAGGCGAGGGCCCCGTTCGAGGAGAGGGTCACCATCGTCCGGGCCGTGCCGTAATAGTCGAAGCTGAAACCGAGGGGCAGCTCGAGTTCGCCGTCGTCGCCGAGGGTCGTCGAGGTCCCCGTCGTCGAGATGTCTGGGCACGGGAGGGTGGCCGGGGTGAGGGGAAGGCTGCAGCCGAAGTACCCGAAGGTGTCGACGATGGGGTCCCCCGCGGCGTCGCGGAAGGGTATGCAGCCGACATCGCCGCACACACCCGTGGTGCACTCGGCGCTGGTGCAGTCACTCGGTCCATCGCAGAGCCGGAAGTCCGGGCACCGCGGACAGGCGGTGCTGCCGCCGCAGTCGCGGTCGGTCTCGCCGCCGTTGGTGACCCCGTCGGTGCAGGTGGGCGCGACGCATACGCCGGCGTCGCATACGCCGGAGGCGCAGTCGGAGCCCGCGGTGCACGTGTCGCCGGGCGTGCAGCCATCACAAGTCGCGCCGCCGCAGTCGACGTCGCTCTCGTCCTGGTTCATCACCACGTCGTCACACGCCGGCGCGACGCAGGCGCCGCTGGTGCAGATGCTGTTGAGGCAGTCCGTCGGAGCGACGCACATCTCGCCGGTGGCACAGCCGCCGCAGAGGGTGCCGCCGCAGTCTACGTCAGTCTCGGCACCGTTCATGATGCTGTCCGTGCAAGAGATGCAGCTCCCGCCGACGCAAAGCATGCCGGTGCAATCCGTATCGGCGACGCACATCTTGGTGTCGGCGCAGCCGCCGCAGGTCGCGCCGCCGCAGTCTACGTCGGTCTCGTCGCCGTTCATGACGGCATCGCCGCAAGAGATGCAGCTCCCGTCGAGGCAGCGATCGCCGACGCAGTCGGCGTTGGCCGAACACATCGAGCCATCGTTGCATGGGCCGCAGGTCGCGCCGCCGCAATCGACGTCGGTCTCGTCGCCGTTCATTCTTCCGTCGACGCAGGAGATACAGACCTCGCCCATGCAGGCGTTGCTCGCGCAGTCCGCACCGGTGCTGCACGAGAACCCGTCGCGGCAGCCGTCGCACGCTGCGCCGCCGCAGTCCACCGACGACTCGTCCTGGTTCTGCACCCGATCGGTGCAGCTCGCCGAGCTGCAGGTGCCGCGGTTGCAGATGGTGCTGATGCAGTCGGTATCGACCAGGCAGCCCTCGCCGCCGTCGCAGTCGGGGCAGACCGGGCCGCCGCAGTCGACGTCGGTCTCGTCGTTGGTCAGGGCGCCGTCTTCGCAGCTGGACATCGTGCAGGCCCCGTCCACGCAATCGTTGCTCAGGCAATCGGTGCCGGCGCCGCACGCCTTGCCGCCGAGGCAGCCGGTGCAGGTCCCGCCGCAGTCGATGTCCGACTCGCTACCGTTGAGCGTTCCGTCGGTGCAGCTCGCGACGAGGCAGAACCCCGATCGGCACGCGTTGCTCAGGCAATCGGTGGCCCGTACGCAACCGGACCCGTCGGGGCAGGGTCCGCAGGCGTCCCCCCCGCAGTCGATCGCCGTTTCGGTCCCGTTGCGCGTGCCATCGGCGCACATGCCTCCGCCGCCGTCTCCGGCCCCGGTGTCCGGGAAGGCTGCATCAGGGCCGCCTTCGCGTTCCGAGCAACCGGCGCTCGTGCCGAGGAGGCCGATCGCGAGCAGGGAGATCGAGAGCAGGCGGAGAGTGTCTTGGGTCGGAAAGAGCATTCGTGACTCACATCGGTCGGTGGGGCAGGGCGGCTCGGCCCGAGATCGATGGCGCAGTACCCCTGAGCGCCTCGACCCCCCTACGGGAAACGGTCGTCTTCTGACAGATGCGCCCGGCATCGGCAAATGGCCGTGTGAGCGGGGCCCCGGGGCCGGTCTGCTCCTTTACCCTTGTAACGAAACCCACTCTTCTGGCATCGGAGAGGTATGGCTGCTGTCGCCAATCTCTCGGAATCCGCCCGCGACCTCACGCTCTTTCACTACAACGGCTGTTTCTATTGCGAGCGTGTCCGGGGGGCCCTCGGCGACCTCGGGCTCGTCATCGCCGAGCGAGACATCCTCGCGGACGCCGATGCCAAGCGCGAGATCGTCGAGGCCCGGGGGCGCAAGACGGTGCCGGTACTCCGCATCGAGGAGGCGGGCGGCTATCGCTACATGGGCGAGTCCCGGGACATCGTCCGCTACCTCTACGAGCGCTTCGGCGGCGGCAAGGCGCCATCCCCGGCCAGCAGCGGTAACCTCGACTTCTGGATGCGCCTCGCCATGTGGGCCTTCCTCGGCGCCGGGGGCCTCTACGCCGATGGACGCCTCGTGCTCTGGTCCCTCGCGATGACCATCGCCGGAGGACGCAGCCTCTCCTTCGGATGGCGTTCCGGCGTGATCGCCTACTATCTGATCGGCGGCGTCTTCATCGTCGGGGCCCTCGCGACCGTCGTCGAAGGTCTCGGCCTGGCGTCATTCGAGTGGTGGTGGCTCGCCTTCGTGCTGCTGCCGGTGTTGGCCTTGCCCGCCGTGCGTCGCCGTCGCCAGGTGAGCTGACTAGTGCGTGATGCAGAGGGCAGGCTCTCAGTCCGGTAGCGTGACGTCGGCGTCGGTCTTGGCAGTCGACGTGCTGGCCTCGGGTGGTGAGGCTTCGGCGTCGGAAAAGGTCGGCACGGCGGTCGCACCGGCCGGGGCAGGAGTGGGGGCCTCGGCGGGCTTCTCGGCGGGCTTGTCGGCGGGGCCGTCGGGGGCGATGCCCAGGCCCGGCTTGGTGGGCTGGTCGAAGAGCACCGGCTCGCCGGAGAAGTTCCGCGCGCTGTGCACCAGGAGCGTCGTCGGAAGGCGATCGAGGATGGTGTTCATGCGCTCGAAGAAGCCCACCGCGGACTTGTCCATGTCGGGCAGGACGAAACCGACGATGGCGAGGTCCGCGTGGTCCGATTCGACATACATGATGTCAGGGATGCTGCGTCCCTGGCGGAGGATCACTCGGGTCTCGGCCTCGAGGCGCGCCTGAGCCAGCAGGTTCTTCAAGTTCGTTTTGGCCCGGGCTCGGTCTTCGTCCCGCTTCACCACCGTGAGCACGGTGATCCGCGCGTTTCGCCATCGATAGTGGGCCGTCAGGAGGAATGCGAGGAGCAGCATGAGCCCGCCGTTGCCTGCGAGACCGCCCCACCATACGTGGATTTCCTTGCCCTCACCGAGCTGTCGTTCGTCGTCGTATTTCACCAGCAAGAGCGAGCGGTCGAGCTGCGTGAGATCGCGTAGCATCGAGACGTAGGGCTCCGAGCGTTCTTCTTTCTTCGGCCACCCGAGCATCACGGAGTTCGCCTCGAAGTTCCCGATGCCGTAGCCCTGAGCGGTCGAGACCGCGCCCCTGTACACGTCGTCGACGATGTCGACTCGGTAAAAGACGTTGGGGAAGCGCTCGGCGATCTTGGGCTCGTAGGTCTCGAAGAGTTCCCGGCGGATGTCGGCCTGGTCCACCACCAACCCCTTGAGCAAGTGGAAGTAGGTGACGATGCCCCGGTCTTGGACGATCGAGTTGCCGAGGTGCAGGAGGTGGGCGCGCTTGTTGGGATTGCCGCCCATGATGATGAGGTTGGGGCGCCAGTTGAGCGGGTGAAATTCGACCCGCCTGAGCCGATGGAGGGCGCTGCGGACCAGCGCCGACCAGATGCCGTGGCGGGCGTCACCGTAGGTCGTGCCGAGGGCTCGACGTTCGGCGATGACGAAGATGAGGGCGCAGATCCCCAGAGCCAGCACCATCGCGCCCATGTCGATGATGCTCATCACGTAGAAACACGCGAGGGCGCCGCCGATGCTGAGCGCCGCGGGGACCTTGAAGGTCGGGCGGAAGCTCGGGCTCGCCGCCCACCGCTCGAGGCCGCAGGCCAGGTTGGTCACGCCGTAGGTGGCAAGGAAGAACATGGTGAGGATGGGCGCGATGACCTCGAGGGACCCGAGGAAGATCCCCGTCTGGGCCAGGATGAAGGTCAGGAAGAGGGCGGCCCGGGGCTCGTTCTGAGGCCCAAATCCCTTGCCCAGGAAGCGCGGGGCGAGGCCGTCCATGGCGAGGGCCTGCAGCGTCCGGGGCGCCGTGAGGATCGATCCGAGGGCGCTCGATAGAGTGGCGCCCCAGACGCCGGCGTAGATCGACGCCGCGAAGATGCCAGCGATCTGAAAGACCGAGTCGAGCTCGTTGACCAGCTGGTCGTTGGTCTTGTGCATGGCGAGCCAGATGGGGAACGTCATGTAGACGACGAAGCCGACTGCGATAGCCGCGAGGGTGCCCCGGGGCAGAGACGTGCGCGCATCCTTGAGGTCCCCGCTCATGCCGACCCCCGCCATGATCCCGGTGACCGCCGGGAAGAAGATGGCGAAGACCGTGGAGACCGGCGGTCCGTCGGGGTTGTCCCACTCGATCGGGCTCGACATCGGGACGACGCCCTCGGCGAAGAAGGGTCCCGCGACGAAGCCGACCAGCGAGATGCCGATCGCGGCCATGACGAAGTACTGGGCCTTGATGGCGAGCTCGGCGCTCTTCAGCGAAAGCCCGGTCAAGAACACGTTGGTGAGCGTGCCGATGCCAATAGCCGTCCACCCGTCGATGAACGGGAAGATCTGGCGCAGGGACTCGACAAAGCCGACGACGTAGAAGGTGACCGAGAGCGCTTGGGCGAAGAAGAGGGGCAGGCCGATGGCGGCACCGGCGGCGGCACCGAGGGAGCGGCTGATCATGAAGTAGGCCCCGCCGGCGCCCACCGTGCGGTTCGTCGCGATGGATGAGATCGACAGGCCCGTGGACAGGGTGATGAGGTGGGAGACCACCACGATCCCAAGGCACCAGCCCAGGCCCACCAGGCCCGTGACCTTGCCCATGAGCATGTACATGACGACGCCGAGGATCGTGAGGATCGACGGCGTGAACACACCGCCGAAGGTCCCGAAGCGCCCCGGCGTTTCGCCCGAGCCCATCGTCGCCCCCGCCTCCATCCCGTCTGCTTCCCCGCTCACGGGCCGGAAGATCGCACGACTTGGCGATGCACCGAAATCAAATGCATGGGGGGACGTCCCGGTCTGGGGACGGTCCGTTCTTGTTGCTTGGGGGCCGAATCAGGCGCTCATGGCCGGCTTGTGCATCAGCTCGGTGATGAGCTGGTCGGCGGGCCCGAGGGGGCCCCCTCGGCGTTCTTCCAGCCACGGGCTCGCGTGGGCCCACGTGGGAAACATGCGGAATGTGACCATGTCTCCCGACTTCACCCAGGAAACGGCGGTCAGAACGCCTCGAACCACGGGGTTCGTCGAGATCACGGCGATGTCCGCGAGCACATCACCAGACGACATGAGCGCCGCCACCTCGGACCGAGCGCTGGGGGGCGGGAGGGGGTGCCCCGGGCGCAGGAGTACGACGACCGTGAGCCGGTTCTGGCCTGCGGCGAGGCCTGCTTTTCGCAGCTCCCGGAAGTGCGTCGCGAAGTCTTCGGCGGGCTTGCCGCCGCCGTAGAGCGCGCAGACGAAGAGGTGATGATCGGGCTTGTGAATGAAGCGGTACATGATCTTTGAGTAAGTACCGAGGTGCGGTCTGCAGTTCACAGTCTATAGGCTCAAATGTCCGCAGTGCCCAGGGCCATTCATCAGATCCCAGGGATCGTTGGTGCGGGGAGTCGTGTCGCCTTTGACGACGCAGTATGCGCGCCTACATCTGGGGACATGCCGCAAAGCACCGAACGCCGGACGCACTGGGAGAACGTATACGCCGACCGCGACGTCTCGGAGGTCAGCTGGCACCAGGATACGCCGGACTCCTCGCTCCAGCTGATCGATCATGCCGACGTGGGTCCCGACGAGCCCATCATCGACATCGGCGGCGGTGCGTGCCTGCTCGTCGATCATCTGCTGCATCGGGGCTTTCGCCAGATGACGGTCCTCGACATCTCGGAGGCCGCCCTCGACCACGCTCGGGCCCGCCTCGGTGAGCGCGCTGCCGAGGTGCGGTGGATCTGCGCCGACGTGATCGGCGTCGAACTTCCGGAGCGCTACCGGCTTTGGCACGACCGCGCCGCGTTTCACTTCCTCACCGACCCCACTGACCGGGAGCGTTATCGCGACACGCTACTCGAGGCGTTGATGCCCGGGGGGGATGCCATCCTCGCGACCTTCGCCTCGGATGGCCCCGAGAAGTGCAGCGGTCTCGAGGTCGTGCGCTACACCCCCGAAGAGCTCGGCGTCGAGCTCGGTGAGTCCTTCGAACTGATCGAGACCTGGGACGAGGAACACCGAACGCCTGGGGGGGCGGTGCAACATTTCGTCTTCTGTCGCTTCCGGCGCCGACACTTGACCGCCGACGCCTGACCGGGTCAGGGAGCGCTCGGTCCTCGACCTATCCTCGGACTATCCTGGACCTATCCTCGACCTATCCTGGCCGCCGCTTTCCGAGGGCGACGAGGGTACCGCAGCCACCGTTGGCTTCGATGCGCGCCTGGCTGCTCATGCGCACCCGGAGCCCGTGACCCGTCAGCCGCTCGTAGGCCTCTTCGTAGCGCCCACGGGTGACGGGGCGGCAGGTGCTCGTCGGCACAGGGTTGAACGCGTAGAGGTGTACCGCCAAGGGGAACGGCGCGACGCGAGCTGCGAAGGCGTCGAGCTCGGCATCGGTGTCGTTGTCTCCGGCGATCATCAGGTAGGCGAGGGCCGTCTTCTTGCGGCGCCTCGTGCCGAGCTGGGGATAGGCCTCGCCGACGGCCCCGAAGAGCGCGTCGAGGGTCGGGCCGTGGGGCACGAGGCGTCGATGGGTCTCCTCGGTCCCCGCGTGAACCGAGATGGTGAGGCCATTGTGGGGAGCCTGGACCATGAAGTGGACGAGGCGTTCGGTCGGGCCTCCGGAGGTCGTGAGGCTGCGCCGGATGCCTCCATCACGGCACCATTCGAGGAATTCTTCGACCGCGGCGGCGTTGTGAAGCGGCTCTCCGACGCCCGAGACGGTCACCCGCCGGACGGCGTGGCCCGCCTGGCGAACCGCCTCGACCTGCCCGGTCAGCTCCTCGAAGGCCAGGGGCCGGGCCAGGCCGTTGGCCCCGGAGGCGCAGAAGGGGCACCCCACGGCGCAGCCCACTTGGCTCGAAATGCAGAGCGTATCGCCCCGGTAGAGCACCGCCTCGACCTCCGAGTCATCGTCGAGAATCACGACGAAGCGCCGGTTTTGTTCGCCGATATGCTCTTGGCCGAGGCGGACCATCGGGGCGGTCTAGCGCCCTCGGGGCCCAGGTGCCACGCCTTCACCCTTGACGTCGCGGGCTGGTCGTAAGATCACAGTGCCCATCAGGAGGTGATGCTCGTGGATGTAATCCTCGCACCGGATGTGTACGTCAATGCCTCGGTGGCCCCCCAGTCGCCGCCGGACCAGGTCGTTCAGCGAATTCTCGGCCAGCACAAGGGAGAGGGTTCGACCTCTGCTTGGATCCTGGACCGGGCTGCCGCCATGCTGATCACCTTGCCCGAATTCAAGGAGGACGCGGTCAAAGCTCAGATGGAGCTGATCAAGACCTTCGTGAATATGATCGAGGTCCCCGGGGACCACGGTCCCGACGCGTGGGAAGACGCCCTCGTCGCCGCCGCCGAAGCGGCTGGCGCCAAGCGGGTGATCACCGATCACCCGGACCTCGTCGGTAAGGACCACGACGCGGTTGAGTTCATCTCTTCGGACGCGTGGCTCATCGAACAGAAGATGCCGCCGCCGCCACCCGGCACCTGACCCAGCCTCGAGGTCAGTTCTTGGACCGGTCCGGCCCTGACCCGAGCAGGGCCGGGATCTTCTGGGCGACGTCACGGACGGTGATCCGAGGATAGGGAAGCCTCTCCGCGACGCGCGCCATCGACAAGTTGTCGACGAGCTTCCCGTCGCGGAGCGCAGCGGCTTGCACCACGCCTTCGATCTCGAAGCCGCGCTCCCGGTAGAGCTTGATGGCCGCTTCGTTGTCGACGAAGACGGCGATCTCGAAGCGCAGAACGCCCATCCACTTCTCGCCGAGGTCGAGGAGTTCGTCGACGACGAGGCCGCCGATCCCTCGTCCCCGCACGTCGTCCGCCACCGCGAGCCAGAGGCTGGCGGCGTGGCGGGCCCGCAGCGATCGATGCAGCCGAAGCCCGCCCACGGCGGTGACCTCGCCGTCCATCTCGGCGACCAGGATGCGGTTCCGTGAGTCGCGCTTCGCGAAGCGCCCGGTGGCCTCGGAGACCGGTCGGTGTGGCACCTGCATGGTCTCCTCGACGACCCCGCGGCTCCCGAGGATCACCGCGACCGCCCTCGCGTCTTCTGGTTCGTACCCGCGAACTTTGACCCTGACTTTTCGCTTCTTTTTCGCTGCCATGGGTCCGAGGGTAGTGGATTTCGAGGTCGGTGCGGCCTTGGCTTCGCCTCGGGTGGTGGCCGTGATTCAATGGCGTCGTGAACCCGCCCACCCACCGCCACCCTCGGTCTTTTCTCTCTGCGATCCTCCCGGGGCTCTTCGTCTTCGCGGTGCTCTCGAGCCTCTTCGCGGCGGCGCCGCCTCTGGCCCGGGCCGAGGTCTTCGAAGTAGGGGACGGGATGTCCTACGCGGCCATCGGCGACGTGCCCTGGGAGAGCCTGATGCCCGGGGACACGGTGCGCATCCATTGGCGGGCGGCTCCCTACAACGAGAAGTGGGTCATCGGTCGCCGGGGGACCGAGGCTGCGCCGATCACCATTCAAGGCGTGGCAGGACCGGGGGGCGAGCGGCCGGTCATCGATGGTCGTGGCGCCACCACCCGCGCCGAGCTCGACTTCCGGAACGAGGTTCGCGGCGTCATCAAGGTGGGCAGCTCGAACCGGCCCGAGGATACGTTGCCCGGGTACATCATCATCGAGGGCCTCGAGATTCGCTCCGGGCGCGCCCCTTTCAACTTCACGAACCCCGATGGGTCGAGCGCCACCTATTCGGACAACGCCGCCGCCATCTATGTGGAGAAGGCCGAGTTCCTCACCATTCGCAACTGCGCGCTCCACGACAGCGGTAACGGGCTCTTCATCGGGTCCTTCGACGGCGAGACCCACGACATCCTCGTCGAGTCCAACTCGCTCTACGACAATGGCATCAGCGGCAGCGCCTACCAGCACAACAGCTACACGGCGGCCATCGACATCACCTTTCAGTTCAACCACTACGGCCCCCTTCGCGATGGCTGCGATGGGAACAACCTGAAGGACCGCTCCGCGGGGCTGGTCGTGCGCCACAACTGGGTCGAGAGTGGCAATAGGCAGCTCGACCTCGTCGACGCCGAGGACAGCGCGGTTCTCGTGGGCCACCCGTCCTACGGGGAGACCTTCGTCTACGGCAATGTGCTGGTCGAGCACGAGGGCGACGGCAACAGCCAGATCATCCACTACGGCGGTGATTCGGGCACCGAGGGCGACTACCGCAAGGGCACGCTGCACCTCTTCAACAACACCATCGTCTCGACGCGGTCTGGCAATACGACGTTGCTGCGTCTTTCCACCAACGAAGAGAGCGCCGACGTGCGCAACAACGTCGTCTACGTCACGGCATCGGGCGACCGCCTCGCGATGCTCTCCGAGAACGGCGACCTCACGCTCATGCACAACTGGATGAAGCCGGGGCGCAGTGACAGTCACGGCACGTTGTCCGGCTCCATCACCGACGACGGCTCTGGAGTTTCCGGTGCGGCCCCGGGGTTCGTCGACGAGGCCGGGCAGGACTACCACCTGGCCCTCGGCTCATCCTGCATCGATGCTGCGGCGACGTTGAACGCCGCCGTGCTGCCGGATCACGACCTCTCCGAGATGTACGTGCGCCACCAAGCGCGTGAAGCGAGGCCCGTGGACAGCACGCTGGACATCGGGGCCTTCGAATACTGCGCGCCGGGCATGTGCACGACGGTGCGCCCCGACGGGGGCACTCCGGGGCTCGATTCGGGCACGCCGGGGCCCGACGGGTCGGTCCCGGGGGTCGACAGTGGCACGGGCTCCCCGGACGGTTCGACACCCGGCGCCGACGGGGGTTCGACCGGTACCGACGACGGAGGCTGTGGGTGCCGGGTCGTGGTCGCGAGTTCGCCGGAACGGGGGCGGTCTTGGGGGGCGATCGTGGTCTTCGGTGTGCTCGCTCTCTTCCGGGTCGGGCGTCGTGCACGTCGTGGGCGTCGCTCCTGACCGTGACCGTTTCGTCGCCATGACCCTCGGTGACCGAGAGCTTCTTCGCTGTGCGCGGCTGCTTCTGCTTCTCATTGCTCTTCTGCTGGGGTGGGGCTGCGGGTCGAAGACGTCCCTTGGCGTCGAGGGTCTTGCGGACTCGGGTCGGCCGCCGTTCGACTCGGGGCCGTCTCCGGTCGACACGGGTCCCCCGCCGCGTCCCGATTGCTTCGGAGAACTGGCTCCCGGCGACGTGCGCGGTCAGCTCGAAGGCATCGACGGTCGCCCCGCCTACGACGCCCTCGGCAACCTCTACGCGCCTCAGCAGACCGAGGAGGGTTGGCGCCTCGTATCCCATGACCCGTGCCTCGCCCTGCGCTGGGCCGTGGACCTTCCGGAGGCCTTCGACGGGCGACCATGGAGTATTCGCACCAGCGTCGACGTCCACGTGAGCGGCCACGTTTGGCTGAAGGGCCGCTTCGAGGTCACCCGGGTTACGACCGATGGCGTCCTCGACCCGCCGTCCCTCGACGTCGAAGGGCAAGTATGGACGTGGGTGGCAATCCCGGCGGCCGGCCCGGTGTACGGGAGCACCAACGGCACGGACATGCCGAAGTACCTCTACCGCACGCGCGCCGGTGGCGGCTCAGACCGCGTCGTGCTCGAAGAGCCGTCGTCTTTTCTGTGGAACGACGAGTGCCTCGTCGACGCGGGGGGCCGCGGTGCGGTGCTCTGCTGGAACGTCGCCTATGAGCTCACCAGTCTCACCCGGCGCTACTACCGAAACCCGCCGGCGCTCATCGACGGCACCCTTCGCAACATCACTCAGCCGGCCTTCGACGGAGCACGCCTGTGGTCCTTGCGCTACGGCATCTCGACCTATGAGCTGATCGGTCTCGATGCCCGGTCCGGTGAAATGGCTGTGCGTCAGTCGGTCGCGCGTACCACCAGCGGTCAGACGAATGCCATCATGGGGCCGCCGGTGATCGGCCCCCGCGGAGAGGTGCTCGTATACTTCAATGGTTCGCGCGCGACCGGCGCCGATGGTCAACTGCATGCATTTTCTGGCGACGACGGCGACCCGCTATGGTCCTATCCGGCCCCGCGAATCCGAGGTTCCGGGACTGGAAGAGTTTTCAGCGTCACCTCGAACCTCGCGGTTGGGGATGCCGGCGTCGTCTATCTAGCCGTCGGCGAGAGCCTCCACGGGGTCGCCGTCGTGGGCGGAGAACGGCGCTGGGCAACCTCGGGGCTCGGCGACGTGAACGACCCGGAGTTGCAGATTTCGCCCCTCGGTGACATCGCCGTCCGGACCGGCGAGACCACCGTGACCATCGTCGCGACCGAATCTCGGGGGGTCGGGCCGACGCCCTGGCCCGTCGCCGGTGGTGGCCCTTCGGCAACCTACGCGGAGTGAGCCTGACGGGTCCTCCAGCCCCCGCTCGGGGGTGGCGGAACACTTGGGGGTCCGACGGTACAGATCGGGGTCGCCAGGCGCGGAATGTATGGGTTTTGGTTGGTTTCTCTCTTGGATCGGCACTTGCGAGGTGCCGGGTCGGATGGAGAAAGTGAAAACCCATGACTAACCGGAATGACCGCACCGCCCTCTTCGGGCTCGCCGCCCTGCTCACGATTCTCGCCGCCTGCACCGCGGGGGTCCCTCCCGCTGCGGACCTGACCAAGGACGAAGCCCGCGACGAATACGCCAGCGGTCCCAAGGCCGATGGAGTCGATTATTGCGAAGACTTCGGTTGGTACGGAGACGGCGAGTGCGACACCTTTTGCCCGTTGATCGACCACGATTGCACCGACGATGAGTGCACCCCCGGCGCCGATTCGACCTGCTCGGCCGAGGAGATCTGCGTGACGTCCCTGTGCGACGCGGATTGTCCGGCCGAGTCCACGACTTGTTGCGTTCCCGCCACCTGTCGACCTGTCGAATCGGTCTTCTGCGCCACGACGCTCTGCGGCCCCGGCACGGAATGCGATGAAGACCTCGAGGAATGCGTTCCCGTGGAGTCCTGCACGACGGCGTTCACCTGCCCCGCCGGCTCGGTCTGCGATGAGGCCTCGGATCGGTGCATGCCCGTGGCCTGCCCCGCGGTGGTCTGCGAGATCGCCTGCGCCTACGGCCTGGTCGTGGGTGCGGACGGCTGCGAGGTGTGCGAGTGCGCCCCGATCCCCGAACTGTTCTGCCCGACGGCGCGCTGCGCGGCGGGCACGGTGTGCGACGAAGCGGCCCGCGCGTGCGTCCCGGTTGCTTGTCCCGCGGTGGTCTGCGAGATCGCCTGCGACAACGGCCTGGTCGTGGGTGCGGACGGCTGCGAGGTGTGCGAGTGCGCCCCGGCCCCGGACTGTCGCGCCGACGGGTGTGCGAGCGGCAGCAGCTGCAGCTTCTGCTGGGGCACGTACCAGTGCATCCCCGACGGCGCGATCTGCTGAGCCCCCTTGCCTATCCGGGGGGGGCGAATCGATCGAAGCGACTTTGTCGTGGCTGATCTATGCTCCCCCTCGCGATGCCCGCCGCTCTGATACTCAACCTGGTCCTCCTTTCTGTCTTGGCCGCCGCGTGCGGTGGGGGGCCCCGGGGCCAGGTCATGAGCGCGGTCGAAGCGAGCGACCTCGAACTCGCGATTCATCGCTACGAGCGGTACCGCGAGGACGAGGGGGCCGACCCGGGGCTGCTCGCTCAGGTCGCAGCCCTCTTGCTCGAGGACGCCGCCGCAGGAGACGACGAAGGCGCCCGCCGCGCGGCGCTGGCACAGCTCGGCCTCGCCGGGACCGCCGGCCGTGAATCGCTCCGGCGCCTGGCGCAGCCCGGGCGGGAGCCGGTGCTCCGAGCCCGAGCCCTCGAGTTGCTCGCCAGGGGCGGCGACGGCGGGGCGAAGGATGAGCTCCGGGCCCTCCTGGACGCCGAGCGGTGGGAGATTCTCGCCGCCGCGGTCAGTGTCCTCGATGGTCAGAGCGACGAAGCTCTCCTTCTCGCCTACCTCGAACATCCCGCCGAGGCGGTGCGCCGGGTCGCTGCGCGCAAGCTGGCGGAGGCGGCCCCCGCCGGCGCCATCCGGGCAGCCCTCGCCGAAGCGGCCCGGGTCGATCCTTCGCCGGCTGTCCGGGCCGCGGCGGCCACGTCCCTCGGGGCCTTTGGCGTCGAGGGTTTCCGCATGCTCGAGGAGCGCCTCGGGGACCCCGAATCACGGGTGCGCCTCGCGGCTGTCCGGGCCCTCGTTCGGGCCGACCGCGCCGCGGCCCTCTCAGTGCTCGGTCCGCTCCTCGACATGGCCCCGAGCCCCGCCGGCATCGAAGCGGCCCGGGTCCTCGCCGGGGGCGCCCGGCAAGCCGGGGACGAGGTCCCTGAAGGCCACGTCGAAGGCGAGACCCTCGCCCGAGCCTACCTCCGGCGGGCCCTCGAGGTCTCAGCGCCGAACCTCCGTTCTCAGGCCGCGGTCGCCCTCGGCTCCCTCGAGGGCGTGGCAGATCTCGGGGCGGTGCTCATCGCCGCAGCGGAGTCCGAAGAGGACCCCCAAGTGCGTTTGGGCATCGCCACCATCCTCGCCCGGGACGAGACGACGGCGGACAAGGGCTTCGAGGTCCTCGGTGAGATCATGCGAGGGGAGGACCTTCCTGCGGTGAGCGCCGCGGCGTTCCTGGCCCGAGAAGATGTCGCCGAGGCGACCCCGCGCCTCGAGGCGCTCATGGCCTCGTCCGAGGCCAACATTCGCCGAGTCGCCGCCCGGGCCCTCGCCCGGGACGCGGTCGAGCCCGATGCAGCCCGGGGGGCCCTGACGGACGAAGACATCACGGTACGGATCAGCGCCGCCGGCGGCATCCTCGCCGCCCTGAACGCCTAAGAGTGCCGAAACTACTTGAGCATTCGACCACTGCCCTGGACACCCGCACCCTATTCAGCACCGTGGATTAGGCGAGATTTCTCATCGGCCGAGGGTTCCCTGCCGACACCCTCTGTGAGCAGCAACTCTGCGTCGCACCACCCGTCGACCCCGTTTGGGAGGGCCGCGGGCATCGAAAGGGATTTGGCCGCGCCGGGCTCAGCTTCTTCCATGACCCGCCCACCGGGACCACTTGGAGACGCAAGTCACCGACGAGTCCGGGCGCTTTGGCGTCATGAACCTCGACCCAGGTTTCGTTACCTTCACGTCGACCGTGGGTCCCGACGGCGAATTTATCGGCGAAAAGAGGACGCTGATGCGTCCTGGCATCCTGACCTACCTGGGCGTGGCTCCAAGCCCCATCTGAGGGTTCCCTAGGGCGTCGCCGGGTGAAGCCTACGGAGCCGCGCGGTAGCCCAGCCACGTGAAATACGGCAGCTCGGAGCCCGGGTCGCTGACCACGAAGGCGCCGTCGGCGGAGACGGTGGCGGTGCCGAAGACCACCAACGCGGCTTCTTCCACGGGCGTTCCGTCGCCGAGGGTCGTCGCCAGGCCTCCAACGAGGAGCAATTCGACAGCGGCGCCCGCAGCGATGGCGGTCGTATTCGGGATGCGGACCGCCACGCCCCCGTCGTCGGCGCTCCCCTCTTCGCCGAAACCGTAGAGCCCTGCGAGCCCTGCGCCCTCGGCGAAGCATGGCGACTCCGCGCCGAGGGGCACGCGTCGGGCGGCGAGGCTGTCGTAGTCCACGCCGAAGCCGAGGCTATCCGGGACGACGTCGACCTCGAGCCCATCATCGAAGACCACGGTGCGCATGACGCTCGCGTCGCCGACCGGTGGCAGGGTGCTCGGAGCGGGGGTCGCGTAGAGAACGTAGGGGGCCGAGACGCCGAGCACTCCATCCGCCGCGGGGCTCGGGTCGAGGTCGCAGTAGGTGGTGGCGTAGCCCCCGGCGGGGAGCAGGACCCGCATCGCGGCCGACTCCCAGCACTGGACGGCATCGGGCACGGTGATGAACCAGGAGCCCGCGGCGTCGGCGGTGGGTGGCTCGAGGCAGGTCAGGGCCCGATCGGGAGACTTGCGAATACAGGCCTGGGGACGGGCGCCGGGGACGCCTTCACCGCCCTCGGTGACGATCGTCCCTTGAACCTCGGTCACGAAGGTCCCGCGGCACTCTTCGCCGCCGTCCGCGGCGATTGCCGCATCAATTTCCGTGTCAGGGGCGTCGGAGCGGGTATCCGTCGCGCTGTCCGCGGGAGGCATCGCCCCGTCGGCGCTCCCGGAATCTGCGGCGAGGGAGTCCCCGTCGCACCCGGCTCCGATGATGATTCCCCAAGAAAAGAGTAACCAAAGCGTGGGCGGCCCGTAGGGGCTCCGATAGTCCATGATGCGATTCTTCCCCACGGTCCCGGTCACGTCCCTGGCCCTATTCCTCGTAACGTCGATCGTTACCGGATGTGACGAAGAAAGGCCCCCTGTTCCGGGAGCCGATTCGGCGGTGGCCGACTCCGGCGCTGGCCCCGAGGACTCGGGGGCCCCCGATGCGGCGGACGCGTCGAGCCCTCGCGATGGGGGCCTCGATGCGTGTCAGCCGGAGTGCGGAGGCCTCGACTGCGGCGAGGACGGCTGCGGCGGCGTCTGTGGTGAATGCGCCGCCGGCGATACCTGCGCCCCCGAGGGAACCTGCCGCGGGCCGGTGGCCACGCTCCCCTGCCCGCCGGTCGGCCCCTACGGCACGTCCATCGGCGACGTCGCCCCCGATGTCACCCTCCTCGACTGCGACGGGGTCGAACACCGCCTCCACGACCTCTGCGAGGCGCCGGTCTCCTGGGTCTTCGAGTTTGCCGAGTGGTGTCCGACCTGCCGGGCCTTCGCCCCCACCGTCCAGACGCTTTACGAGCGTCACCAGCCCGACGGCCTCGAAGCCTACGTGGTCATCGCCGCCGCCGCCGACTTCGGCCCCCCCGACGCTGCCCTCTGCGCCGAGGTCCGGGACCGCTATGGCTTCACCATGCCGGTCCTCTACGACACGACCGGCGCCTTCGACGCCGCCCTCGACGCGCCGGGCAACGACTACAACCTCATCATGACCGAGGGCATGCAGCTCCGATACGAAGCCCACTACGGCGACTCGACCGTCGAGGCGCAGCTCGCCGACGCATTCGCCGCCGTCGCGCCCTGACGGCGACGTCACCCGCGGCTCCGGGGCGGTGTTCTAGCCGCCCGCGGCGATCAGTGCTTCGAGGCGTCGCTGGTCGAAGCCGGTCAGGATGGTGCCGCGGAAATCGATAACGGGAATGCCTGACGGACGCACTCCGGCGGCCTGGGCCTTTCGGGTCATCTCGGCCCGGGCCGCCGGGTCTTGTTCGACGTTCTTCTCGATGAAGGGCACGCCCCGGGACGTGAAGAAGCGGGCGGATGCCCTGCACGCCTGGCACCAGTCGGCGCCGTAGATGATGACCTCCGAGGCGGCATGGGCGGCGGCGCCCGGCGCCGGTTCGCCCGTCTCCTCGCCGGTTTCCTCGGTGGGCTCCGGTGGATTCAGGGCTCCGAGGGGGGCGACCCCCTGGGCCTCGTCGACGAGGGCGTCGTAGGCATCTCGGCGCACCGTGCGCACGACGTAGGGGCCGGCTTCGGTCGCGGTACGAATGTCGGCGACGTACACGAGTTCAGCGTCGAGGCGTTCGTCCGGTGCGGCCCGGAGCGAGTCGACGCGCACGTACTCGCGGTGTGCTTCGGGGACCTCGTCGCGGCTGCTCGCCCGGTGCGGCCCCGCCTCGTCGAACCACACGAGGAGCAACCCGTCGAGGTCTCCTTCGACGGCGAAAGGCGGCTCGATCGGCGCTCCCGCGAGACCCGACTCGTCGGCCCCGGCGCCGCCTTGCTCGGAGGCCGAGCCGCTCCGTTCGCAGGCAAAGAGTAGGGCCAGCCCGAGGGCCAATACGACGCGAGCGACGCGGAGAGTCATCGTCACGGAGTGTGACCCATCGCCTTCAGCCGCGCCCATCGATACTGCGCCGGAGGCGCTGCTTGCCGTCTTCGCACTCTTCGAGGAGCGCCCGGGACCGGATGATGGCTTCGCTGCTGCGGGTGATCAGTGCCTCGATGCGCGCGGCCTCGGCCGCCGGGACCTGCACGTCGTCCCGGCCCCCGGTGATGGCCCCGAGGGCGATCGTCGCCTCGTTCTGTGATTCTTCCGCTTCGATGAGCGCGCCGTGGCCCCCTACGCACTTGTCCCGTACGGCAACCACTGCCTCGTCGGTCAGCGGCAGCGCCTCGATGCGTTCGAGGAGCTGCCTGCGTTCGGCGATCGGCGCGTCGATGGAGATGAGCTCGGCCCGGCCGAGGAAGAGCCGCGCTTCATTCTCTTTGCGGTCCGAGCATCCGCTGAGGGCGGCGAGGGCCAAGCAGACCGTGAGTACCTTCGTGAACACGGCGGGAGCCTAGCACTACGTCCTTTCTTGACGCAGCACCCGTCTCGGGACCAGATGCAGCGGTGAGCGAAGAAGTACACCGCGTCTATCTGATTCCGGGGATGTTCGGCTTTGGCCGCCTCGCCGGCTACGACTACTTCGAGCACGTCGAGCGCCTCCTCGCCAAACGTTTCCAGGCCGCCGGGGTGCGCTACCTGCTCGAGATCGTGCCGACGCCGCCCACCGCGTCGATCCGCCGGCGCGCCCACCGGGTCGCCGACCAAGTGAGCCGGACCGCCGGTGATGGCGATGGGCCTATCCATCTCGTCGGTCACTCCACCGGGGGCCTCGACGCGCGGCTCATCGCATCGCCCACCGTGTGTCTCGAGCTCGACCAGCCGCGCCTCGCGTGGAAGTCGCGCCTGCGCTCGGTGGTCACCATCAATACGCCCCACCACGGGACTCCCCTCGCGGGCTTCTTCACGACGGTCTCCGGGACGCGTCTGCTCTACGCTCTCTCCCTCCTGACCTTCACCACCCTGCGCTTCGGTGGCCCGCCGCTGACCATCTTCAGCAGCCTCATCGCCGCCATCGGCACCGTCGACGAGGTGGTCGGCGTGGACATCAAGCTCCTCGATCGGACGACCAATCTGCTTTTGCGCTTCGTCGGTGACCGGGGCCGCGACGAGGTCCGGGACTGGCTCGACGGCATCCGCCGGGACCAGGGCGGCATCATCCAGATCACCCCCGAGGCGATGGACATCTTCAACGCCGCGACCGAGAACGCCAAGGGGGTCCGCTATGGGAGCCTCGCGAGCGCCTCCCCGCCGCCGACGCCGGTGCGCCTCGTGACCCGCATGCGCTCGCCCTATCAGGCCCTCAGCGCGACCATCTATACGACCCTGCACTCGGTCACCAGCCGAGCCAACAAGGTCTATCCCTGCCCCGAAGCCGACGAGGGCGCCCAGAAGATATTGCGCGCGGGCATCGGCCGGACGGTCGATAACAGCGTGGCCGATGGCATCGTGCCGACCCTGTCGATGCTCTGGGGCGAGCTGCTCTGGGCCGGCCGGGCCGACCACCTCGACGTCGTCGGGCACTTCCACGACGACGTCGCTGGAGACCACGTCGACTGGCTCGCGAGCGGCTCGCACTTCGACCGGACCGGGTTCGCCGCGGCGATGGACGCTCTCGGGTCGTTCTTGCTCAGGACAGACTGAGCGGGGCGCGCGGCTTTTGGCTCAGCGCGGGGCTTTTGGCTCAGCGCGGGGCGGCGTCGGGGTTTTCGGTCCGGCGCTTTTTGCGGTAGCGGACCCGCATCGTCGTGCCCTCGAAGCCCCAGCGCTTGCGCAGCTGGTTCACGACGTAGCGTTGGTAGCTGAAGTGCACGTCGTCGGGGCGGTTTGCCACGACGATGAAGGTCGGGGGGCGCACCTCGGCCTGGGTGATGAAGTAGAGGCGCACGTCGCGCTTGCTCGACGTGGGCGGTGGGTGGGTCTCGATCACCTCGGCGAAGAAGCGGTTGAGCTGCCCCGTGCCGATGCGCTTGTCGTGCTCCTTGAGCGCCGAGTCGACGGCGTTCATGAGCTTCTGCACGCCGCGGCCGTTCTTGACGCTCACCGGGATGACCGGCGCCCAGGGCACGAAGGCCAAGATCTCTTTGGTCCGGGTCACGACCTGCTTGCGGTCATCGGCGCTCATCAGGTCGGTCTTGTTGACCGCGATCACGAGCGCCCGGCCTCGCTCTTCGGCGAGGCCGGCGATGCGCGCGTCTTGCTCGGCGGTGCCGCCGGCGGCGTCGATCATCAGCACCACGCAGTGGGCCCGCTCCATCGCCCGGATGGCGTGGATCACCGCGAGGCCCTCGATGCCGCCCTTGACCGACCGGCGCCGGCGGATGCCCGCCGTGTCGATGAGCACCAGGGGCTTGTCGTTGCGCACGATGAGGGTGTCGATGGGGTCGACGGTGGTGCCGGGCCGCGCGTCCACCAGGTGCCGGTCTTCGCCGACGAGGCGGTTCACGAGGGACGACTTGCCCGCGTTGGGGCGGCCGACGATGGCGACCCGGGAGCAGTCCCGGCCGCCGATGGGCTCGTGCTCTTCATCGACCTCCGGGAAGGCCGCGGCGATGGCGTCTTCGAGGTCGCCGGTGCCGTTGCCGTGGAGGGCCGAGACCGGGAGGATCAAATCCAAGCCGAGCTCGTAGAGGCTCATGGCCTCGTGCTCGTGTTTGCGCGAGTCGGCCTTGTTGGCCACCCAGATGACCGGCTTCTGCGCGTGGCGCAGGAGCTTCACGGCCTCGCGGTCTGCGGGCGTCGGGTCTACCGTGGCGTCGAGGACACTCACGATGAGGTCGCATTCGTCGATCGCCAGGCGCACCTGGGACGCGATCGACTCGGCCATCGGGTCTTCGGATTCGGGGTCGAAGCCCCCGGTGTCGATGAGCACGTACTCCCGACCGCGGGCGACGGCGTCGGCGTAGTGGCGGTCTCGGGTCACCCCGGCGACGTCTTCGACGATGGCGATCTGCCCGCCGGCGAGGCGGTTGAAGAGGGTGCTCTTGCCGACGTTGGGTCGGCCGACGATCGCCACCACCGGCCGGTTGCCGCCGGCGCCGCTGGGCATGGCATCGCGGGGCCGCTGGCGCGACGCCCCACGTCTGGACCGTGACTCGCTCACGTGTCGTCCTCGCTCACCAGCTCCCGGACCCGGCGGGGATCGTTGGTCCACCCCGGGACGACCTTCACCCACACTTCGAGGAAGACCTTCCGCTGGATGAAGCTCTCGATCTGTTCCCGGGCTTCGGTGGCGATGGTCTTGAGCAGCGCGCCCTTCTTGCCGATGACGATTCCCTTGTGGGAGTCCTTCTCGACGATCACCGTGGCCCTGATACGGGTGATCTTCGGCTCGTCGGAGTATTCGTCGAGCTGCACCGCGGCGCCGTAGGGCACCTCGGCCCGGGTGTGGTTCATCACGGCTTCGCGGATGAGCTCGGCGGCGAAGAAGCGCATCGGCCGGTCGGTGAGGGTCTCGCCGTCCTCGTAGAGCAGGCCCTCGGGGAGGTGCTCGCGGATCTCGGTGAAGAGCTCGGCGAGGTTGGTGCCCCGGGTCGCCGAGGTCGGCACGACGGCCACGACGCCCTCTTCACCGAGCCATTTCTCGAGGATGGGAAGCAGCCGCTCCCGGGGGGTGACCTGGTCGACCTTGTTGATGACCACGATGATCGGGACGCCGATCATCCGGCACGCCTCGAGGACCGTCTGGTCCCCCGGGTGGCGCTTGGCGTTCCAGTCTTCGACCTTGTCGGTCATCATCAAGATGACGTCGGCGTCGAGGAGGCCCGCCCGGGCCGTATCGCCGAGGACCCGGTGGAGCGCCGTCTTGGCCTTGCCCATGCCGGGCGTATCGACGAAGGCCACCTGGGTCGGCGGGTCGTCCCGGTGGGCGACGCCGAGGACGTTGCTCCGGGTCGTGCCGGGCTTCGCCGTCGCGATGGCGAGCTTTTGCCCGAGGATTGCGTTGAGCAGGGTGGACTTGCCCACGTTGGGGCGCCCGACGATGGCGCAGCGCCCGCCCCGGGGGCCCGCTTCACTCTGTTCTTCCTTGCTCACAGCGGCGGGACTATGGCGCCTGACCCGGAGGCGGTCGAGGCGAAGTTGGGGCCATTTGTGGGGCTCCGGGGCCGAGCGCTGCTACCGTGTTTCGGTGCCTTCGGTAGTTCTCCGGGTAGTCCTCTTCGCCCCACTTTTCATAGGCGCTTGTGACGCCGGCTCGGTCCCCCAGGCCGAGGCCCCGGCCCCGGCGCCCCCGGAAGCACCAGCCGCCGCCGAGCCTGTGGTTCCGGCCCCGCCGGGCCCCGATGCTCCCGTCGTCCCCGTCGTCCCCGGTGAGCCTCCGGTCCCAATCCCGGCTCCCGTCGACTCACGTCGCCCGTTCGCCTTCTTGGGACCGACGCCCCCGGAGGCCCCCCCTCGGGCCCCGCCCCGCCGAGTCGAAGAGTGCGCCTTGCCCCGGGGCATCGACCGGAGCCGCCCAACCCACGAGCTCCTGGACCAGCCTTACGTCCGGGCCCCGGGCCGCACCCTCGAGCTCGACCTCTCCGTACCCGACGGACCGGGGCCCCACCCGGTCGCCGTCCTGATCCACGGAGGCGGCTGGCGCGGCGGGGACAAAGACGACTTCGCCCGGGTCCGGCGCCTCTTCGCGAGCCACGGGGTCGCCGCCGCCAGCCTCGACTACCGCCTCGCCCCCCGCCACCCCTTCCCGGCAGCGGTCTCCGATGTGCGCTGCGCCGTGCGCTGGCTGCGCGCCCACGGCGAAGAACACCACCTCGACCTCGAACGCGTCGTCGCCGTCGGAGCCTCCGCCGGCGGCCACCTCGCGGCGCTCCTCGGCACCGCCGCCGACGCTGACGCCCTCGACGACGGCTCGTGCACCATCGACGCCTCGCCCCGGGTCGACTCCTGGGTCGCGTACTTCGGCGCCTTCGACATGCGCCCCGAGGCCCCTTACTCGGTGCCCACGCGCCGGGTCGTCGACGCCTTCCTCGGCGGAGGCGATGCGGCCCTCGCCTCGCCGATCACCCACGTCGACGCCGCCGACCCGCCGGGGCTGGTCGTGCACGGCACGGACGACATCGTCCTCCAGGCGGGCCAGGCCCGGGCCATGGTCAGCGCGCTGCGCGCTGTTGCATCACCTGTTACCTACATCGAGCTCGAGGGCGCCGGTCACGGATTTGGTCTCCTGACTCGGGCGCCGGAGAAGCGCGCTGCGACGTGCACCCTGCTCACTCATCTCGGCGTGTTGCCCAGCGAATGATCTCCTGACGGGAGGTGCTACCCTCCCGGTGCCATGGGCATAGCTTCGATCATCCTCGGCGTCCTCTGCCTGCTCTTCATGTTCGGGGGCTTCTTCCTCTCGTTCGTTCCCTTCCTGGGCACCGTGCTCTCCTTCGCCGCGCCGCTCCTCGGCCTCGCGGGGGTGATCACCGGGGGCATCGCCCTCAGCCGGGCCAAGGCCGAAGGGCAACCCGCTGGGGCCGCTACGGGCGGGATCATCGTGAGCGTCGTCGCCCTCATCCCCTCGGTCCTCGTGGCCCTCACCTGCGGCCTCTGCAACGCGTGCATGTCCGCCAACGTCGCCGACCCGAACAACAACAACTTCCAGGTCTATCGGGATGGTGGGGTCTTCATGCGCCACGACCCCAACTCCGGGCCCGATGATCTTCGGGACGACACGCTGGTCGATCCGGACGCGGTGGATCCGGACGCGGTCGACCCGGACGTGAACGCGGACCCCGTCGATCCGAACGCGCCGCCCCCGGTCTTCCCGCCGCCGCCGATGGATCCGACCGCCGAGGGCGCAGACACGCCAGAAAACGGACGTCACAACGCGCTGAAGACCCCGCAAATCTTCGGCAGTGACCGCGATGCTCCTCAAGCCGAACAGCCATCCGAGGGCGCAGACACGCCAGAAAACGGACGTCACAACGCGCTGAAGATCCCGACGCTCCTCGGAGATCCGCCCTCCGACCCCGCGGAGTAGCGTGGACCCGATCCTGACGGTCGTGGAGCTCGGCGACGTCGCCCGCCCCATCGGCAACTACGGCGTGATGCTCACCGTGGCCATCCTGGTCATGACCGGCCTCGTGGTCCGGGCCGCGGCCCGGGCGCGCCTCGACGTCGGCGCGACCATCGCCACCCTGGGCTTCGTCTGCGCCGGCGCCGGGACCGGCGCGTTCTTACTCTTCGTGCTCGTCGAGTGGGTGCGCACGGGCACGCCCATGGGCGCCATCACCCAGCCCGGCGACGTCTTCTTCGGGGCCCCCGCCGGAGCGGCCGTCGCGCTCTATCTCAGCTGCCGGGCCTTCGGCCTCCCCTTCGGCCTGCTCGCAGACCTCAGCCCTCCAGGCCTAGCCGCCTCCCATGCGGTCGGCCGCCTCGGCTGCTTCCTCGGGGGCTGCTGCTACGGCGCGCCGTCGGAGGGGCCCCTCGCGGTCCTGTATACGCATCCCCTCGCCCCCGGCGCCCACCCCTCGATCTTGCGCCACCCGACCCCGCTCTACGAAGGCGCCGGGCTCCTGGTGCTGGCCCTGGTCTTTGCCCTCGTGCCCCTCGGTTCTGTCGGGGCCGGTCGTCGGCTCCTGGCCTACGGCGCCGCCTACGGGGTTTTACGCTTCGTCATCGAGCTCTTCCGCGGAGACGCGGCCCGCGGGGTCTATTTTGGCGGCGCGGTATCGACGAGTCAGCTCGTCGCCCTCGTGCTCATCGCAGGCTCCGTCGCCGCGCTACTCCTGCGCCCTCTACCCCCGCGGCCCCCCGTCGCGTAGAACACTCCCGTGCTCTTCGTCCACGCCATCGCCCTGCTCTTCTTCGAGTTCTTGGGCACGACGGCCGTCAGCCCCCCGGCGGTGCCCCCGGCCTCTGGGCCCCATACGCTGCGCGTCGCGGCCCCGGCGATCGCGTGGATCGAGGCCGCGAGCTTCGTCCGCGGCAGCTCCGACGACGAGATCGTCGAGGCGGTCGCGCTCTGCGAGCGCACTTCACCGCTCCCCGAGGTGCGCGAACTCTGCCACCCCGAGTTCTTCGCCGCCGAACGACCCGAGCAGCGGGTCCACCTCGCGGCCTACGGCATCGACCGCTTCGAGGTGACCGTCGCCGCCCATCGGCGCTGCGTCGCGGCCGGGGCGTGCACGCCGTCGCGGGTCTCCGCCGACGACGAGCGCCTCTCCCAAGAGGCCCATCCCGTAACCGGCGTGACCCATCGCCAGGCGCTCCGCTATTGTCGCTTCGTCGGCGGGCGCCTGCCGACCGAGGCCGAGTGGGAGCACGCCGCCCGGGGCGACGACGGCCGGACCTTCCCCTGGGGGAACGTCTACAACGACCGCCTCGCCAACCACGGGATCGGCTTCAATCGGCCGGACGACATCGACGGCGCGCGCTACGCGGCCCGGGTAGGGTCTCACCCGAGCGCCGTGAGCCCCTACGGCGTCCACGACCTCGCGGGCAACGTCTGGGAGTGGACCGCCGACCTCTACGCCCACGACGCCTACGCCGCGGGCACGGTCGTCCATCCCACCGGCGCGATGACCGGCGGGGACCGGGTCGTCCGCGGGGGATCCTGGCGCTCCCCGGCCTTCACCATGCGCAGCGCCTATCGCTTTCGGGTCGGGGAGGGGGGCACCGCCCCGGACCTGGGCTTCCGCTGCGCCTACGATCCGCCCTGATTTCTGCCCCCGACCTTCCGCCGGGACCCGTGATTTCCGCAGAATAACTCCCCTTTTTACCCGCTCGACTCCCTCGCGCGGGGGGATTATGCTCCGCGCGCCATGACGAGCCCCGCGTCCAAGATCCTCGCGATCCTCTTGCCCCTCGCTGCCCTCTTTCTCCTGGGCTGCCCCGCGGGCCATGGAGAGGTTTGTTTTGCGGACGGCGACTGCTCGTCGGGCCTCGTCTGCTGCAAGACCACCGCGTCTTCGACGGCCCGGGGCCGATGCCTCGGTCCGGACGAGCGCTGCGGCGTCGCGGACCGGCCTGACGCCAGTACCGACGCCAGCACCGATGCCAGCACCGACGGCGGCACTGACGCCGCCATGGACGGCACGATGTCCTGCGATCCCGCGGGCGACGACTGCGGCATGGGCTACTGCATGGTGACGGCGTGCGGCGCGGCCGCCGGCGCGTGCGTCGAGCGTCCCATCCGGTGCGATGGCGTCCTTGCCCCTGTCTGTGGATGTGACCGCCAGACCTATACGAGCTCCTGCGAGGCCGCCCGGTCCGGGATGAGCGTGGATCACTCGGGAATGTGCGTCGACAGCGGTGTTCCCGTCGATGCCGGCTCCGATGCCGCCGCCGATGCGGGCGGTGACGCCGCTGCGGACGCTGGCTCTGATGCGTCCGCCGACGCCGGCGACGCCGCCTGAGCGCCCACCGAACTGGCCGGCGAACTGGCCGGTTCCCGATCTTGCTCGGTCGGTCTACTCTGGATCGCCCGGCATGAAGATCTGTTCGCGCTGCCAGGAGCTCTATCCCGACCACATCGTTCGATGTCCTCGGGACGCCGAAGAATTGCGCCGTGTTCACGATCCGCTCCTGGGACGGACCATCGGCGGCCGCTACCGGCTCATCTCGCGCCTCGGCTCCGGCGGCATGAGCAGCGTCTATCTTTCGCGTCACGTCATGATCGACCGCCTCATGGCGATCAAGATTCTACGCCGTGACCTGGCCCGGGACCCGGTCCAGCGCGACCGCTTCATCCGCGAGGCCCGGGCGGTCAATCGCATCAACCACCCCAACATCGTCGAGATCACGGACTTCGGCGAAACCGACGATGGCCTCGTCTATCTGGTGATGGAGTACGTGCCCGGTGACCTGCTCCTCGCGGCCCTGGCCGACGGTCCGATGGACGTGGAGCGCGCTTTCAACATCGCCCGGCAGTGCGCCACGGCCCTCGCCCGGGCCCATGAGATGGGCGTCGTCCATCGCGACCTCAAGCCGGAGAACATCCTCCTCGTGCCGAGGCGCGAGCATCCGGACTTCGTGAAGGTCCTCGACTTCGGAATCGCGAAGATCCTCGATGCCCCCTCCCTCACCGGGAGTCAGCAGATATTCGGCACCCCGGGCTACATCGCCCCGGAGTACATCCAGTCGACGAACATCGACGGGCGTGCCGACCTCTACTCGCTGGGCATCATCCTCTACGAGCTCATCACCGGGGCATTGCCCTTCGACTACGAGTACCCCGGGGACCTCCTCGTCAAGCACGTCACCGACCCACCCATCCCGCCACGGGAGCGCAACCCCGACGTCGCCCCGGTCGTCGAAGAGTTGCTACTCCGATGCCTCGAAAAGGACCCGAACGATCGCTTTCGAGACGCCTTCCACTTCCTAGAGGAGCTCGACCGGGTCTGGGAGCTCGTCGGCACGCCTGCGAGTTGGGGCGGTCTCGACGAAAAGAGCGACGGGGGAGACGGCTGGGGTCCGCAGTTCGAGCAGGATGGATCCGTCGCTCGGCAGACGCTCTTGGACATGGAGGCCGTCCCCCCGGTTCCCGCATCCCCCGCCGATTCGGCGCCCGACCCGGACCTGACCCCCCAACTCGCTGGCGAACGCGCCGCCGTCCTCGATGTACCTGACCCGTTGCCCGCCGCGGGAGCCGCCTCCCTCGGCGCCACTGCTCCTGGCGACGGCCCGGGCCTCAATCTCGCTCCTCCCGAGTCCCCGCGCCGCGGACCACGGGTGACCATCGCCTATACCCGGCCTCCGATCCCTGCGTCCCCGGCCGTCGTCGACGCCACCATCCCCGAGGAGCTCCGGGGGCCGACCCCCGCCGAGGGTGTGCCCACCGTTCGCGACTCCTCCCGGGATGGGCTCCTCGGCGTTCGTCGCTGGCGCGAGCGCTATTCGGCGATCCGCGCCTGCCTCGACGAGGTCGAAACGGAGATCCCCTCGCCCCCGCGGGTGATGCAGGCGATGGCCGTCGTCGTCCGGGGCCTCGACAGTCTCGAGCCCGAACTCGACGAGGTCGAGGTGATGCAGGGCCGCCTCGAGGAACTCGATGGTCAGGCCCGGGATTTCCGCAGCACCCTGGGCCGGGCCATCGACAGCCTCGCTGCCCGGCTTTCTTCGTGCCGCGGTGGGTTCGAAGAGCTGGTCGTCCGCCGGAATCAGCTGCGCAGCCTCCGGGAGGGTATGCGCCAGAAGGTCCGGCGCGGCGAAGGCAAAGAAGGCCCGGCGGACGCCGTGCTTTGGGAGCTCGCCGCCATCGAGGAAAAGGTCGTCGCCGAGGCCGCCCGCTGTGACGACCTCGAGGCCCGCCTCGGGGAGCTGCGCACCGAGCTCGAGGGCCGCAGCGCCGGGGTCGAGCGCGGCGCTGCGTCCACCGTCCAGGAGTTGGACCACCGCATCGGCGGCCTCGAGGACCAGGCCCACGCCCTTCGAGAGCCCCTCGCTACCGTGGAACGCTACCTGGAGAACGTCTGGCCCGACGATGGCGCCTCCAGCCCCGAGGCCAGTTGACGGTCCCCTCGACTTGGGGGTACCAGAGGGCAGGCCCACGGGTCCTTTGGGAGAATATTGATGCGTCGAATCTTCTCGTGCCTCGTTCTTTTCGCGATGGCCACCGCGGTCCTGTCCCCGAGTTCGGCGGATGCCCAACGCCGGCGCCGGCGCGCTGCTGCTGAGCCTGCGGGCCCCTCCGACGCGGATCGGGCGACCGCCCGGGAGGCCTATGGCCGCGGCCAGACGCACCTCGAAGCCGGTGAGTTCGAGCAGTCTGAAGCCGCCTTCATGGAGGCCTACGGCGCCGTGCCGAACCCCGTGGTGCTGATCGGCGTAGCCCACGCCCGGGAGCGCGGCGGCAATGCAGCCGGGGCCGTCGAGTCCTACGAGCGCTACCTCACCGAACGGGCCGACGCCCCCGACCGCGCCGAGGTCGAGCAAAGCATCGCCGAGCTGCGGGCGCGGCCGGCGACCCTGGTGCTGACCTCCACTCCACCGGGGGCCGCGATCACGATCGACGAGGTCGCACGCGAAGAGGTCACCCCCGCCGAGGTCGAAGTTCCCCCCGGTGACCACACGGTAGCCCTCACCCTCGAAGGCCACGAGCCGGTGACCGAGACCGTCACCATGACCTTTGGAGAGCGCCACGAAGTAGCTCCCGCCTTCGTCGTCCTGCCTCCGGTGGGCGACGAGTTTGGCGAAGAGGGCGAAGGCGAGGAGTACGAAGAGCCCGAGGAGGAGGCCGCAGAGGAAGACGAAAGCATCCCCGCCGGCGTGTGGGTCTCGTCGGCGGTTGCCGGCGTCGGGCTCATCACCGGGTCGGTCCTCGGTTTTCTCGCCTTGAGCGAGCAGTCTTCCTTCGACGAGGACCCGACCGAGGAGGCCGCCGACAATGGTGAGACCCTCGCCCTCTTCGCGGACGTGGCCTTCGGGGTCGCGATAGCCGGCGCCATCACCGCCGTCGTGCTCTGGCTCACGAGCGGCTCGGACGATGACGACGAGAGCGCTGAGCTCCAGATCACCCCTGCGGTCAGCGCCCACGGTGGCGGAGTCGCCGCCGCAATGTCCTTCTGAGTCGCAAAATTCGCCGAATTTCGGAATATCAAGATGACCAAGCTTCAAATGCTCACGCTCTCCGCCCTCGTCCTGGCGCTCTCTGGCTGTCAGCTGGTGGTCGACTTCGACCGCTCGAAGATCGGCGACGCGACGACCGACTCGGCCGTCGATAGCGGCATCCGCGACGGGACCATGGACGCGACGCCGGATGCCATGCCGGACGCGACGCCGGATGCCACGCCGGACGCGATGCTGGACGCGACGCCGGATGCAACCTCGGACGCCATGACCGATGGGTCCATGGACGCGACGACCGACGCCGGGACCGATGCCGGGACCGATGCCGGGACCGACGCCGGGACCGACGCCGGAACCGACGCCGGGACCGACGCCGGGACCGACGCCGGGACCGATACCGGAGTGGCCATGACCTGTGGCAACGGGACGGTAGAGGGCACCGAGACCTGCGACGACGGCAACATGCTGGACTGCGGCACCTGCAACGCGACGTGCACGGCGGCCCAGGCTCTTGCTACGGCCTCTGGCTCCATCACCACCCCCGTGTCGGCGATGCTCCTCGACACCGAGACCTTCACCCTCGACGACGGCATGAACACCCCCACGGTCTTCGAGTTCGATACGAACGCGACGGCAACCGGCGTCGCCATCGACATCTCGACCATCACCACGGCGGACGAGGTTCGGGACGCCATCGTCGCGGCGATCAACGGGGTGACGACGACCCTCGAGATCACCGCCACGGCCGTTTCCCCGGGGTTCGTGGGTCTGATCAACGACACCGCCGGGTCCCCCGGAAACGCGGCCATCTTGGAGACCGTCACCGACGCCGGCTTCGTCGTCGTCGGCATGGCCGGCGGCGTCGCCGCGGACTGCCCCGCCGCGACCGGCTGCGTCAGCACCGACGACTGCTTCTCGATGAGCTGCTCGTCGATGCTCTGCGACTAGGCGACACTGTTTAGAGGTGTACGAGCGGTTTAGCTGCCTTCGGCTTCTCGCTGGGCGGCCGCGGCTTCGGCCGCGGCGCGTGCTTCTTGGACGCGCCAGGCTCGGGAGCGGATGCCCCGGACGAGCATGATCGAGGTTCCGCCGGCGATGCCCGCGCCGAGGGGCGGGTCGTCGGCGACCATGGCCCGAATCAGCCAACTCGCGTCGGCGGGGTCGAAGTCGGCCCAACCGATGACGATGGCTTCGCCGTTCGGGTAGGTCTCCGTGGCGAAACGCCAGCGCCCGCCTTCGAGGGCGCCTTCGATGGCATCGATGGAGACCGTTCCATCGCCAGTTTCCCCGAGGCGCATCTTCCCCGATGTGCCGATGAGGGGCATGTTCACCCCCCACTCGAAGTCGAGGTCCTGGTCTCCCTGTCGGACGATCCGGGCGTATGCCCCCGGTACCAGCGCGGGGCCGAATTCTCGGGGGTCGGTCATGACCTCCCGGGTGCGCGCCTCGTCGCGGCCGATGCGCCCGACGACGGTCACCTGATTCAAGCGGTCCCCGGTGGTATCCATCAGCAGCAGGTCACCCCGACCGAGGAGATGGGCGAGGGCCTGGACGTCGACCTCGGGGCGCGTCAGCGGAGCCTCCGGCGCGCGCAAGGTCGGCGCGCCGACCCGCCGCTCGGCCTCCTTCGCCGTGCCGTGCAACATCACGTAGGCGAGGCTGATGTTGATCGTTCGATTGATGGAGTTCTGGCCACGGTTGATCTGCCGCGTCAGGTAGTTCGCTTCGCGCAGGTCGAGGCGCGCCGAAAGGGTGAGCAGCGATTGGTTGGGCCCCTCGGGGTATACGCGCCAGACGAGGCGCCCGGTCCCGAGGTCACCGCCGGTCGCTCGGGACTCGATACGGTAGGGGCGGTCGCTCCGGCCCACGGGGGCCGGGTATACTTGGAGGACGTTGTCGCCGTGGAGGGTGAAGACCGCGGTCTGCCAGGTCCAACGGTAGGACACCATGTTTCTGCGGCGCCCGGTCACCTCGACCTCGTCGAGGGCGGGCATGAAGCTCGGGTAGCCCCCGGGGTTGGCGATGACCTCGGCGATCCGTGCCGCCGGGGCACGGACCCTCATTGCGAAGTGGATCGCCGGGAGCTCCGCCTGGCCTCGAAACTCGATCAGGGCGACCGGGCCCCGGGCGATGTGGGGAGCGAGGAGCTCCCGTTCGGACCGGGTCAGGTTGGCGATGCGGGCGTGCTCGGCGTCCCGGGGGTCGTCTCGGTGGGCGGTCTCCTGGGACGGCTGAGCGAGGGCCGGCGCCGCGAAAGCGGCCAAGAGCACCAAAGAAAGAAGGGCGGTCACACGCATACCGGGTTTCGACGGGGCGGCGCCCCGGTCCTTCAAATTCGTTCCAATCGGCACCCTTTGTGGGCGCCCCGGGGGCTTGGACCTCATACTTCCTTCGTGCGGGTCCCAGCCAAGATGACCCCCTCTGCGGGGCTGCTCTGGGCCCTGGCGTTTCTTGTCGCCGGGGCCCTCGCGTACTGGGATTACGCCCAGTCTAGCGCGGATCTGACCACTCCTCAGCAGCCCCCGTCCCAGGATGACGGGCAGGAGGCCGGGCAAGACGTCGCCCAGGACGTCGCCGAGGACGTCGCCGAGGACGTCGAGATCGAGGTGATCTACGGCGGCTGAGCGTCTGAATCGTACGTAGGTCGACACCCCCGTTGACCCCCAACGGTGACCCGCTAAGCTGCGCTCTGGGTGGACGAATCGTCGCGTTTCGGTCGCTACGACCTCCTCGAACCAATCGCCAAGGGCGGAATGGCCGAGGTATTCAAGGCGCGCTCCCGTGAGGACGTCGGCTTCGAGCGCATCGTTGCGGTCAAGAGGATCCTTCCGCACCTCGCACAGGACAGCGAGTTCGTCTCGATGTTCGTGGACGAAGCGAAGATCGCCGTTCAGTTGAATCACGCGAGCATCGCCCAGATCTACGACCTCGGTTGCGTCGACGAGCACTACTACATCGCCCTCGAATACGTGCACGGTCGTGACCTCCGGGGCCTCACCAAGGCCGAAGTGGCGCGCAACGGCGCGGTGCCCATCGAGGCCGCGTGTTTCATCGTCACCAAGGTCGCCGAAGCCCTCGACTTTGCTCACCGCGCCGTCGGCCGGGACGGGCAACCCCTCAACGTCATCCACCGGGACGTGTCGCCGCAGAACGTCCTCGTCTCTTTCGAAGGCGACGTGAAGGTCATCGATTTCGGCCTCGCCAAAGCCGCCGGGCGAAGCACCCAGACCCAGGCTGGGGTGCTCAAGGGCAAGCTCGCCTATCTCTCGCCCGAGCAAGCCCACGGCGAGACCATCGATTGGCGGAGCGACATCTACGCCCTCGGGATCCTGCTCTTCGAACTCCTGACTGGGCAGCGGCTCTTTCTGCGGGACAACGACATCGACACGGTCTTGGCGGTGCGCGCCGGCGAGGTCCCCGACCCCCGGGGCATCGCCAGCGACATCAACGCTCATCTCTCCTCGATCGTGCTCAAGGCCCTCGCCCGGGATCGCCGCGAACGCTACCAACGAGCTCAGGAGTTGGGAGACGACCTCGAGGGATACCTCTACAGTATTGGCCGTCCCTACAGCCGAAGGAAACTCGCCAACTACATGATCGACCTCTTCCCCGAGGCCTTCCTCGCGGAGGACGAGGTCGACGAGTTCCTCGGTGTCGAGCTGATCGAAGACGACGAAACGTTCGAGGAGCACGAGCTGCTCGAGGACGGTGAACTGCTCGAAGACGACGAGCTCCTCGAAGAGCAGGTGCTCGCGACGGGCGACCTCGAAGGCGTCGTTCGCCAGTCCGCGCCGACTCCCGAACCGGAGCCCTCGCCGGATTCGGCAGTCTCTTCGGCGTCTTCGGCGTCTTCGGCGTCTTCGGCGTCCGCATACGACGCATCTGGCATTCTCGACGATGACGATGACGGTCCGGAAGACATGACCGCCGTCTTCGTCGCCGACGTGGAAAGCGTCAGCCGGCCGGCGCATCAGCCGAACTATCTACTCGAACCGGAGGTCGACGACACGGCTCGCTCTTCGGTCCCGAACCCGATGGCAGAGCTGGCATCACATCGCGGTTCAGCCGTGCCGCCGCCTCCCCGCATGCCCGAAGACCTCATGATCGGAATGCCGCGGTCCCCCGAAATCGCGACCGTCGAGGCTCGCCTCGATGACGATGGGGATTTGGTGACCTATACGGGCATCGAGCCCATCGTCATCCCCAAAGGAGCGCCGGGGCCGGACACCGGCGCCCTCGCCTACGACGACACGGCCTTTGGTGCGCCCCCTTCCGAGGACGACGACAATACCTCCGAGACCGAGCGCCCCGACGCGCCCGCGCCCGACCTCATGGATGGACTCGAAGACCCGGACGGCCCGGACGACCCGGGGGATGCGGCGGCCCTGGCGGCTTTGGCCGAGGAGGACGACTCGGACGACCCCCACGAAGGGCGCACCGTCGTTGCCCGCGCCATCGGGGATACCATTCCGGCCCCCGCCCTCGACGACCCGGTGACCACCGCCAAGGACCTGGCCGTCGCGGCAGTGCAGTCGTTTGGTGAGTTCGGATTCGACGACGAGGAAGAAGGGACCCAAATCACGGCGTGGTCGGATGACGTGACCCGACCCATCGATACCGACCCGGAGGACCTCGAGAAATCGAAGGGTGGCTCTGGTCGCGACCAGGAGTGAAGGGCAGGACGATCTCGTACGGCGTCGCGCCCCGACGCGCGGCCCGGCCGGGCACGCCGAGGCCGCCCACGACGTGGAAGGAGCCGGCGATCACCATCAACCGACGCGGGGCGTCCGGGGCGGCGAGGGCCGTCGCGACCGAGTCGGCCATCGTCTCGTCCCAGACGACCTGAGCCGAGTACATGCGCTCGAAAAACGCTTCGCTCATGTTGGGGTGCTCCGATAGGGCCTCCTCGATCATCGCGCGATGCTGGGAGTCGTCGAGGACCAGCTCGGGTAGTTCGGTGGCGAGCTCTTCCGAGAGGCCGGTCAGCCCCCGCCGAGCCACGGCCCGGGTGAGCTCCTTGCGCGCGTTGAGGGCGATGATGCGGATGCCCTCGCTGCGGCAAAGCTCGAAGAGCGGCCGGTAGAGCTCGAAATCGAAGCCCCACCGCTCCTCCCACTCGACACCGGTCAGGAGCGCCGCCTCGTCGTCTTCGGCCCCCGCGCTCTGGACCCACGTATCGAGGGCCGGCTGAAAGGGCCGTTGCACCATCTCGACCCCCAGGGCGATGTCGGGATCCCGCCCGTGCAGCGCCTCGAGGATCGCCCCTTGGGCCCGGTGGTGGGCCGGATCGTCATGGGCCTCGCCCACGTAGATGACCCGTGCGCGGCCGAGATTGGCGATCATCTCCTCGAAAGTGACTTCCCGCCCCGTTTCGAGGTCCTCGATTCGTTCCCGGTCGTCTTCTGCCGCCCCGGGCTGTGTGCCGCCGCACGCTGCCGCCACCACGAGCAGCAGCAGACCCAGGCTGGCCTTGACCACCGCGGGCGCATTTCCTATCCCCGTCATCGAGCTGGAAGGAATGGCATGAAATTCTTCATCGATACCGCTGACGTGAACGAGATCCGCGATGCAGCCGCCATGGGCGTCATCGACGGGGTGACCACCAACCCGAGCCTGGTAGCCAAGGTTGGCCGGCCCATGAAAGAGGTTATCGTCGAGATCTGCGAGATCGTCGATGGTCCCATCAGCGCCGAGGTCATCGCGACCGACATGGAAGGCATCCTGAAGGAGGGGCGCGAGCTCGCCAAGATCCACGACAACATCGTCGTGAAGGTGCCCCTGATCGCCGAGGGCCTCAAGGCCGTCAAGACGTTTACCGCCGAGGGCATCAAGACCAACGTCACCCTCTGCTTCAGCGCCACCCAGGCGATCCTCGCCGCGAAGGCCGGGGCCACCTACATCAGCCCCTTCGTCGGGCGTATCGACGACATTAGCGGCGATGGCATGGAGCTCATCGACCAGATCGTCACCATCTACCAAAACTACGACTACGAGACCCAGGTCCTCGTGGCGAGCATCCGGCATCCGGTGCACGTCGTGCAGGCCGCGATGATCGGCGCCCACGTCGCCACCATCCCGCACAAGGTCATCCTCCAGCTCGCCAAACACCCGCTCACCGATTCGGGCCTGGCCAAGTTCCTCGCGGACGCCAAGAAGGTTCCCGCTTCCTGAGTCGTTGGCGATGGCACGTTTCGGCTCCGCGCTGCTGACCGCCTTGGTGCTCCTCGTCGCGGGGGCATCAACGGCACAGGCTCAGTCGATGGCCGCCGGGGCGCTCTCCGCCCAGGCGCTCGTTGCCTCGACCAATACCGTCGACGCCGACGGCACCGACTCTACCGATGCGGGCTACGGCGGAATGTTCCTCGCGGACGTCACCATGCCCCTCGGCCTCTTCCGGGTCGGAGGGGCGATGGGCCTCGGGGCGATCACCTCCAGCGTCGACGCGGTTTCCCGCGTCTTCATGCCGTTGACCGTATCCTTGGGCCTCGTCTACCGGCCCTCGAAACTCTGGCTCGATCTTCGCGCCCGAGCCGGGCTCTGGGCGGGGGTGACGAACCAGGGCCTCTCCGCTGGGCCCCTGGTCTCGTTTGGCGCCTTCATCGGCTATGCGTTTGGGCCTACCGTCGCCGTGGGTCCGACCATCGATGCTTTGTTCGTCTTCGGTCATGGCGATACCATCGCCGTTGCCCCAGGGCTGAGCCTCGTCTGGGTGCCTCCTGATATCGACGACTAGTGCGCGATCCAGAGACATGGAAGGGTCCTCGCTCGTTCCGCGGCTCCCCCGCGGCGTCAGGAACCCTCGAAAATGCTCTGCATTTCCATCGGCTCCCTTCCTTGCGGGGAAACCGCGGCCCGTCGCGATCCT
>QMMC01000010.1 GCA_003647065.1 Deltaproteobacteria bacterium | reverse complement strand
TGAGCATCGACCTCATCGTCCGCGACACCTGCCGCCTACGCCCGGGCATCCCCGGGCTCAGCGACACCATCCGAGTGATCAGCATCGTCGGCCGCTTCCTCGAACATACCCGCATCTACTACTTCGAGAACGGCGGCGACGAGGAGTACTACATCGGCTCGGCAGACCTGATGAAGCGCAACCTCGAGAGCCGCGTCGAGTCGGTGGTCCCGGTCGAGGCCCCGAACCTCCAGGCGGGACTGCGCTACATCCTCGATACGCAGCTCGCCGATCAGCGAAGCGTCTGGGACATGCAGAGCGACGGCACCTACGTCCAGCGCAAGCCCAAGAAGGGCTCGCGGGCGCGGTCGTGCCAGGAGATCTTCATCGAGGCGGCAGAGACCCGCCGCAAGCAAGCCCGCCGCCCGAGGCGCCGCAAACCGAAGGGCCCCCGGCGGCGCAACGGCGGGAAATAGCCGGTAAGCCGTCTGGGTCAGCCCCGGCCCCACGTCGACCTTCGGTGGTTGGCGAAACCAGGTCCTTGGCGCTAACGTGCTGGCAATGACGTACCCGATGGCCCCGCGACTCTTGCTTTCGAGCCTCGTTCTCCTCCTACTCTCCGCGTCCGCGTGCGCGACCAATACCGACGGCGACGGCGGAGGTGGCGTCAAAGGCATTGGCCGAGATCTGCTCTTCTTCCCCGAGAGCGACACGAGCACCGAGGTCGAAGCAGGCACGGTGGACAGCGTGACCGTCTTGGAGGTTGCCGAGTCCGACGTGCTGGTGCGGCCCCGGCCTGTCGTCTTCACTCCAGATACGAGCCGCGCCCTACGCTTCTCCGTCCTCGGTCCGTCGGTCCTGAGCACCGGAGTGGCGGGGCTCACCGACCACGCATTCCACTTCGAGTTCCGGGCGGATTTCGGCGCCGGATGGCTGGACTGGAGCCCGGCCCTCGACGAAGGGACTCAGCTTCGCGAAGTGACGCTGGAGCCGAACACCGACTGCGACGGAGTCCCCTGCGGCGTCATCTCCTGGACGACGGAAGCCGAGACCGGCAGTGCGCCGGGCGAGGGTGGATTCGCCGAGTGGCCACTGCTCCACGATGGGGATGCGATTCAGTACCGCGTCTCGGCCTTTCCGACCGGTGACTACGACGGACTCGAAACGGGGACCTACGAAGCGACCACCCGGATCAACGTCTCCTACCTCGGAACCGCCCCCTAGTGCGGCGACCCGGTCGCAGCGAGCATGAAGAAGACTTCCGCGGCGCTGCCGACGGGACTCGGACCCGCTCTCCGCCGTGACAGGGCAGCGTCCACTCCAGGCTGGACCGCGAGACCATCGGCAGGCCGTGAAGGGGGGCGTCATCCCACCGAGATGTCCCGAGGCCGGACAACCCGCTCGAGCCTCCACCGTCCATCGAGGGCTTCCGCCCAGGTGGCGCCGCTGCCGTGGAGGAGAGCCACGTTCGCCGTGGTGAGCACCTCTGCCTTGCCGGTCAGCTCTTCAGCCATGGACTCCCAGCCCGGGTTGTGGCCCAACACCATCCAGGTCGCGACGTCGTCCGGGACACGAAGAGCCGCCTGCCGCACCTCTTCGAGGCCCGCGTGGTAAAATTCTTCGGTGAACTCGTAATAGGCCTCGGGGAAGGCGCTGCCCATGCGCTCGAGGGTGGACCGGGTGCGCATGCTGTCCGAGCTCGTCACCAGGTCTGGCACCCACCCGAGGCTCAGGAGGTGGGCCGCGACGCGCGGCGCGTCACGCTTGCCCCGCTTGTTGAGCGGACGACCATGGTCAGTCGGCGCGTTCGACTTCCACGAGCTCTTGGCATGGCGCATGACCATGAGCCGCCGGGGCACGGGCTCCATAGGGCCACCATCGTGCTGCGGAGCGAGCTGCTCGGCAAGCGCTGAGAGGGGACGGTCGGCGCAGCCTCTAACCGCGCCCTTCGAGGACCGCGAGCTCGGCCTCGGCGGCTTCGAGCTGTTCGGCGACGCCGGTCCAGCGATTGGTGAGCTGGTCGAGCTTGTCCTGGGCGGTCTGGAGGTCGGCGAGGAGGGCGAAGCGGCGCGTCTCATCGCCGTAGACCGCGGGGTCTTCGAGCTCTACTGCGCGCTTCTTCTGGGCGTCTTCGAGTTCGCCGATGCGTGCCTCGAGTTCGGTGCTGGTCTTCTCGAGGGGGCGCAGCTTCTTGCTGCGTAACTGTCGAATCTCGGCTTCGCGGCGCTTGCGGTCCTTTTCGTCGGCCTTGTTGCGCTTGCGCGTCTTGCCGACGTCGGCCTTGGCCTCCATCGCCTTGCCGCCGCCCTTCGACTTCGACTTCGCGGCCCCCGTGGACGCCTCGTCGTCGCGCTCCTCCATGGCGTACATGTACTCGTCGAGGGTGCCCGGATAGGTCTCGACGTGGCCGTCGGCGACGTCCCAGATGCGCGTCGCCAAGCGCCGCACGAAGGCCCGGTTGTGGCTGACGAAGATGAGCGTGCCGTCATAGGTCGACAGGGCCTCGGCGAGGGCCTCGGAAGACGCGAGGTCGAGGTGGTTGGTCGGCTCATCCATGAGCATCAAGTTGCCCGGGTCCACGAGCATCTTGGCCAACGCGACGCGGGCCCGCTCACCACCGGAGAGCACGCTGATCTTCTTGTCGACATCGTCGCCACTGAAGAGAAACGCCCCGAGGAGTGAGCGCACTCGGGTGACCCCGGCGTCCTGGGAGTGGCCGTAGACTTCTTCGAAGACCGTGCGCGACTTGTCGAGGGTCTCGGCGTGGTGCTGGGCGTAGTAGCTGACCTTGACGTTGTGGCCGATCTCGACGGTCCCTGCGGTCGCGCCGAGTTCATCGGCGATCACCCGGAGCAGCGTCGTCTTACCGGCGCCGTTGACGCCGATGATGCCGATGCGCTCCCCCCGGGCGACGGTGAGGTTGACGTCACGGAACACCGAGAGGTCGCCGTAGCTCTTCGCGAGGCCCTTGGTGGTCAAAGGCTCGTTGCCGGCGCGCGCGCTCGGCGGGAAGGTGAAACGCATCGACCGGTGGGTCTCGTAAACGTGCACCTCGCCCATCTTCGCGAGCTGCTTGATCTTGGACTGGACCTGCGTCGCCTTCGACGCTTTGGACCGAAAGCGGTCGATGAACTGCTGGGTTTTTTCTTTCTTCTTGGCCAGGTTCTTCGCCTTGGCCTGAAGGATGACCAGCTCCTCCTCGCGGAGCCGCAGGTACTCCTCGTAGTTGCCCTTATACTGGCGCACGCCTTCGGGCTCGAAGGTGACGCACCGCTTGATCTGCTCGTTCAAGAACTCCCGGTCATGGGAGATGAGCAGGAACGCGCCCTCGTAGCGCTTCAAGAACCCCGCGAACCACGCCACCGAAGGCATGTCGAGGTGGTTGGTCGGCTCATCGAGGAGCAGGACGTCGGGGCGCTGAAAAAGCAACGCCGCGAGCACGGCCCGCATCTTCCACCCACCGGAGAGCTCGGCGATGTCGCGAGCGCCGTCTTCGGTCGAAAAGCCGAGGCCCGAGAGGATGCGCCGGGCCGCGTGTTCGGTGAAATGAATCTCGAAGTGGGTCAGCTCTTCGTGGAGCTCCGCGAGGCGCATCGCGAGCTCCATCGTCTCCTCGGCGTCCCCCTCGGACCCGCGGGCGGCGAGCTCGGTTTCGAGCTCGAGGGCCTGGGCCTTGAGCTGCTCGCGCCCGGGCACGCTGTCGAGGACGAAGGAGAGCAGGGGCGAGCTTCCCTCGATGGCGATGTCCTGGGGCAGGTAGCCGATGCGCACCCCGGTCGACGTGCGAATGGTCCCGCCGTCGGGGGCCTGCTCGCCGGCGATGAGGCGCAGGATGGTGGTCTTACCCGAGCCGTTCGGACCGATGATGCCGATGCGGTCACCGGCGGCGACGCGCAGGCCGAGCTCGTCGACGATGCAGCGCTCGCCAAAAAAGAGGGATACGTCTTCGAGTACGACCAAGCTCACGGCGCGGGGTCTAGCCCGGATCGGGGCTCCCTGCATCCGCGATTGTGCCCTGGACCGTCAGTTTCACAGCCCGCGATGGCCTACGGGCGCGGCTCTAGAGCTCGCTGGGGCTCATGCTGGGGCGCTCGGAGAGGCCGAGGGTGTATTGGGGCCGCTGCCCGCCCTGGTAGGTGCCGACCCAGATGCGGTACGGCCCCGGCGGAAACACCCCGGAGATCGCAGGGTTGGTCCCATCAGCGTCGTCGTTGCAGAGGAAGGAGCCGTCGGCTCGCTGGATGACCAAGGTGATGTCCGTCGGGGAGTGCGCGAGGATCTTCAGGAAGGGGAAGTTGCCCCCGGCGATGAAGAGATGGTCTGGCACCTCGGAGACGTGGCCCGCGCACGATTCGTCCCAGGTCAGGGCCTCCACCGATCCGCCGGCGCTGCCCGTGGCCCGGTGCAGGTCCGGGGAGAAGCCGGGGGAGAGCGTGATGGTCCCGAAGTTGGCGCGCATGTCGCCCGGGGGGGGGGGCCTCGGCGTCGTCCCGACCATCGACCCGGGAATGCCGAGGGTGCTGACGTTGACCGAGGAGAGCTCGGTGAAGCCGAGGTTGTAGGGCGCGAAGATGCCTTCTTGGTAGCTGCCCACCCAGACCTTGTAGGTGCCCTGGGGAAACGTGTGGCCGGCGAGGATCGGGTCCTGGCCCGAGCTGTCGTCGTCGCAGAGGTACGTTCCGTCGGGTTTCTGGACCACGAGGGTCGTATCCTCGGTGCCGCCACTGACGAGCAAGCGCAAGGTGGTGAAGCTGCCCCCAGCGTTGAAGAGATGGTTGGGCGTCGCCGCGACGTAGCCGCGGCACGACGCATCCCAGGTACTCGCGTCGACGGGCCCACCGCTGGTCCCGGCTTCGACGTAGGGGTCGGGCATGAAGCCCGGGGCGAGGGCGATGGTGGTCGTCGCCTGGACCGGGACCACGGGCTGCACCGGGACCACGGGCTGGCCGGGAACCACGGGCTGGCCGGGAACCACGGGCTGGCCGGGAACCACGGGCTGCACCGGGACGATGGGCTGGCCGGGGACCGGGGGTGTGAAACCAGGGGGCGGCGGCGGAGGAGGAGGGTCCTCGTCGCCGCAGGCGGCGAGAGCCAACGCGAGCGCCGCCAGCGGAATCACGAGCTGGTTGATTCGCAGACCCTTCCTCATGCGCACCCCTCCGAGAGGGCCCGATGGTGCCGCTGTGCCGCCCCTCGGGCAAGGCTCTCTTGGCACAGGGCTACAGGTCGATACCGCAAGCGTCTTTCGTGATCTTCCGGAGCACGGCCAGGAGTTCGTCGCCCGTGCCCTTGTCATGGGTCCAGACGCCAGCCGCGTCATCCCAGCTGAAGTGCCATCCCTGGCCGGCCCCGGCGAGCCACATCTGGTGAGCAGCGCTCTGGGTATTCACCACGCACCGGCTCCCGTCCCGATAGCGAATGGAGACCACGTTGCCCGTGGTCTCGGCGTCGGCGTCGTCGACGTCCACGTCGTCGAAGAGGTCGAGGATTTCGCGCAGCGCCGTGTCGGCGAGCTCCTGATAACGCTTATCGTCCATGGCGCATGCTCCACCGTCCTCGATAGAGCGGCGGCGCCCTCAGCGCAAGAGGGAGAAGAGCCGCTCCAGCATGTAATAGGTGAGACCCCAGACGACCCGCCCCTCCACATCGAAGGCGGGGAGCTCGAGCTCCTGGCCTTCGTACACGTAGTGTTTGGTCGTCGCGGTACTCCTCGCGATCATGGGGCCGATCGGCGCCCAGAGGGCCTCGGCGACCTCGCGATTGGGGGTCAGAGGAGGTAGGTCCCCCACCTCGAAGACAAACTGGGAGATCACCATGCCAACGCGGCGCGCGCGGGCGATGGCCTCGGTATCGTCGAGGCGCCCGAAGAGCTTCGCATGGGCCCCCGCGCCGAGGTCGAGGCCGAGCTCTTCGCGGGTCTCCCGGACCGCGGTGGCGAGAAGATCGGCATCTTCCGGGTCCTTCCGGCCCCCGGGGAAGGCCATGTGCCCGGACCACGGGTCCTCGGGATGCTCGGCCCGACGAATCAGGAGCACCTCGGGGCCGGCCTCTCCCGGGCGCAGAACTGTCGCGACCGCTGCACGCGTTTTCGCCTCGGCGATGACCTGAGGCTCCCTCGCCTCGAGGGCTCTTTGCAGGGACGAAAGATCGACGTCGGCGGGCACCGGGTAGTTGTGGGCGCTGGGCCGCCCGGGCGCAATGGCGTAGCCGCGAGCGGCCGTGGCGAAAAGTTCAAAAAGTTCGGACCGTCCCCCCTCCACTTCTCCTGGCTTCTGATACCTTCGCGCCGCCTATGATCCCCCGCTATACACCCCCCGACTTCGCCGAGCTCTGGTCCGACGCCCGCCGCTTCCGCACCTGGCTCGAGGTCGAGCTCGCCGCCGCCGAGGCGATGGAGCGCGCCGGCACGGTGCCCGCCGGCACGGCCGCCAAAATCCGTCCCTTCGCGGACCAACTCGACCCGGAACGCATCACGGAGATCGAAGCGACGACCAAGCACGACGTCATCGCGTTCCTGACCCACGTCGAAGAGATCGCCGGGGAGCCGGCGCGGTGGCTGCACCTCGGCATGACGTCCTCGGACGTTCTCGATTCGGCCCTCGGCATCCTGATGCGGGAAGCGATGGACATGCTCATCGCCCGGCAGGAGAAGTTCGCCGCGGCCCTCGCGAAGCGCGTCGAGGAGCATCGGAAGACGCCGGCCATCGGGCGGTCCCACGGCATCCACGCCGAACCCGTGACCTTCGGGCTCATCCTCGCGGGTCACCTCGCCGAAGCGAGCCGTGGCCTCACCCGTCTCCGCGTCGCCCGCGAAGAGATCGCGGTCGGCAAGATCGCCGGCGCCGTCGGCACCTACGCCCACCTCACCCCCGAGATCGAAGCCGACGCCCTCGGCCAGCTCGGCCTGCGGCCGGAAACCGCCGCGACGCAAATCGTCGCCCGGGACCGCTACGCCGCCGTCTTCAACGCGATGGCCCTCGTCGCCTCGGGCATCGAGCGCCTCGCGGTGAACGTCCGCCATTGGCAGAGGACCGAGCTGACCGAAGCCGAAGAGCATTTCACCAAGGGCCAAAAGGGCTCGAGTGCGATGCCCCACAAGCGCAACCCGATCCTCAGCGAGAACCTCACCGGCCTCGCGCGCATCGTGCGCATGGCCGTGATGCCGGCCCTCGAAAACGTCGCCCTGTGGCACGAGCGGGACATCAGTCATTCGTCGGTCGAGCGCATGATCTGCCCCGACGCGACGACCACCCTCGGCTGCGCCCAGGGACGGGCGACCCGGCTCATCGAGAACCTCGTCGTCTACCCCGAAAACCTGCTCGAGAACGTCGAACGGACCGGGCGCCTCTGGGCGAGCGAAGGCGTGCTCCTGGCCCTCGTCGGCAAAGGCCTCGGGCGCCAGGCGGGCTACGTCCTCGTCCAGCGCAACGCCATGAAGGCGTTCCACGGCGAGGGGGAGTTCCGAGAGCTCCTCGAAGCCGACGAAGAGATTCGCGCCCACCTTTCGCCCGAAGAGATCGGCGAACACTTCGACCTCGACCACGCCCTCGCTCACGTCGATACGATCATCGACCGCGTACTCTTGGAGGCCAAAGAAGCATGACCGTCGACGAAAACATCCTGAGGGACGGCCTCGCCAATACCCTCGACGGCTCGGACCTCGACGTGCTCGGCAAGAAGTACGAGGGCAAGGTCCGCGACAACTACACGACCGAAGATGGACGTCGGTACATCGTGGTCACGGACCGCGTCAGCGCCTTCGACCGGGTCCTCGGCACCCTGCCCTACAAGGGCCAGGTCCTGAACTCCCTCGCAGCCTGGTGGTTCGACCAGACCAAGGACGACGTCCCGAACCACGTCCTCGAGGTCCCCGACCCCAACGTGATGGTAGGCATCGAGTGCGTACCCCTCGAGGTCGAGATGGTGGTGCGCGCCTACATCACGGGCGTGACCAGCACCAGCATCTGGACCCACTACGACCGCGGCGAGCGAGTCTTCTGCGGCCACACCCTCCCCGAGGGGCTGAAGAAGCACCAGAAGCTGCCCGAGCCGATCCTCACGCCGAGCACCAAAGCCGCCAAGGGTGACCACGATGTCTCCGCGTCCCGGGCAGAGATCCTGGCGATGGGCCGGGTGAGCGAAGAAGACTTCGACCTCGCGGCCGGCTACGCGATGAAGCTCTTCGAGATCGGCCAAAAGATTTGTGCCGACCGGGGGCTCATCCTCGTCGATACGAAGTACGAGTTCGGCAAGACCCCGGACGGCAAGATCGTAGTCATCGACGAGATCCACACGCCGGACTCTTCCCGCTATTGGTACACCGAGAGCTACCGAGAGCGCTTCGAGGCGGGGGGCGACCCCGAGAGCTTCGACAAGGAGTACCTGAGGCGCTGGCTCAAAGAAGCGGGCTACTCCGGCGACGGGCCGCCCCCGGCCATCCCCGACGAGGTCCGGATCGAGTCGTCCCGACGCTACATCGAAGCCTGTGATCAGATTCGGGGCGAGGCCTTCGTACCGAACACCGAGCCACCGAACGACCGCATGCGCAAGAACTTGGGCGTCCCCTGAGTGCTGCTCTCGGTCGCCCATGACACACAGCTGATCGAGGGCCATCTCGTCGGCCGGTACGACCGCTTCATCGCCGACGTGCGCCTCGGGGACGGCCGAGTGGTGTTTGTCCACTGCGTCAATCCCGGGCGCATGGAGGGCCAGGTCCAGATCGGCCAGAAGGTGTGGATCAGCCGCGCTCCCGAGGGTCGCAAGCGCAAGCTGAAGTACACCTGGGAGCTCTCCCTCGACGGGGAGAACATCGTCGGCGCGAATACCAACGCCCCGAACCGGATCATCGAGGCGCTTCTCCGGGCCCGGAAGGCCCCGGCCTTGACCCGCTTCGACCGGCTCGCCCGAGAGGTCCGGTACGGAGAGAAGAGCCGCGCCGATTTCTGCCTCTATACGGGCATCGATGCCGGCAAGAACGAAAAGAGACACTGGGTCGAGGTGAAGAACTGCCACCTCGTCTACCCCGACGGCCGCGGCTACTTCCCGGACTCGGTCTCCGAGAGAGCGGCGCACCACATCCAAGTGCTCACCGACCAGGTCGCGGCCGGCGACCGGGCGACGGTGCTCTTCGTCGTCCAGCACCCCCTGGCCAAGTCGATCCGCCCCTCAGACCTCCACGACCCGGTCTTCGCCGCGGCCTGCCGTGAGGCAAAAGAGCGCGGCGTACGCTTCCGCGCGGTCCGCGTCGTCCCGACCCTCGAAGCCTACGTCGTCGACCGCAGAATCCCCGTCGACCTCGCCCCGTACAGCACGACGCGCCACGCCCAATGGCGCGCCGCCCTCGATGCTACGAGCGGATGGAAACGTCGCGGCCCGGTCCCCGTTTGACTCTCAGCCGTGCTTACTCAGCGAGCGCCGGTACTGCGCCGCGACCCGGCCGACCAGGAAGCGCTGCGGGACGAACTTGGTGAGCGAGGTGCCCCAGCGCATCATGGCCCCCGGCACGTACAAGTAGCGACGCCGGCTGAAGGACTCGATCGCTTCTTCGGCGCACTTGTCCGCGGGCATGAGCCAGGCGCGCAGCGAGTTGAAGCGCTCCCCGGCGGTCATCTCGGTGATGATGCCGCCCGGCGCGAAGGTGGTCACCGACACGCCGCGGTGGTGCATCTCGTGGTGAAGGCCGCAGCCGTAGTTGACCAGGAAAGCCTTGGTTGCCGAGTAGGCCGTTTGATAGGCGACTGGCGTCAAGCCCGCGAGGCTCGAGATGATCATGATGCCCCCATCCTCGCGGCGCTCCTCGAGGTAGGGCAGGAGCAGGGTCGTCAGCTGCACTACGGACGAGACGTTGAGGGAGAGCATGTTCTGGAAGTCGGCCCACGAGAGCTCGTGGTGGTGACCGAAGTGCGTGACCCCAGCATTGAGAATCGCAGCGTAGAGGTCGCGCCCCCCGATGCTCTCTTCGACGACCCGGGAGACGTCCTCCTCTTTCATGAGGTCGGCGGCGACCACGTGGGTCTCGATGCCATGGGCGGCGGTCAGCTCTTCGGCGAGCTTTCGCAGGCGTTCCTCGCGCCGCGCGACCAGCACCAAGTTGGCCCCGTAGTCTCGGGCGAGGACCTTGGCCATCTCGAGGCCTAGGCCCGAGGAAGCGCCGGTCAAGAGGACCCAGCGACCGCGATAGTTCATCGTACGCATGCCGCTGCTGCTACGCCCCCGGGGGCGATTTGGCAAGGCGATGGTACGGCTAGAGCACATCTCAAGAATGCGACCGAGCATCGCGCCGCGCGGCGTGGTCGGATGTCGCGTCCGCGAGACGAGGAAATGCCGAGCATTTTCGAATCGAGGGGATGGCGGCAGACGGTCGCGCCCCGCAAGCGAGGCGACAGGAGCATTCTCGAGATGTGCTCTAGCTCGAGGTCACCTTGGCGACGGCTTCTTCGATCCCCTCGCTGGCGGTGACGTCCGAAAAGTCGAAGTTGTTGCCCTCGGTGGACGAATCATCCGCCGGGGCCGAAACGACGCCGACCCCTTGAGTCGTCGTTTTCATGGCCGCCTTGGTCGTCGCCTTCATCCCGGTGTCCCTGGTGGTATCGCCGGTGGCATTGGCGGCGGCCTTGGCCGCAGCCTCGGCCTCTTCGGAAGCCGGTGGCACCCCGGAGGCACGCGTCTCGTCCGCCACGAGAGGCTCCGGAACCGCAGACTCCCGGGTCAATGCCTCCAGGAAGGACTGGGGCACCGCGACGTGAGCAGTCACGACGCGATCCCAAAGCTCCGCCAAAGGAACATGATCGGAGAGGACCCCGATTGGCGCCTCCGCGAGGAACTGCTCATCGGTGAATGGCTTACGACCGCGACCTCGCTCGAGGGCCTTGGCGAGCATCCAGCCGAGTTCGGTTCGCGGGAGCACCTCGGCGAGGCGATCGACGCCGACGCCGTCGATCACGTCGCGGGCCTTCAGGAGCTTCTCCTCCATCGCGTTGTTGATCACGTAGCCGATGTGGGAGCGCGAGATCTCGAGGGCCATTCCGTCGAGCTGCGCCTTCCAGAACTCGCCTTCGCAGACGAATGCCCAGAGCTCCTTGGCGTCGAGGTAGCGGACCCTGTCGTCGGGGCGAAAGAGCCGGACGATCGCCTCCGGGTCGGTCTCTGCCACGTCGAGAGCGATTTGCAGGTCCTCTCCGGCCGAAGCCGCGCTCTTCTGGAGCGCGACCCTCTCGCGAGTCCCCGTCGTCTCGACGAGAATGCGCGCCCGGAGCTCGGGCTTCGCACCCAGCGCCTCCATGATTCGCGACGGAGGAAAACAGCGAATGAAATCCGCCGCCGCGCGACGCCCGGAAGAGAGGGAGTGCTGAACCGCGTTCGCCAAAAAGCGGGTGCGCCCGGTGGACAGCTTGGACTTGAACTCCTTCGACTCGGCCTCTTCAACCACGCGGCGCCTCCGTAGAACTTCCAACAACCCCTGGGAACTTACGTTCAGGGTCGGCGGGGAGTGACGAGGACGTCAACCCGGTCCGTACGTGCAGCCCGTGATCCGCCGCAGATCCGCGGCTTCTTGCATGAAAAGCCGCCGTTCAGGCCCCGTGGAACGGCTTGAAGCGCTCCCAGAGCCGGTCGAACATCTGTCGATAGGGCCCAACCAGGCGCCCATCGTCGGTGACGAGGACGTTTTCCTGGTTGTACTCGGCGGCGCTGCGCGTCCAGTTGTAGCTCCCGGTCACCAGCCGGGCGTCGTCGAAGACTGCGAACTTGTGATGCATGTGGTGGTCGGTGACGTCGACCCTCACCTCGATGTCCGCGGCTGCGAGGCGTTCGACGTCGGAGCCCCGGTCGTAAGCCTTGTCGTCGTCGGTCGCGACGCGCACCTTCACCCCGCGGCGGTGGGCGGCGAGGATCTCCCCGGTGACGCGATCGTCGGTGATGGTGAAGACGCAGATGTCGATGGTCTTCTGAGCGCGGCCGAGTTCGGAGATGATGGCCCGGAGGCACTCGGGCCCGGGGCTGAAGCACACCCGGGCGACCCCCTCGGATCCGTCGCCGATGGGGTGCAGCACCTTCACCACCCCCTCGAGCCAATCGACGACCTTCGTACCCATCTGGGAATCGCGCCCCTCGAGGGCGCCGAGCTCGGCCCGAGCGAGGGCGAAGGCGCGATGGCGCCAGAACGCGAAGCCCTCTTCGCCGAGGCCCTGTTCTCGGAGAACCTCGCTGAGCGCGTGCTTTTCTCCGCGCGACAGGACGTGGTCCTCGAGGGTCGCGGCGAGCATGTCGTCGATTGATTTTTGGTCCATGGTTTCCCCTCTCGGCCTGTACCCAACGGGCGACCGGCGAAGCATAGGACACGCCGTCCTCGGTGAGCTACCCTCCGGACGATGCGACGGGCCGTGAACGCCGCTTCTCGCGCGACGATGCGACGGAGCCCCTTCGGCGACGCAGTCTCTGCGCTCTTCGCCGCACTGGCCCCCTTGGCCGTATTGGCCATGCCCGTCGGAGCCCTCGCCTGTCCGGAGGCCGCCCCCCCGCCTCTGCACGCCGTCTTCACCCCCGATGGCGCCGTTGCACGGTCCGGTGACGCCATCGTGGACTTTCGCGGCGACGCCGCTGTGACCACCCGCGCCGGCCTCGGCCGCGCTCGCGCCGCCGTCAGCCCCGACGGGAGCCTGGTGGTCACGGCAACGGCCGTGCACGTGCCCGCCGAGGGCATCGCGCCATGCACCAATACGCACCTGTGGGTGCGTCTCGGGGACATCCGGGGCACCGAATTGCGGCGCATCGCGCGGCTCCGCGGAGGGACCCTCCGCTCCATTCGATTCTCCCCTTCCGGCCGTTTCGTCGCCCTCGCCGTGCACGGTGCCCCCGAGGAACGCCGCGGCGGCGAAACTCAGAGCCCGGACCGCATCCATATCTTCGACCTGCGATCGCTCAGACGCCGATTCGTCCTCGACGGCGCCGATGTCACCTTCCTCGACGACCGTCACTTCGTCCTCCGGGACACCCGATCCCGACTGGCCCTCTACCGCACCTCGGACGGCGAGCGCGTTCGCGTCCTCGCCCCCCCGGCCCGACGCCTCCGCCCGTTCGCCGAAGGCGCAAGCGGCGAGGGCTTCTTCGCGACGGCCCGCATGGAGGGCGTGACCCGCTTCGTGCACGCGCACCTCGTCCGCGGTCAACTGCGCCTGGAGCCCATCGGCCCGGCCCTCACCGAACGACCGCGATCGATCTCGGACGACGGCACCCGGGGGGCGTGGCTTTCGGAAGGCCGCACCATAGTCCGCGACCTCACCACCGGAGACGACCTCGCATCCTTCGGCACCGACGCCAACGAACCAATCCGCGGCGTGACCATCGCCCCCGACGGCAGCGCCGTCGTCGTCATGACCGAGTCGGGCGCCCAACTCCACCCAGTAGACGCAACTGAAACGCGTGATTGATCAATCAACAGGGGGGACGCGTGATTGCTTAATTGCATTACGCGCAGCGAGCGGCTTCGCAAGCGACAGGTGCCCGGTCGTCGGCGTAATGCAATTAAGCAATCACGCGTCCCCGAAACCGTAATGCAATTAAGCAATCACGCGTCCCCAAAACTGTCTCACGCAGTAGCGGTATCTGTTCTCGCGATCATGGCGCCGGTCCACCACTCGTAGGCGCGGCCCAGTTCGTCTCCGTCGGGGAAGAACACGAGGTAGCTCATGGCGTCGTAGGGCAGGAAGGTCGGTCGGCCGCCGAGGCCGTGACCGATCTGGTGAACGCTGCGCCAGGTGCCGGTGTTGAAATACACCGCCGGCTTACCGCCGACGTTTCCGAGGGGCACCATCGTCGCGAAGTGAGAGTGCCCGTTGACGATGTAGTTGAAGCCCGGATTATCCGCGAGGACTCCAACCCCGTGCTTCGACATCTTGCCGTCGAATCCGTGCTGCAAGAACTTGTAGAGTTCCGTCAGGCGCTTGTCGCTGCCCTTGGCGACGACCTTCCGCGTCGAGAGTTCGAGCAAGAGCTTCAGCTTCATCGCCTCGCCGAGGGCGAAACGGTTTCTCTTGTGCTCCTTCATCCAGCCTTTGACGAAGGACCGAGAGAGAAACGACTCGACGAGGCCGGACCAGGTTTCGTTGACCGGCCGAAGCAGCGCCGGGTTCAGGACGCCGAGCTGCCGAACCCACGCCGGGACCGCGTAGACCGGCCGCACGTCATCGATGTCGTCGAGCTCGGCGTGCGCCTCGCCGGTGAGCAGCCGAACCGACCGCGGAAAACGAGTGATGAGCTCGGAGCCGATGGCGTCGCCGATGGTGGCCCCGCCGTCGGCGTCGTAGTTCACCGAGTCCGAAGCATTGCCGTGGTACGCGATGACTCCGTGGTCGGGGAAGCGCATCTGGGTCGGAAACTCGACGTCGCGATCCTCGCCGGTGAGCGCCTTCCACACCTTGCGCCGCGCCGCGGGGGCGTAGCGCAGCAGGCGGTCGTGATTGCCGAGGACGTAGTGGATCTTCAGCGCCCCGGATTCGACCCGCTCGCGTATCGCCGAGAAGAAGGGCTCTTCACGGACTAGGATCTGGTCGATGATGGCCTCGATCTTGGCGGCGAGGCCGGGGCTCGGCTCGTGGTAGGGGCGGTAGGCCCCATCGAACCAGCTCGGGGAGCGTACGAGGTCGAAGAGGTCGCCGACGAAACACAGTTCGGCCGGGCGCTGCCCCCGGGACGCCTGAATCCGCACCCAAAAGCGCTCGAAGGTGGCCGCCCGGGGGATGATCGCGCCGTGCAGTTGATCGGTCAGGTGAATGTCGCTCACGAAGAGGAGCATCGGGCGGTCGTCGGCCATGGTGGCAGCCTATCAAAGGGCGGAGCGCCCCGGGTGTTTCCCGCCGCGTGATTCCCTGCTAGAGACCGGATCATGCGGTATTCGAAGGCCTTCATCCCGACCCAGAAAGAGGCGCCCAAGGACGCCACGACGCCCTCCCACAGCCTGCTCCTCCGAGCGGGCTATGCGCGGATGGTGGGTGCGGGGATCTATGAGCTCCTGCCCCTCGGCATGCGCGTGCTCACGCGGATCTCGACGATCATCCGTGACGAGATGGACCGGGCCGGGGCTCAGGAGTTCCTGATGCCAGCGATCGTGCCCGCCGAATACTTCAAGGAAAGCGGGCGCTGGGACAGCTTCGGCCCCGCGCTCTTCCGCCTGAAAGACCGCAAAGGGGGCGAATACCACCTCGGCCCCACCCACGAGGAGCTCATCACCGACCTCGTCCGGCGCGAGGTGCGCAGCTATCGCCAGCTCCCTCTGAACCTCTATCAGGTTCAGATGAAGTACCGGGACGAGCCGCGGCCCCGGGCCGGGCTGCTCCGGTGCCGGGAGTTCCTGATGAAGGACGCCTACACCTTCGACGTCGACGAGGCGGCGGCCACCGAGAGCTACGGCATCATGCGGGAGGCGTATAAGCGCATTTTCAGCCGCCTCGGCCTCGACTACCGCATCGTCGAAGCCGACTCCGGTGCGATGGGGGGCTCGACCAGCGCCGAGTTCCAGGTCCTGGCCCAAAATGGTGAAGACGCGATCGTCGCCTGCGGCTCATGCGACTACGCAGCCAACGTCGAGGTCGCCGAAGCCCACTTCAAGGAGACCAAACAGACCAACGGCAAGATGGGCGCCCGCGAGAAGGTGCACACGCCGGGCGTGCATTCGATCGGCGAGGTCATCAGCTTCCTCGGCGGAGGCCTGCGCCCCGAGTCCACTCTCAAGTCGATGATCTACATCGTCGACGGCAAGCCGGTGATGGCCGTGGTCCGGGGCGACCACGAGGTCAACGAGGTCAAGCTCGCGCGGGTCCTCGACGTCGAAGAGGTGCGCCTCGCGTCCGACAAAGAAGTGAAAAAGGTGACCGGCGCCTCGGTGGGCTTCGCCGGCCCCGTCGACTTCGACGGAAGGCTCATCGTCGACCGCGCAGTCACTCACGTCCTCGACGCCGTCGTCGGCGCCAACGAGACGGACCAACATTATCGCAACGTGAACCACGGGCGGGACTTCACCGGCGACGTGCACGACCTGCATCTGGTCACCGAGGGCGACGGGTGCCCGAAGTGCAACGATCACCTGAGGCTCTACCGCGGCATCGAAGGCGGTCACATCTTCATCCTCGGAACCCACTACAGCGCCAAAATGGGCGCGACGTTCGTGAACGACGGGGGCAAGAGCCTGCCGGTGGTCATGGGCTGCTACGGCATCGGCGTCACCCGGCTCATCGCAGCCGCCGTCGAGCAGTACAACGACGACGACGGCATCCTCTGGCCCATGGCCATCGCCCCCTACCAAGTCCACATCGCCCCCCTCGGCAACGACGGTGAAGTGGCCGCCAAGAGTGAAGAGGTCTACCAGGCCCTCCGGGCCGCCGGGGTCGACGCCCTCATCGACGATCGCAAGGAACGCCCCGGGGTGAAGTTCAAGGACGCCGACCTCCTCGGCATGCCCATCCGCGTCACCATCGGCAAGCGCGGCCTCGCGTCGGGTGAAGCCGAGGTAAAGGAGCGGAACCACAAGGACGCCGAGGCGGTGTCCTTCGATACGCTCATCGATCACCTGACGGCCCTCGTCGTGAAGCGCGGTGGGCGGCTCCTCGACGTGAGCTGAGAGTCCGCCGCAAGATGGCTCGAAAATGACCGAGAACACCGCGCCGGCCCCGCGACTTCTGCCGAACGCTCTCCTCGCGTTGGCCTTCGTCACCTTCGTCGCGATAGGCATCGTGACCGTGCTGATCCCGGCGCTCTCCGACGACGCAGAGGATGAGGCGGCCGCCGAACCAGCCGCGGCCGAAACCGAAACGTCCCCATCTAGGGCTACGCCGGAATGACGCCGGGGGCCCCGTCGTTCTACCGACACGGGCAAGAACAAAAGAGGAAATGACCCTTTTTGGGTCTTTGGGGTGAACGGATGGTGGCGATCCACCGTCCGAATGCGCATTCATGAGGAGTTGCACCGTAGTGCACGAATTTTGCGCATGTCTGTCAGATCCCCAACAATGAAGTCTGTGGCTAAGTCCACCGCACGAATATCAGCTCTCTCGGTCGCCTTAGGCGCCTTGGCTGCGCTGCTGACGAGCGCGACCGCTGCGGCCTGGGACGGCCCCCTCTGCGACGTCGACGAGACCGTCGGCGAGCCCCCCCCCATCGCCGTCGCGGCGGCTCTCCCCATGTGCGCGATCGACATGGCCCCGGTCGCCGTCGCCGCCGAGCTCGGCGGGGGGATCGAGGACGCCGAGGCCCGACGCGCCCTGGTCCGGACCCGGGAACTCCTCTCGGCCGGCCGACATGGAGAGGCCCTGCTTTCGCTCCGGGTGGTCCAAGAGGCCTTCCCGAACCTCGAGGACCGGCTGGCCCTCTTCGAGGGGGAAATCCACCTCGCGGCCGGTGACCCGAGAGAGGCCCGGGTCGCCTTCGAGCGAGCGCGAACGAGCATCGACAGCACCGTGGCGACCCGCGCCCGGGTGGGCCGGGTGAGAGCCTTCATCGCCCTCGGCCACCGGGACGCGGGGCGGGAGCTCCAGGCGCTGATGCGTCGCTACGCCAGCCTGCCCCCGGTCATCGAGCTGCGCTTCGCCCTCGCCGTATCGAAAGAAGAGTCCGGCGACGTCAATGAGGCGGTGCGCATCTACCGCGACATCGACCTCATGCACCCGGGGAGCTTGTTTGCCGAAGAGTCGCGGGCCCGCATGGAGGCCATCGCAGCAGACGGCACCCGAGTCCGAGGCCTGACCCTCCTCCAACAGGTCGACCGAGCCGAGCGCCTGGTGCGCCAGGGCCCCATGCCCATGGCCCGGACCGAGGTGGCGCGGCTCGAGGGGGAGACCCTGCCGGTGGAGCTCAGAGGCCGTCTCGCCTACGCCGCCGCGCGCATCGCCCGGGTCGAGGGCAACTGGGAAGAGGCCCGTCGATATTCGGCGATCGCCAACGGCGCACCGATCAGCGACGTTGAACGACGGGAGCAAACCGCCGGCCGCGCTGCGGACATGGCCCGGGCAGCGACGAGCCGCGAACAAGAGTCGGCACGGCGGAACATCGCCCGCCTCAAGGGCCGGTGGAGCTGGGGCCGGGTCCCGACCCTGCGCCTGCGCAACATGATCGAAATCGCTGCCCGCGCCGGGCTCCGCGAAGAGGCCAACGGCGCCGTCGAGGCCCTCGCCGCACGCTCGAATCTGCATCCTCAGACCGCCTTCGACGCCGCGATCCTCGCCTCGGGCATCGCCGACGACGCCCACCTCGTCGATCTGTTGGCGCGCATCAAGGACCACCCCCGATTCCGGGTGAACGGCCGCTATCACTACGCTCGGGCCCTCGAACGCGCCGGCCGCTACGTCGACGCCGAGGTCGAGCTCCTCCGCGTGGCCCAGCTCGATCGCAGCGAAACCCGCTGGTACGCGATGCTCTCGGAGCAACGCCTGTGGGCGGTGCGGGAAGCCATGCTCTGCCGCTGCGGGCCAAACGACGTGACGGCCCAGGTCGCCTCAGGCTCGGCCGATGCCGAAAATGACGAACCGATGGTGCTGGCGGCGCTCTCGGCGCTGCCCGACCCGACGCGCCGCGAAGGACCCCCGCCCGAGGGCCGCCGCGATGACTCGGGCGCCCTCCCGCCCTCGGCGCCCCCGGACCTCGACGCCCTCGCCGAAGCCCTCGCCCCGATCGTCGAAGATCACGGAGATGCCTACCCGTGGCTGGGACGCGCCCACGAGCTCCTGCGCCTCGGTGACTCCGAGGCCGCGGCGGACGAGCTCCACGAGGTCTTCCTCGCCTGGCGCGCGGCCCGCGGCCGGACGCTGCGGCGGACCGGCCTCGAGGCCGTGTTCCGGGGCGTCGAGCGCCCGAGGGTATTCGTCGACTGGACCACCAAGCGCGCCCGCAAGCAGATGCACCGCAGTTCGGCCCGGGTCCTGGCGGACATCTCGTCGGCCCTCGGCGACGAAGGCACCGCCGTCGGCTTCGGCGGCTGGAGCCGAGTCGTGGCGAGGCCCCGGGCCTACGAGGCCCTCGTCGAAGAGGTCGCTGGCCGCCACGGCCTCGACCCGAACCTCCTCCTCGCCGTGATGCGGGTCGAGAGCGTCTACCAGCGCCGCATCGTCTCCTTCGCCGGGGCGGTCGGTCTGATGCAGATCATGCCGCGGACCGGGCGCTTGATCGCCGACGCGGTCGGCCGCCGAGACTTCACCACCGACGACCTCCTGAACCCCGAGACCAACCTCGACTTCGCCGCCTGGTACCTCAGCTCCCTCATCGAGCGCTTCGATGGGCGCCTGCCTCTGGCCATCGCGAGCTACAACGGAGGCCCCCACAACGTGCGCCGTTGGATGCGCGGGCACTACGAAGACATGCCCCTCGACGCCTTCCTCGAGCGCATTCCCTTCACCGAGACCCACCGCTACGTGCGCCGGGTCCTGACCCACTACGCCGCCTACCGGGGCCAGGAAAACCTGCCGATGCAGCGCCTGAGCCTCGAGCTCCCGAACCCGGGTCGCGACGTCGTCGCTTTCTGACCCTCCGCCCTCGGGGAACGTGCAAACTCGGGGAAGCATGCTGCGGATCGTGTTGATGGTCGTGATCGCCCTCGCCGGCTGCCTCGAAAGCGGCGACGTGACCGAGCTCTTCGAAACGGACGAGTCGGCCGGTACGACCGGCACGACCTACCGCTATCGCACGGCGGAGGGCCGGTGGGCCTTCACCGGAAACCTCGACATGGTCCCACCGGAACAGCGCGCGAGCGCCGAGCCGATGGACCTGTCCAACGTCTCCCTCAACACCGATCTGGGCAACGCCATCAACGAGAGCATGGCAGCGCAACATGAGCGCCTCGCCGCCTCGGACGGCTGCACCGCCGCGGACGAGGAGGCCGGCCAGGACACCATCGCCCGCATGTGGGCCAACCACCGCCCGGCCCTCGGCATAGCCGCCCTCGCCCTACTCCTCCTCTTCGCGATGCCGATGCTCGCGCGCCGCATCGGCGCACCCCTCGCGGGCCGGGTGGTGATGTTCGCTTTGCCCATCTTCGGCCTCCTTGGAGCCCTCACCTTCGGTCTCACCGAGGCGCGCCTCAGCCTGGCCGGAGCCCGGGAGACGGCCGACCTGTGCAGCACCGAAAGCTTCGCCAGAGCGCCCGCCCGCGAACGCGCCGAGCGCCTCGAACGCCTCGAAGCAGTCCTCGCCCGGGAGGGCGCGGTGCACGTCGTCGACGACTGAGCTCGCAGCTCAGCGGGTGAACTTCCGAGGCGCGTCGAAGGCGGCAGCTTTGGTGCCCAGCTGACGATCGACCCAGCGACGCCGCGACGCCCGGGCCCGACGGTCAGCGATGTCGTCGAGGGCCGGGACGTTTCGCCGAAGCGTCTCCGCGGCAAAACGGAACGGCGCCTGGACGAGGGGATGGAGGGCGAAGAGACCGACCGAGGGCAGGCCAAAATCCCGGTACATGGGCCCCGGGAGAAAGAAGCGGGCGTAGCCGAGGTGCACGCCATTCTCCCAGGCCGCGGTCAAGCGCCCGAGTAGGGACCCCGTCGGATCCGGCTGTGGTGCGAAGGCCGTCACGTAAGCCTGGCAGAGCCGGCGCCCGTCCTCTCCGGCGCCCCGGGCGCCCTTGAGCTGCGTCATGAAGGCCAGCTGAATCGCCTCCCGGAGGTCCTTCGGATACCACCGCGGACGCACCCCCATGATATGGCCGATGTAGCGCCAGAAGTGCATCATGGCGCGGATCTCCTCGCCGGTGGGGCGGTAGCCCATCGCCTGCATGGCGAGGCCCGGCGCTGCGCTGCCGCCCATCAGGGTCAGGAGCGCATCGGCTTGGCTTATGGGCACGCCCCAGGCCTCGAGGTCCCACTCCGGGTGGGCGAGGAGCCTCCGCCGGACGAAGACGTGCATGATGCGGACGCGAAGGGCCGCCGCCCGCCCCGGCTCCCCGGGCGACATGCCGCCGGGCTCGGAGACGTCGATCCAAAACGCGGCGGTCTCGGCGAAGCGGTTCCGGGTACTCGCGCCGGTGTAGGCCCCCGAGAGGATCAGCGGCTTGGCGACGGAGTTCTCGGCGTAGGCTGCGAGGGTGATGGTGCCGGCGAAGCGAAACACCGACGTGCCGTAACGCCGGAAGACCCGCGCCCCGAGGTCGACGAGGCGGTGGTCGACCCAGTCCGGGTCTTCTTCGATGTCGGCGAAGAGCTCCACCAGAGAGGCGGGCGGGTCTTCGATGGAATCGACGCCAGAGGTGATCGCCTGGTCGAGGAGCGCCCTTCCCTCGTCGGGGCTTCGACCGAGGTAGACCTCGTCGACGAAGGCCTCGGCGAGAGGGTCGGCGTCGTAGTACATCGAGGCAAATGTTCGAACGACCTCCTCGGGCGGTGCCGGGTCGAAACCCGTCGTGCGCCGGAGGACCGCGCGCAGGCGCCGCACCCAGGGCTCGTCGATGCGCTCCCAGTAGCGAAACTCGAGGGGGCGCTGCGGCGCCGGAGTCTGCTGCGGCATGCCGGGAAGGTACCAGTCAGGGCAGAGGAGCGCGGCGATCTGGATCAAGCATTCGGCCCCAGACCGCGTCGTAGGGGTGCACCTTGTCGGCGTCCTCGGAAGCGCGCCCCCGAGGCCCCGCGCGGCGGAGCTCCCGGTCTTCGTTGGCCCACTTGAAGATGCCGCCTTCGAGATTGTAGACGTCGGAGTATCCGGCCTCCCGCAGACGGTCTGCAATCGCGCCGCTGCGCCAGCCGATGGAGCAGTAGACGACGATGCGCGCGCCGGGCCCGAGATCCAGGTCATCAAAGGACGTGGTGTCGGGGTCGATGCGCCGAGCCCTGGCCAGATGGCTGACCGCGAACTCGTCAGCCTCCCGAGCATCGAGCAGCACCGGCCGGCTGGCCTCGGGCCCGTCGAGCCACCGGGCGACGGTCGGCGTATTGATCCAGCGGACCCGCGGGTAGAGGCGCTCGATGGCGACCCTCTGGACAGCGAGGCCCTGGGCGACGACGAGCACCGGTAGGGCAAGGCCGACCGAGAGCACGAGCGCCGTGAGCGCGGCTATAGTCCCCCGACGAAGAGTCACAGGTCAGATCTGTCGCCGAAGGGCCACCACGTCAAGGACCGCCGAACGGTGCCGTCGCCGCATTTGGCACGAATGCGCGATTCATAGTCCCGCACTATAGTCTCGCCCCATGGCCGCTCCCTTCCCCAGCCTCCTCATTCGCGCAGACGAATTTGTCCCCGAGGGCGCCTTCGCCCGGTCCCAGGCGGAGTTTCTGAGCCCCGACCCGGACCTCGTGGCCGACCTCGGCCAGCTCCTCGAGGAAAAGAACGCCGGGGTGGTCGCCCATTTCTACATGGACCCAGAGCTCCAAGGGGTGCTCACGGCCTGCCCTTGGCCGCACATCCGCATCAGCGACTCGCTCCTGATGGCCGATTCGGCGATCGCCATGGCGACAGCCGGCATCCAGAACATCATCGTCCTCGGCGTCGACTTCATGAGCGAAAACGTGAGGGCTATCCTCGATGCGGCGGGGCACCGCGACGTCACGGTCTACCGCGTCGCCGAGGGCCCCATCGGCTGCTCCCTCGCCGAGGCGGCGACCGGCGACGCCTACGCCGCCTACATCGACGAGGCGGCGCAGACGGAGAACGCGCTGCACGTCGTCTACATCAATACGAGCCTCATCACGAAGGCCCAGGCCCACGCCCGGGTGCCGACGATCACCTGCACGTCGTCGAACGTGGTCAAGACGATCCTCCAGGCGGCGACGCAGATCGACGACGTCGAGATCTTCTATGGCCCGGACACCTACATGGGCCAGAACCTCGAGGAGCTCTTTCGGAGCCTCGCCGAGTTGGACGAAGAGGCCGTCCGTGCGGTGCATGCGTCGCACACCCCCGACACGATTCGTGCACTCCTGCCCCGGCTGCACCACTTTCAGCAAGGGGTCTGCATCGTGCACCACATGTTCGGTGCGGACGTGACCCGTCGAGTCCGCGAGGACTACCCCGAGGCGATGGTGACGGCCCACCTCGAAGTCCCCGGTGAGATGTTCGCCCTGGGCATGGAGGCCAGCCGCGAGGGGCGCGGCGTGGTTGGGTCTACCTCGAATATCTTGAATTTCATCGGCGAACGCGTCGACGCCGCCTCGGCAGAGAACGGCGACGGCGGCGAGGCCGAGGCGACCCGGCTCTCCTTCGTGCTCGGCACCGAGGCGGGAATGATCACGTCCATCGTCAGAAAGGTGCAGGGCCAGCTCCAGGCCCAGCGCGCTGCCGGAGGCCCCGTCGTCGAAGTGGAGATCATCTTCCCGGTGGCGAGCGAGGCCATCGCCCAGACGGGAGACGACGAGCTCGCCGTCGTCCCCGGGGTGCTCGCCGGCGAGGGCTGCACTGTCGCCGGCGGGTGTGCGACCTGCCCCTTCATGAAGATGAACTCCCTCGACGCGACGCTCGATCTCCTGAAGCGCCTCGGGGCCGGAGGCCGACAAAGCGCAGAGGGCGACGCCGAGCTCAGGTCCTACCACCCCAAGGAGTACGCGGAGCTCATCGACGGCAAGAGCGCCGCGGAGCTCGGCGGCGAGTCGATCCTGCACATGCGCCACTTCCAGCGGGAGGGCGCGCTCTCGGACGAGCTCGTCGGGGATGTGAAGACGCGTTGCCAGGGCCGGCCGACGTGAATCGGCTAAACCGGCACTAGTCAGCGGGACCGGCGACGACGGTTTCGCGCCGCCTCGACGGAGGCCCGGGGGACCTCTGCGGTGAGGTGGGAGATGCCGTTCGCGCCGAGAAACGGCGCCCCGGCGGCCAGGAGATCGGTCGTGAACGAGAACACCCGGTGATAGGCGCCGGTGTCGAGGCGGGCGACGAAGTCCGGGAAGTCGTGGATGAGGTAGTGCCACCGCCCGTCCGGGGCGATCTCGAGCCTCCGGTGGCGAATGGTCCGAAACACGATGGAGCGATCGTCGGTCGGCAGCGCCTTCATGTTGGCGATGAACTGGTCGGTGAAAGGGAAGAACTGTTCGGCGTTGGAGAAGTAGACGACGCGAACCTTCGTCCCGAGGCGGTTGCACGCGTCGGCGACGGCCGTGACGGTCTGCTCGCCGGTGACGTCGCCGTTGCGGTAGACGACGCGGCCCTGGCGAAACATGCGCCGGATGTAACTGTACATCGCGGGGTCCGCGAGCCAGCTGAAGGGCCGCCCGTCACGAGTCAGGCGGCTGACGCGCGTCAGGTACCCCTCCCAGGCGGCGCGGCGCGAGGTGAAGTGACGCACCATGCGCCGGGCCCGGGGACGCCCTTCGAAGGCGGTGCGTAGCATCGCCGTCGTCTCCCGCTCGTTCTCGGCGCTGAAGCGCCCGATGAGCTCTTCGGGGGTCTCCGATGCCACGATGAGCTGCTCGTAGATGGCGTGGATCCACGGGATGAATGGGTCGTAGTCGACGAGGAAGAGGTACTCGGAGCCGGCCATCGCGGCCATCGTGTAGTTCTGGTCCGAGCCCACGCCCACGAAGGCGCCGCCGAGGCCCCGGAGGGGCTCGATGAGCAGGTCCTGGCGCCACTCGTTGCTGCGGTAGTAGTGCTCTCCAGGGGGCTCGGTGCCTTCCCCGGGGACGCCCGCAACGATGCTCCGCTGCTCGTCGCTGAGATTGCCCTGGGCGAGAGCCGGGGTCCCGGACAAGAGCGCCGCTCCCGAGAGCAACAACGAGAGCAACAACACACTAAATCGGGCGGTCATCAAATGCAGGCCTCCATCGCGGGCGCAGCCTAGCAAACGTGCGCCAGCCCCGCGAATGCGGGGTCAGACGGCAGCGAGAGCTCAATCTTCAGTGTTTTCTCCGTCGCCGGGGACGGTGGGGTCCGGGACGGTCAGATCGCGAGCGCAGCGAAAGCCGAAACGGTGGGGGCCCCGGTTCGGCGCCCCGGAGCCGCGCCGGGCCTGGGCCCGGGACCGCTCGAGGGGCCAGTACCAGCTGCCGCCCCGGACCGAGCGCATGCCGTACCGGGGGCATCGCTCGAGGCCGCCGCCGCAAGGGCCCCGCGGGTTATCGCCGAAGCAGGCATCCCCGCACTCCCGGTCGCAGCCGGTGAGGCACTCGGAGTAGCGGTCGTTGACCCACTCGTGCACGTTCCCCGCCATGTCGAAGAGGCCCCAGTGGCCGGCGGGGTAGCTGCCCACGGGGGAGGTGATCTCGCGGCCGCAGCCTTCGCCCTCGGCGTTCTTCACCAACGCCATCTCGCAGCCCTCGGGCTCCTCGTCTCCCCAGGGGAAGCGGGTATTGTCCGGACCGGCGGCGCCGCGCTCCCACTCGGCCTCGGTGGGCAGGCGCTTGCCGAGGCGCTCGCAGTGATGGAGGGCGTCGAACCACGACATGGCCACCGCCGGCTGGCGCGGTCGCATGAAGCGTCGGAACGGCATCTGACGCACGCAGGTACCCGACTGAATGCACTCTTCGTAGGCTTCGTTGGTGACCTCCGTGAGGTCCATGAAGAAGCTGTCGACGTAGACCTCGCCCGGGGTCTGCTCGTTCGCCTGGCCGTCGGCGTCGCCGAGGGTGAAGGTCCCGCCAAGGACGCACGCCATGCCTTCGGGCCACTCTTCGTGCGGAGGGCAGGTGACGGGGTGGGTGGAGGACTCGGCCGCGAAGTCGGCGGCAGCCTGCTGGAAGCTCGGGTCGGCGTTCAACTGCTCGACGAGTTGAGCCTCGGCCTCGGGGGACATCGCGCCGAGGACTCCGTCTGGCGCTGGGTCGTCCGGCGCGGTCTCGGCTTCAACCGGGTCCGCGCTCTGCTCGGCTGGCGCCGGCTGCGACTGCGCCCCACAGGCACCGCAACCGAGCACTAGAGACGAGAGAAGCGCGCACGCCCAGACCGCTCGCATCACATCAGCCCCATCGAGCCGGAGCCCAGCAGGCACTGGCCTCCATCTGCGATGACCGTCTCCCCGGTAACCAGGGAGCCCGCATCCGAAGCCAGGAAAACCGCGACGTTGGCGATCTCGTCGATGGTCCCGAAGCGGCCGAGGGGGATGCCCTTCTCCATCTTCTCCCGGACCCCCGCCGGCACCAGTCGAGACACGCCCTCGGTGTCGCCGATGGGACCCGGAGCGATGCCGACGACGCGGATGCCCAGGCCGCCCCACTCCGCCGCGAGGGAGCGCGTGATCGAGTCGACCGCCGCCTTCGCTGCGGAGGCGTGGGTCTGGAGCGGCGTTGCGCCGTGGTGCAGCGTCGCCGAGATGTTGATGATGACGCCCCCGCCGGCCTGAAGCGCCTTGTCGAAGCTCGCCCGGCAGACGTTGTAGGTGCCCATCGAGTCGATCTCGAGGACCGTGCGAAAGCCGTTGTAGGAGAGCTGCGCCGCCGGAGCGAGGAAGTTCCCGGCGGCGCCATTGACCACCAGGTCGAGCTTGCCAAAGCGCTCGATGCACGCATCGAGGGCAGCTTCGATGGCCTTCGGCTCGCGCACGTCGGCGGCGACCGGCAGACACTCGCCAGAGGTCTCGTCGGCGAGCTCCTTCGCCGTCGCGTCGAGGCGCTCCTGCTTGCGCCCGGCGATGGCCACCTTGGCCCCATGGGCCAGGAACGCGCGAGCTATCCCTTTGCAGATCCCCGAGCCCCCGCCGGTGATGAACGCTACTCGGCCGGCCAGGCAATCATCGCGAAATACGCTCTTCATGAGCGCACTCTACGAGGGGACGGTCCGAACTTTTCGTTCTTTTCGAACTTTTTCGAAGCGGGCGTGTCCCGCAGACACGAAACGACCGAGCCCCCGAACGGAGGCTCGGCCTCGGAGGCTCAGATATCCGGGATCGTGCCGATGCAGGAACCACCGGAACAGGTCGCGGTGCACATGTCGCTGGCCAGGCAGTTCTGGTTGCAGCCGCCGCCCTCGCAGCTGAAGTTGCAGGAGGCGCCCGTGTTGCACTGCTGGCTGCAGTTGCCAACCTCGCAGGACGCGGTGCAGTCCGACCCAGCACCGCAGTTCTGACTACACGCGGCTCCGGTGCATACGAAGCTGCACGTCTCGCCGTCGACGCAGTTGCAGTCGCCATCGACGCACTGGGAGCTGCAGGCACCGAGGAAGAAGAGGGAGCCAGCAACGAGGGTCATCATGAGGGTCTTCAGCATGTTCTTATCTCCAAGGGAGCGGTTTCAAACTACGGCGATTATCCATATTGGGGGACGGCGGCCAAGAAAGAAGAGCGCTCACCGAGGACTGCGGGAGCCCTCGGTCTGGCGCCGGGATTGCGTTCGCCCGAACTCCGGCGCCGGCCTGTCTCTTCCACGCCCTCGCGGGGTATCGTGGACGCGCAGATATGTCGTTGACCAACCCAATCGTCCTGCTGAAACGAGCAGCCCTCTTTTTCACGCTCTTTCTCGTCGCTTGCGGCGACGACGGTGGCACTGACGCCAGCGCTCCCGACGCCGATGCGGGGCCCAGCGACTCCGCCATGGGAACCGACAGCGCCCTCCCCGGGGACGGCGGGCCGACCGACGGGGGCCCCATGACGGACTCGGGCCCAGCCCCCGGGACCTGGCAACTCCCGGCCGGGCACTTCACGCCGGCCCGCATGCCGATGACCCTCGTACACCCCCGCGACGCGTCGACGCCGTCCTGGGTCTACGCCAAGAACGCCCACCCGGGCGTGCATTGGGAGATCCCCATCGTGATCCAAGGGGGCGCGTGGCCCTTCCGATACACGATCGTGAACGACGGCGGCGCGACCGGCCTCACCATCGGCGGTGAGCTCGCCCGGACCGACGACGCCGGCTTCGTCGTGCATCGGGTCACCCCGGACTACGGCGTCCTGTCGTGGGCCAATCCGCTGGCCGGGAACTACACCATCGTGCTGCGCGTCGACGACCAAGACGGCAATACGATGGACGTCCCGGTCTCCCTAACCGTCGGAACCGCCGGCTGGGTCTTCATCGACGCGGATGCCGGAGACGACACCGCCGGCGACGGCCGCATCGGCGCCCCCTTCGAAACCCTCGTCGGCATGCACGGGCGCGACGACACCTCGACGCGATTCGCGAACCACCGGGTCTACCTCGCCGGCACGGTCCCGATGGATGGCAACCGGCCCAACGGCAACCTGCGCATCGACCCCGGAAATACGCCGAGCGTATGGCTGGGACTGCCAGGCCGAAGCGCGGTCCTCGAGGCCTATGAGGGCAAGTTCGTAGTCGCGTCCCCGGACTTTTATCTGGCCAACATCGAGCACCGTCACCGCGTCGACTACGTCCCGGACGATGGCAGCTTCATCCACATGTTCACGGTCTGGGACGCGCCCCGGTTCACCCTTCACGACGTCACCTTCAGCCGCTTCCAGGGAGTGCCCGTCAACGTAGGCCTCGGAAATTCGGCGGTGATGATGTTCACCCGGGGCGCCGACCGCCCCCACGTCGCCGTCGTCAACTGCACCATCACCGGGCCGTCGGGAGTCTTCACCAGCACCTACTCGCTCCGGGATTCGGTCTTCGAGAAGAACCGCTGGGTCGACGCAGACCTGTCCCTCAGCGACGGCTCCGTAAACGCGATCATCTACTCCAAGGGCGACAACGAGAACATCACGATTCGCGCGAACGAGATGGTGGAGAACCTCACCTGGACCGTCCTGACCGGCATCCAGGTCCACGAGGCCCGGCTCATCGAGATTGCGCACAACGTCATCGAGACGCCCTACGACTCGGGACGGGCTGGCTCGATACGACTCTTCGTCAACTCCCCCGCGGCCGGCTACAGCTGGACGACCGACACGCCGGTCTGGGTGGACCGCAACTCCCTCCGACGTCGCCTCCGGTGGGAAGGCGATAGCCTCGCCGACATGCCCGACGGCGTGGTCCACATCGACCACAACGTGGTCAGCCCCGAGAGCATCCCGGTGCACACGCGCATCGTCGCGACCGACAACCTCGCCGATGCCGACCACCTCGACGCCGAGATGCGACTCATGGGCGCGTCCCGGGCCGATTACCTGGGCCAGCGGGGGGCCGAGGTCGCGGCCCCCGGAGGCTGACCACCCACGGCCTCCCGTCGAGATCCCCCACGGCCCCTCGAGACCACGTGTTAGACTGCCCTTCGTGCGGTGGTTCGTCAGTGCCCTGGTCTTGGCTTTTGTGCCTGCTGCGATATTCCTGACCGGGTGTGATGACACCGCGGCCGACGACGCCGGCGTGGTCGATGGCAGCATGGACACCGGGGCCCCGGATGCCGATGTCGACGCCGGAACCCCTGATGCAACCCGCGACGCCGCCCCGGCAGATGCTGCACCAGGTGACGCCGCCCCCGCCGATGGCGGCGCAGACGCCGGCCCGTGCTCCGGCCCCTGCAGCGCCGTCGACCTGACGGCCACCTTCGGCGCCGTGACCGAGACCTTCGACCGCGTTCAGTTCGGCTTCACGACCGTAGGGGGTTCCATGGCGCTCTACCTCGAGGCCCATGGCGGCGGCAGCCCCGAGTGCCCGACCATGAGCTCGCCAAGCCCTGACCGGACCCTGATCATGAACGGGCTGCCCCTCCTGGCCGAGGAGCCGTTCACGGACTTCACCGCCAACCTCCTCGACTTCGAGGGCACGTTGACGTCAGCGCCGATCGCCCCCTCGACCTCCGCGAGCTACGTCACGATCGCGACGTCCCTGATGCCCATCGATGGCGCCTTCGTCGCCTTCGACCTCGAAGCGGCTTACGACGGCGGCACCATTGTCGGCCACGGCTACGCCACCTACTGCGAGAGCCTCTCGGACCCTTGAGCCGAGGCCCGGGAAGCAGGTCGGTCGAGCCGTGATTCAGTGGCCGGAGGCGGTCGATACACCATCATGGCGCGGCCGCGTGACGTGCCAGCTCGCGCCTTAGGCCGAGATCCGATTCGCGCTAGGTCAAACCAGGATCGGATCTCGGCGAAGTTCATAGGCCCGCTCGTAGCCGCGTGCGATAAAGGAGGGCATAGTGACCGAGTACATCGTCCTTCTGGTGAGCGCCGTCGCCGTCGCCGCTGGCGCGTGGCACCTGTGGTCGCCCGGCGCTCGCAAGCAGCGCGACTTCAGGAAAGCGAAGCCCGTATTGATTCGCGACACCGCAGACGGTGTTCTGGTCAAGCTCGTGGGTCGGATAGTCATCGACGGCGATCTCGGCACCCTCGCGCCGCTAACCCAAAGGCCGTGCGCCGCCCACACCGTCGAAGTGAAATCGCCTGCGGCGGTCAGTCAAACGCGTCACAGCTGGGTCACGGTGTTCGTCGCGGACGGCACCGCAGAATTCGAGCTAGAGGACAGTTCGGGTCGCGCGCTCATCAGACCCCAGGGAACTCGACTCGAGATGAGCACGGACACGTCCCTCAGCTCGAGCGAAAGTGAACCCGCGACCCCCGAGATGGAAAGCCTCCTCGCAGCACATGGGGTGGAGATGGACATCTACTCGGGCATCGTGTCCTTTCGATATCGAGAAGGCATCCTCGCCGCCGGACAACACGTCGCGCTTCTGGGAGTGGCCAAGTGGGAAGTCGCCCCGACCGCGGGCGAGGGCGGCGGCTATCGTGGCCAAGCGAAGCGTTTGGTCATCACGGACGTCCAGATGCTCAGTGACCACCCCGGCTGACGGCGATTGGCTTCATGCGGACTTCTGTGAAGCGGCATCCCAGGTCAAGCACTGCGCCCAGTTTTATGTGAGGTTTCTCTTCGTTTTCGCTTCTTCGGTTGCGCCTTCGGTTCGGGGTCTCAACGAGATGGTTTGTGATCCTTCTGTTCGCGCTCGACTGAGGCGGCGCTGGGCCGCGGGGGTCCGAATAGATGCCCGCACGCGGGTGCTCGATCATGCCGACACGGTCGCGATCTCCCCAATTGCTCAGGATGATGAACACAAGCAGTCCGCCGCCTGACACAATTTCACTGCTCGGTGGCTCCTAATATTGTGGTGGTCGGGGCCTGGCCACGACTCGAGCTGAGGAGGAACGTGTGACGCAAGCTCTGGTTCTCGGCGGTGGATTTGCTGGTGTCGAATCGGCGATCTTCCTCAGTCAACAACGCATCAAGACCACTTTGGTGTCCGATCGCGACTACGTGTGGGTGTATCCCACCTCAATTTGGGTCACCGTGGGTGCAGATCCAAGCACGTGCAAAGTCTCCTTGGCGGAGCTGGCCGAAGTGCACGGATTCGACCTCATCGTTGATCCGGTGGTGTCGATCGAGCCTGAAGCGGGAAGAGTCGAGCTAGAGTCACAGACCCTCAGCTACGAGTACTTGGTACTGGCCACCGGCGCATCGAAGCTCAAGCCCCCAGGCGTCGAACACACGCTCAGTATCTGCGGCTCACCGACGCAGACTTCGGAGATCTACCAGCGCCTCGGGGAGCTCGTCGCTGCCGGCGGAGGGCGCATCGGGTTTGGTTTTGGCGGAAATCCCAAGGACAAGTCTGCCGTCCGCGGTGGACCGGTCTTCGAGGTCATGTTCAATGTGCATCACTGGTTGAAGACCCGGGGCATGCGCGACAAGTTCGAGCTCACGTTCTTCGCCCCCATGCCCGAACCGGGGAAGCGCATGGGTGAAAAAGCGCTCGAGGTCATGGACCGTCTCTTCGCGCGCACCGGTATCGGGCGCAAAGTGGGCACGAAGATCAGCGGCTTCAGTGACGAGGGCGTGGAGTTTGTCGACGGCACCGTGTTGGAAACCGACCTGACGATATTCGTTGCCGCGGGTACAGGTCATCCCGTGATTGTCGACTCTGGGCTGCCGCTCAACGAGGCGGGTTTCGTCGTGATCGACGAGCAATGCCGCGTAGAGGGGCAGGAACGGATCTGGGCCGTGGGCGATGTTGCGGCGCTAGAGGGCCCCGAGTTTCGCGCCAAGCAAGGTCATGTGGCTGAGGTGATGGCGCGAATCGCAGCCATGGACATTGGCAAGATCCAACAAACAAACGGCGAGTCCCGGCACGACGAGAGCTACATCCCGCACGTCAACATCCTGTGCCTGATGGACACCGGCAACGGTGGAGCGATGGTGAAGCGCACCACCGATGAAGCGAGCGTCACATCGCTGCCCGTGGTGGGGCATTGGATGAAGAAGGGTTGGGGGAAGTACTGGCGCCTGTCGAAGCTGAAGAAAATCCCGCGGTTGCCCGGAATGTGAGGCGGCCTGAGACGGCGTGCCGTCGATTCACAGCCTTGCCGTACTGATCGCGTCGCAGCGAATCGCGCCATTTCGTGGAATGAGTGTTTCGCAAACTCCGGCGGACGACGATTGGCTTCATGCGGACTTCTATCCCCCGGGGAGCCGTTCATTACCCTCGGTCGGCACATCGCGCTAAGGTGAAGCGTGTCTCTCTCTTCATTCCTTTCCTCCTTCATCGCCCTCCCCCTGCTCGCCCTCTCCCTCGCCGCCGGCTGCGGCGACGATTCGACGCCGCCCCTCAGCGATAGCGGCGCGACCGACGGCGGCATGACCGACAGCAGCACCCCCGACAGCGGCGCCGCCGACGCGGGATGCGAGGGATGCCTCGACGGAACCGGCGCGTGCATCTCAGGCGATCAGCTCGAAGCGTGCGGCGCGGCGGGCATGGCGTGCATCGCCTGCAACCCGGGTGAGAGCTGCGCCGAGGGCCAATGCCTCGCCCCCCCGGGATGCGATGAAACCTCCTGTGCCGGCTGCTGCATGGGTGACGCCTGCGTCGAGACGCCCCTCGATTCGGCTTGCGGCAGTGGCGGCGGCGAGTGCACGACCTGTGAGTCACCGGCCACCTGCCGCGGCGGTTCCTGCCAGCTGCCCTGCGACGAGTTCTGCGACGGATGCTGTGACGGCGAGACCTGCGTCGCGGCCGCAGACATCAACACGGTCAGCTGCGGCGTAGACGGCGCCACGTGCACGATGTGCGGCGACGAAGAAGCGTGCGATGGCGGCGTCTGCGTCGACATCGGCTGCGCCAGCACCTGCGCCGGCTGCTGTGATGGCAGCACCTGCATCGACCCGCCGACCGCCGCCGCCTGTGGCCTCGGGGGCTCGGCCTGCTTCGGCTGCGGGACCCGGGGGACCTGCAGCGGCGAGGGCCGCTGCGAGGTCGACCCGGAGACCCTCTGGGACGTGACGGTCCTCGATGCAGTCGTACCCGAGCTCAACGGCGAGGGCGGGGCCTGGGACCCCTTCGGCGGCCTCCCGGACCCGTACATCACCGGCCTCGCCGACAGCGGCGCCGCCGCCGTCACCGGCCAGAGCACGCCCCGGGGCAATACGCTGATGCCCGCCTGGCCCGAGATCTTCCTGACCGGCGTACGCGCCGGGGCGCTGCTCGGCGGCGGCCTCTCGGTCGGGATGTACGACGACGACTACGACGCCGACGATACCATCGGCGCCTGCCTCATCCCCGCCGATGCCATCCGCCTGGGCTCACCCTTCGGCTTCGTCTGTCGCCCCGCCCCGCCCCTCGTCGGCTTCGAGGTGCGGCTGCGCATCGAGCCCACGCCGTAGCCTCGCCCCCCTGAGTTCCTAGAGATGGCGGACATGGACTCGCAAGCAACTCTCGGTTCACGGATCCGCGCGGCGCTTCGCACGCAGCCTGCCGCCCCACCGATCGAAGACGACGCCGAGATGCGTCGCGTCTATCGCACCTGGCGCATCCGCAGCATGTACGGAATGTTGGTCGGCTACGCCGCCTTCTATCTGGTGCGCAAGAACCTCTCCATCGCCATGCCGGCGATGCTCGAGGACCTCAATTATACAAAGACCGACTTCGGCATTCTGCTCTCGGCGTTCTCGGTCCTCTACGGCGTCGGCAAGCTCACCAACGGGATCATCGCCGACCGCGCCAACCCGCGGTACTTCATCGCCATCGGCCTCCTCGGCGCCGCGTTCTTCAACGTAGCGTTCGGTCTCTCGACGTCGATCACGTTCCTCGGCATCTTCTGGCTGGGCAATGCGTGGATGCAGAGCATGGGCTGGCCACCCTGCGCGCGCCTGCTCACCTTTTGGTACAGCCCCCGGGAGCGCGGGACGATGTGGGGGATATGGAACGCTTCCCATCAGATCGGCGGCGCGCTCATCCTCGTCGGCGGAGGGTTTCTCGTCACGCGCTTCGGGTGGCGGTCGGCTTTCTACGTGCCCGCGGTGGTCTCGGCCCTCCTCGCCCTCTTCGTCATGCACCGCCTGCGAGACACGCCCCAGTCCTTGGGACTGCCGCCGGTCGAGGTCTACCGCGGTGAGCGCACGGAGATGGCCCCGGAGACGACGACCTACACCTGGAAAGAGATCCTCTTTGGCCACGTCCTGACCAACCGCAACATCTGGTTCGTCTGCATCGCCAACCTCTTCGTCTACATCGTGCGCATCGGCATGCTGGACTGGGCGCCCACCTTCCTCGTCGAATACAAAGGCAGCAGCCTCGAGATGGCGGGGTGGAAAACCGCGGTCTTCGAACTCGCGGGCATCGCCGGAGCGCTCTCGGCGGGGCTGCTCAGCGACCGCATCTTCCGTGGTCGCCGGGGCCCCGCGAGCGTCATCTACATGCTCGTGCTCATCGTCGCCATCGTGCTCTTCTGGCGCCTGCCGGCAGGGCGCCCCTGGCTCGACACGGCCTTGCTCTTCGTCATCGGCTTCGCCGTCTACGGCCCCCAAATGCTGGTCGGGGTCGCCGCAGCAGACTTCGCTTCGAAGGGCGCGGCCGCCACCGCCACCGGCCTCACCGGCACCTTCGGCTACATCGGCAGCGCGATCTGCGGTGTGGGCACGGGCGTCATCGTCGACCGCTGGGGATGGGACGGCGGCTTCGCGTTCTATCTCGCGGCGGCAGTGATAGGCACCTTCTTCTTCACCCTCACCTGGTCAGCCCAGGCCGCGGGGCAAAGCGAAGAGGCCGCACCGGAGCAAGGACCATGATCGCCCCCGTGCTCGAATCGGAAGTCATCGTCATCGGCGCCGGCGTCGTCGGTCTCGCAGTCGCGGCCGAGCTAGCCCGAGGCGGCCGGGAGGTGACAGTCCTCGAACGCGAGGGGGGCATCGGTCGCGGGACCTCGAGCCGCAACAGCGGGGTGATGCACGGGGGGCTCTACTACCCACCGAAGTCCCTCAAGGCCGCGACCTGCGTCGAGGGCCGGGAGCTGAGCTACGCCCGAGCTTCAAAGTGGGGCGTAGCCCACCGGAAGACCGGCAAGCTGATCGTGGCCGTCTCCGAGGACGAGGTGCCATCCCTCGAAGCCATCGCGCGCCGGGCCGGCGAGGCGGGGGTCCACCTCGAGCACCTGGACGGCGCCCAGCTCCGAAAGCGCGACCCGGCGCTCTCCGGAGTGGCGGCGCTCTACTCTCCCGAGTCAGGAATCATCGACGTCCACGGGCTCATCGAGAGCTACCGGGCCGAAGCTCGACAGCACGGCGCCGAGGTGGTCCTCCATACGCGGGTCGTCGGCATCGACCCGGCGAACGACGGCCTCGTCGTCGCAACCGAGAACGACCGCGGCGAAGGCGAAGAGCTCCGCGGGCGCTGGGTCATCAACGCGGCGGGCCTCGATGCCGACCACGTCGCCGCCCTCGCCGGCCTCGACATCGACGCCCTCGGCTACCGCCTCGCCCCGTCGAAGGGCGACTACTTTGTCCTGTCCTCGGAGGCCCCGCGGCCCCGGACCGCTCTCGTCTATCCAGTCCCCGCCGGACCCGGCCTCGGCGTGCACCTGACCATCGACCTCGGGGGCCGATGCGTCGCCGGCCCCGACGCGACCTTCGTCGAAGATCGGGGCAGCTACGGCATTGACGAAAACAAGGCCGTAGCTTTCGCCGAGGCCGTGGCCCGGTACCTGCCGGGCGTCCGCAGAGAGCACCTCACCCCCGACTATGCGGGCATTCGGCCGCGCCTCGCGGGCCCTGGGATGCCGTTCCGGGATTTCGTGATCGAAGAGGCGACGCCCCACGGAGCGCCGGGTCTGGTGAACCTCCTCGGCATCGAGAGCCCGGGGCTCACCGCGGCGCCGGCGATCGCCATGCGAGTCGCCGCGCTCATTCTCTGAAGCCCGCGCTGAAGCCCGCGCTGAAGCCCGCGCTGGAGCCCGCGCTGAGGCCCTCGACGAGGCTCAGTCTCGTCGCTTTTTGTCGGCCTTGCGGCGGACCTTGGCAGCCATACGCTCACGCTTCTTACGCTTCTCGTGCACGGCGACGTGGCGGTTGAGCTTGGTGCGCAGCCGAGGCTTCCTGCCCGGGTGCGCAGGCTGATCGTCGTGGTGCTCGTCGATGTCTCCGATCTCGTGGCCGAGCTCGAACACCGTCACCTCGCGGCGACCGCGCTTGCCAAGGCGCAGCGGGATGACGGCAGCCCCGATGCCCGCGCCGACGTAGACCGCTCCCTTGGGCTCCTGGTCCTCGCGCCGCGACCCATACATGCCGTGGATGTATCGATGGCCCGCGAGTTTACCGACGGAGAGCTCGTGAAGCCGGGCCAGGGTGACCTGCCCGGCGTGGGTGTGGCCGCTGAGCACCAGGGGCACCCCTTTGGCCCAGAGGCCGTCTGCCTCTTCGGCGATGTGCGAGAGCCCGAGGGTCGCGCGCTTCGGGTCGATGCCCTTCACTGCGTCTTGGCGAGAGGCGTGGCCGGTATAGGCGTCGTCGAGGCCCACGACCTGCAGCGGCTGGTTGCGCACGGTGAACGTCGTCCAGGCGTTGTCGAGGAGTTCGACGCCGGCCTTCTTCATCGCCCGGCGCACCTCGTCGGCCCCGGACCAGTAGTCGTGGTTTCCGAGGACGGTGATCATCGGCGCATCGTAGGCCGACAGAACCTCGACGAGTTGGTCGAGGTAGGCCTGGCTGTGGCAGACGAAATCGCCGGTCATCACGACGAGGTCCGGCTTCTGCGCGTTGGTGAGCTCCGCCGCGGCCATCTGCACCCGGAGCGGCGTGACGCGACCGACGTGGATGTCAGTGACGTGAGCGACGCGAATCCCGTCGAGCTGCCGCGCGTGCACCGATGGCCCGGCGAAGCGCCGAAGCTCGATGATCGGCTCTTTCTTCTTTTTGCCGTTCTTGTCGCGGACCTGGGGCTGCTGCGAACGCGCGCCGGAATCGGGCAGAGGGGTTCGGTCAGCGAATGCCACGGGATACGAGGATAGCCCCACGAGCGCCGAGCGCCATCTTCGATGCGCTCAAGCGCCTTTTTCGAGGTCTTCGGACTCGATAATGCGCCCGGCAGCGGCCGGATCGAAGGCCAGCCGGACCAACTCTTGGGCGAGGGCCGTATTGGTCGTGGTGGCGAGGCGTTTTCCGAGGCGCTTGGCGCCGATCGCGCCGAGCACTCCCGCCACGCCGTCGAGGGCGACCGCCCCGATGCGCTCTCCCCGGCGGTCTTCGTCCCGGTCGGCCCCGGTGATGACCGCGGGACGCACGACCGTGTAGGGCAGCGAACCTTTCCGGAGCTCGCCTTCGATGCGCGCCCGAACCGCCAGGTACGGGTTCCGTGCCTTCGGGGTGACGCCGAGGGAAGAGAGGTAGACGAAGCGCGGGCCGTGGCCCGAAGCTTCGGCGGCGCGGCGGAGCAACGCCGTGAGGCCATAGTCGACCGCCTCATAACCCTCGACCGCACTACGCCCTTCATCTTTGGCCCGGGCCCGGGTCGTCCCGAGGAGCGCGAAGACCGCGCCAGGCCCTACCCGACCGAGGGTCTCAGTCATCGCCTGCTCTTCCCAGGCGGTGCCGTCCACCTCGGCGCCCATCATCTCGAAGCGTGCCTCCCACTCGCGAAACTGGCACGAGTCGGGGCGCACGTGGGCGATCGTCCGATATCCCTTTTCGGAGAGGATCCGCACGACCTC
>QMMC01000009.1 GCA_003647065.1 Deltaproteobacteria bacterium | reverse complement strand
ACATGTCGACGGCACCGTGGACGACGTGAAGATATGGGACTCACTTCGCAGCCAAGCACAAATCTGCCGCGACGCCGGCGGCAGCCCCGATGGTTCGGGGGGCTGCACCTTGTAGCGACTGCCATCCGCCGCGCCCCTGCGGTTGCTCGCGGCTAGGAAGAGCCGAACGTAGGACGCCTCCCCTGGGCCACAGGCCGTGCGCGTCATGCGGACGAGCCAGCTTCCGCTTCACGCCACCCGATGACCTCGATGGACGACCCGATGTGAGCGCTCGTTGACACACCCCGCCCCGGCCGCCTAGGACCCCCCTATGGACCTGAAGAAGAAACTGCTCGCGGAGGGCATGAAGCTCATCCAGGACCCCCGGGTCATGAAGGTCGTCCAGGACCCCCGGGTCATCAAGACGATGATGCAGGCGCTCCAGCTCCGGGGGAAGGTCCAGGAGTCCTTCGAAGAGCGGGTGGCTCGGGCCGCCAAGAGCCTCAACCTGGTCACGAAAAAGGACGTCCGGGAGCTGGAACGGACGTTACGCAAGATGGAGCGGGAGCTCGCAGCGGCTCGTGCCGAAAAGAATGCGAAGAATTCGGGGCAATAGGGCTCTTCTGAATCCCAATGACCCTATGAGAGTCTAGGCCTCTGATGCGCGCTTCCTTCATCGTCCTCTCCGCCGCCCTCACCCTCGGGGGGGCCGTGACCGTTTCTCTGGTGGCTCCTTCGGCGGCAGACGCCCAAAGCCGCGAGCAGCGCCTCGAGCGCGCGCGCACGCTCTACACCCAGGGCATCGTCCACTACGAAGCCAACGAGCTCAGCCAGGCGGTGCAGAAGCTCCTCGCCGCCCAGCGCGCGTGGCGAAGCCCGGACTTCGCGTTCAACATCGCCCGGTGCTTCGAGCGCATGGGCGACGCCCGGCGGGGCATCCACTGGTTCCGCGTCTACCTGCGCCACGGTCGCCCCGACGACGCGACCCGGACGGATGTGAATCGACGCATCGCCGAGCTCGAGGCTCTCCGAGAGCGCCAGTCGGCTCAGAACAATCAGCGGCGCGCCAACTCCGAAGAGCTGACCGCCGAATCGCAACGCCTCTATGAACAGGGCGCCGCGTTCTACCGACGACGCCAATACCAGACGGCCTACGAGCTCTTTCAGAACTCGTGCAACGTGCTCTCGGTCGCCCAGAGCAACGACTACGGCGCCTGTGAAAACGCGGACCTCTCGTACAACCTGGCCCAGACGGCGGAGCACCTCGAGCTCTGGCGAGACGCGCGCCTGCACTACCGCCAGTACCTACGCATCCGGCCCAACTCGCCGGAGAGGCGACGGGTAGAGCAGCGGATGGAAGAGCTGCGGAGGCGGTGAGGCCCCAACAAGAAGGCGCCGCGTAGGCGGCCCGAGGCGGCAGCGCGACGAAGTCGTGCAGAGCCGACAGGCCGGCCGTAGCCGCGCCGGGAGTGCTCAACAAGAAGGCGCCGCGTAGGGCGGCCCGAGGCGGCAGCGCGACGAAGTCGTGCAGAGCCGACAGGCCGACCGTAGCGGCACCGGGAGTGCGAAGGCCTCAACAAGAAGGCGATGACGTACTCGGTCCGAGGCGGCAGGTCGCATCCCGTTTGTGGTGAGAGATTTCCCGAGAAACCTCACGATTACCCTCACTTCGAACCAACCGGAAATTCCGGATAGTTGCCACCTCGACCAACTCGCCAGCGCGATAGATGTTGCGCAGGTGCTCGTTGACGGTACGGACGTCGACGCCGAAAAGCGCGCCGATCTCCCTCTGCGACATCCAGAGCGTCTCGCCCTCATGATGGACCTCTGCGCGCACGGCCCCGTCCGCAGTGCGATACAAGATCACCTCGCCCCGTGGCGCTCCGTCATCCGAGGCCCGACTCATGCCAACACGTCCGAGGGCAAAGGATGGCGTTCGCGGTGAAGTTGAGTGTCGGTCATCGTCGAGAAGGGCTGAGGAGGGCTGGGGATGAGCTACGCGGCCGTTGCCATGCTCAACCCCGGGCCAGAGGACGTCAGGGTAGTCAGGGGACTGACACAATGGACAGCGCCGTCTGCCGCTGGCGGCCCAGTTGCCCGTTCCGGTCACCGTTCTCGTTCGCGTCGCCGTGAACCTCCCCCCGCTTGGTGGACACCCGGAATCGCGCCCTCCCCCAACCAACCAGTCCGCACGGGGCTGCGCCTTGGCGGCGCCGCCTTCTCTTGGGTAGTCGCGATGACAGCCGCGAACGTCGACCTCGACGCGCACCCTCGCAGGTTTCGCCTGTCCGGATGGACGAACTTCCGTCGTGCTACGATCTGAGCATGCGACTGTCCGCGGCAGTGCTCTTCGCCCTGGCCGCGCTCGCCTGTGAGGCGAGCGTCGTTTCGCCAGAGTGCAACATCGTCGAACACTGCTCCTGTATTCTCGACCGACCCCACCCAACGGCGCTCGCGCAGCAGGTGCGAGCGGGCGGTGGGGTGGTCTTCGTCGGGTCGGCGGCTGGCGACGAGCGAGCCGCACCCCCTGAGGTCGACAGTGCGCCGGCCGTCTGTGATGTTTACAGGGCGGTTGGTTTTTTCCTCGACGACCTGCACGTGATCGACGCGCTGGGGGCCGACTTGGATGCGACGGTCGTCGGCTTGGCCGTCAACGGCCCGCCATACTGGGCCACAGAGACCGGCGACCCCCACCCTGCACCGCCGGACGCAGCCCCATGCACTTGCCCGGGAGCCGACGACCCGTACGGGTTCGGTGTGCCCGGCACGACATACGTGTACTTTGCCCACAGCTATCGCGACGCTTGGTACGTCAGTTGGCGCGCTGAGGTGAGGGACGGGATGGTCGACGTCGGCGGAACCTACGACGGAGGGGCGCCTTCGGTCACAGACATCCCCGTCGACGACCTGCGGCTGCCGGCGCCGTGACCATGAGCGCCGCCCATCTGACCTGCCTCAGCAATCTCGACGCACGACCAACCTGACGACGAACGCCGAAGGGCGGGGTCAGCGCGCAGCGAAGGGGCCGCAGAGGGTCGCAAGTTCGGTGTCGCTCGGTGGCGAGGAGAAAACTGACAGGCCTTCGATGACGTGGGTGGTCAGGTAGAGGGCACAATCGCCGGAGGCATCCGCGTAGAGTGCAATGCTGACGCGGTCGGTCCGGGCGGCCTCGGGGTCGAGGCCTAGAGCAAGCACGTCGGGGCCAAAGCCGCGATCGATGGTCACCGTGGCTTCCCCCCGCGTCACGGTCACTGGCAGCACCGAACCCACGATAGGCGGGGTCACGACGAGTTCTTCGAGTTCTCCCACTTCGCGGATCTCTCCGAGGACGCCGCAGGTGTCGGCGACGCACACTTCCGCGCCGGCATACACGGCATCGAAGAACCGGAGGTCGACGGTAGTCTGGCCGGTCGATGCATCGAACGGGTCGGCTGACGTCGACTCGGTGCAACCCATGAGTGCCATCGAGACGGTCGCAGCCGCGACAAGAGTCCCGGCTCGCAAAGCTCTCATCTTCATCGCCATCGTTCGTGTCCCCTCGTCCCATTATGACACGCCCATGGGCCGCATGCGTCCAGGGGCTGCTCGTCCTGGTTTGGTGAGGTCAGGTGAGGTGGACTTCCCCTACCACCGGTACATGAGGTTCCTCCCGAACGACTGACGTTGCAGTCACCGCAGTGGTTGTCGTTGGCGGGGGTGTTGGTCATCAGGGACGATGATAGCCCGGAGTGCGCGCTGGCGTCCCGGCGCGGTCGTTACTCGCAGCGGACCGCAATGAGGAGGCGCTAGGCGCCCCAACCCGGAGGGCACGATGCCCTCCGGGTCAGCCTCTCCTATCGACAGAGCTTGAAGAGAATCGCCACGATGTGGTCGAGCCTGTCGACCACCGCCGGCAACTCATCGGCCCCTAGGTAGCCGAGAGCCTCGGCCGTCTCGAGACAGGCCGCCGACTCCCGCGCCGATCCCATCGCGTTGGCGTACCTCGCCTGCCGGTTCCGCCCGGAGGACCGACTGCCCTCGGCGATATTCAATGGAACGCTACTCAGACATCGCCTGAGCTGTCGGCCCAAATCCCGATCATGGACTTCGATCCCCTCAATCAACGGCCGTACCATCCGAACCACACCAATCGAAAGTTGGTAACACTGAAAGTTCTTCATGTTGGAGCTCCTTCGCTCGTGAAGCCGCCCCCGCGCCACCGAGCGGAGGCTGAGTCAAGGCCTTCAGCCGGCGCAGCCGGGCGCGTCCGCCGCCTCGGCGGACCGAGCCTTTACGCAGCCGAGCACGGTGGCATCATCCAGGCGCCCCGAGCGAAGGAGCAATCACGCCCTACGCGCCCATCGCCGGCGAGTTCGCAGCGAAGCGAAGAAGAGCCGTCACACGGACACGGCGTCGGACACGGTCACGGACACGGCGTCGGACACGGCTTCGGACACGGGAACGGCTACGGGAACGGGAACGGGAACAGGAACGGGAACGGGAACGGGAACGGAAACGGGAACCGGAACGGAAACGGGAACCGGAACGGGAACCGGAACGGGAACCGGAACGGGAAACGGAAACGGAAACGCCCCTCCCCGTTCACTACTCCCCGATCAACCCACCCACCGCAAACACCCCACCCCCGAGCAACACCCAAAACAAAACCAACGGAATCACCACCCCCGCAATCACCAACAGCACCGCCAGCACAACGAGCAGATAGTCCACAAACGTCGGCTTCGCCGCCGGGTCCGCGCGGTAGCGCTCGATGAGGTCCAGGTTCTTCCGGTTCGACTTCCAGAAGACATCGAAGGTGTCGCCAATCACCGGCAGGCTGCCGAAGAGCGTGTCGATGGCGATGTTCAAGACCATGCGCGCCAAGGCAACCGTCGGGACCCGCTCCTTGAAGGCGAGATAGATGAGCGCGAGGGACCCGCTCCCGGTCAGCACATCGCCGACGCCGGGACGCAGCGCACCGATGAACCCGTCGAGGCCGATACCGAAGTTGGTGCCCGGGATCGTCAGGCCGTCATCGAGCAACCGAACGAGCTTCTCCGCCCAGGCGGGCGACTCGACGTCCTTCACGTCCTCCGAAAGAACGACCCGAGGCCCGCCGACATCAGGCTCCGCCTCGCCATCGCCATGAGCGTCGAGGACGTCCGTCACGGCGCGGTCGATGTCGTCCGTCGAAGGCAGGGGCCGCGTCGTCATCGTGCTCTCATTTAGCTGTTGTTTGGCCGCTAGCTGGCTCGCCGCGCGAGCCACTCGGAGACTGTGGGCCACACCGTCTTCGGCGCCTCGCGACCCACGATAAGGTCGACATGTCCCATTGGGAAGGCCCGGTAGGTCTTGTCCCGGGACCGGCTCCCCCCCCACGCGGGGCGAACGGACTCCGGCGGGGCCAGGTGATCGCGGGTACCGGCGATCACCAGAAGCGGACGGTCGAGGTGCTCGAAGGCGGCTCGGTAGTTCGAGCGGCCGTGTTTGCCCGCGAGCACGCCGTCTTTGCCGGCGCGAAAAATGTCAAAAGCGATCTCGAGGCTCGACCAGTCGAAGGCGCGGCTGAGATAGTCGTCGAGGACCGAGTCTTCGACGCTCCCCGGCGTCCAGGGCCGTATCGGCGAGATCCAGAAGCGACTGTCCCAGAGACGCCGGCGCTTGTGCAGGTGGCGGCCGACGAGGCGCAGGGGCAGATGCGGGTTGGAGTCGAAGACGCCCGTATTGCGAAATGTATTGAGCACCGCCGAGACCGCCGAGAGCGTCCGCGAACCCGTGCCGAAGAGATACGGAGAGCCGATGGTGACGATGCCCGAGGTCTTCTGCCGGAGCCCGGTCGCCGCCGCCCCATAAGAAATGATCCCCCCCATCGAATGACCGATGAGGAAGATGCGCTCGTGTCCCGAGATGCGCAGGGCTTCGTTCGCGAGGGCGGGCACGTCCTCGCGGATGTACTCCTCGAGGACCCGGGGCCGTTGACTGCCGAAGCGGCGCGACCGGCCATGGCCACGGAGGTCGCAGTTGAAGACGTCCCAGCCCTCGCGCGCGAGGTAGGCGGAGAAGGACCGCCCGGCGACGTGCCAGGTGTAACGGTTTTGGCCGAAGCCGTGCACCAAGAGCACCGTGCCGCGAGACTCGGCGGGCGGCGGCAGGCGCTTGCGGACCATGCCGAGGGGCTCGCGGCCCGGGGTCATCACGACCTGCTTTTCGAGGGTGACGACCTCGTCGATGTCGACCGACTGCTCGACGGTCTCCGTGCGGAGAATCATTCGCCACTCTCATAGCACGCCTGCCCGCCTTTTCTTGCTACGCTATGCCTACGATGCGCCGCGCTTTCATCGCCTTTCTGGCCCTCTCGGTGCTCGCAGGGGTCTGGTCCGTAGCGACTCCGGTCTTCGCGACCCCTCCCTCGAAAGCCGAACTCTCCCAGATGCTTGCCGGCTTCGAGCAGGCTCCCGGCGCCGAAGACTTTCGCGCTTGGGGCCCCGAGACCTTTCCCATCCTGGTCGAGCTCTACGGTGACCACGACGTGCAGCCTTTCGTACGCATGCGCGCGGTCGCGGCGGTCGCCCACTACCCGAGCCCGAGAGCCCGCGCCTTTCTGCTCCATGTGGCGCGAGCGGAGGGGCAGAGCGACCTCCTGATCCGCGAAGCCGTGCGAGGCCTCGGCCGCGCCTTCGGCCCCCGTTCCATCGAAGACATCCGTCCGTTCCTGCGACACCGGGCGCCGGCGGTTCGAGAGGGCGCCGTCCTCGCCCTCACCGCGTTCCACACCCCCGCCGCCCAGGGAGCCCTCCGGGCGCGTCTGCCCCAAGAGCAAAGCGCTCACATCGCCGCGCGCATTCGCGCGAGCCTCAGCGCCGACCCCCGCTGACCGGTCTCACAGGTCGACGGCTTCGACCGAGAGCCCCTCGAGGGAGTGCCCGAGGAAGCGGGACGCGGAATCCGCAAAGCGCTCCGGGAGATCGGTGACCAGGAGCGAGAGCTCGGCCGGGCGCTCCGGGGCGCCTAGGGCGCGCTCTTCCAGTATCGCGGAGAGTTCGTCCGCCGTAGCGCGAGCGGAATCGACGACGGGGATGCTCCGCCCCGCGAGCTCCTCGAGCTCGGTCGTGATCATCGATGCGAGCAGCGGATAGTGCGTGCAGCCCAAAACCAACGCCTTGATGTCGGCTTCGACCATGGGCGTCAGGTAACGGCGAGCGGCGAGGCGCGGGACTTCGCCGGTGGTCCACCCCTCTTCTACCAACGGGACCAGGAGCGGCGCCGCCTGGGCGACGACCTCGACGCGGCTGTTCTCCGCCGCGACGGCCCGGACATAGGCCCCCGACGCAACCGTACCCGCCGTCGCGATGACCCCGAGGCGTCCGGTCCCGCTCGCGGCGACACCGGCCCGGGCCCCCGGCTCGATGACCCCGAGGACCGGGATGTCGAGTTCGACCCGGAGCATGTCGATGGCAACGGCGCTCACCGTGTTGCACGCCACGACGAGCAGCTTGACCCGGCGCTCGATGAGCTTCGCCGCGCAGCTCCGGGCATAGCGGATCACCGTGTGGGCCGACCTCGTACCGTAGGGAACCCTTGCTGTGTCGCCGAGGTAGACCAGGTGTTCATTGGGCAGCGCGTCGGCGATGGCCCGGGCCACCGTGAGCCCGCCGAGACCCGAGTCGAAGACGCCGATGGGCGCCGTGACGTCGATGGCGCTCACTGGCACGTGCGGCGCCCATCCATCCCGAGCACACACGCGTCACTCTGACAGTTGCCGTCACGGATGCACGCCCCCCCCGTGTCTTGCTTCGGAAAACAGAGGTCGAAGAACGAAGAGCAGTAGTTATCTTCCGAGCGCCCGTCGACGTTGCAGTGGTCATCACTGGAGCAGTCCTTGGTGCAGCCCTTCTGAACACCGTCAGCGATGGCTTCGCAGCTCAGGTCTGCGGCGCAGACGAAGGCTTCACTCTCCGGGGTCGTGCAAGGGAAGCCGATCTCGTAGCGCGGCACGCAGAGGCCTCCTCCATCAGCGCCGCCCGGGGCCGAGGGATCACATTCGAGGCGATAGCGAAGCCCAAAAGTGTTCAACGGCGCGGAGATGTTCTCACACCCGAAGCCGACCCGCAGCGCCTCATCGCAGGTGGTCGTACAGAACTTCCCGGAGACCCCCGTATCGATGCATCGACCCTGAAGGCAGTTCGTATCGTCGTCGCATGGGATCCCATAGAAGCCAGGGAAGCACGCCGCCTGGCCGAGGATGACGTGGTGCCGCAGACAGCCGAAGGCCGGAGGACAACGCGTATCCGTTGCATCGCAGACGGCTAGGCACATTGGGAAGACCTGGTCCTCGGAAAGCGGGAACGCGACGGCTATCGACCGCGGGGGGCAATCCTCTGGGTTGTCCGGAACGGGCACGCAGTAGAGGTTGTCGGCACGCAGCCCCCCGCCGCCGATGCCGATGCCTTCGACCAGCGCCGTGAGACACTCGTGCTCCGCAGAGCACTCTGCGCTCGTGGAGCATCCGTCGACCGGATAGCAAACACCATCGTCGTCCTCGACGCTGACGCGAATGCAATCGTAGTCCTCTGACGGGCACGCGCTCGTCGTCAGGTCCTCGTGAATACGGCACTCGGAGAGGCAGGCCCCCGCCTCCCCCTGGGCGACGCAGACCCCGTCGCACTCGGAAGCGCAATTGGGAGCACAGAAGTCGGGTGCATAGGGCGTTGCTCTGGCGCAGCCCCATCCCGAACCGCAATCGCTCGACACCTCACAAAGGAAGAGTTCCGTGTTCAAGAAGCTCCCGTCGACGGTGCACCCCGGGAACGCGAAGATCGCGCCCAGCGCAAGCGCAAAGCCGGCCAGAGCCCTCTTCCGGACGCGCAGAGTCACGGCAGGCTCCCGCGAAGCGACAAGAGCGCGCCCCCCTCGAGGGGTGTGGCCGCGGCCGTCACGCCCCCTTCATCTCCGCCGAAGTCGCTCAGGAGCAGACCGATGATGGCGAGGACGAGACCCGCACCCGCCACCACCATCGAGACGTTGGCGATGGTGGCTTCGGTGTTCTTCGTATCCAGGAAGGCCTCGGCCTCGGCCTGGGTGATGCCTGCCTCGGGCTCTTCCTGCGAGGAGACGCCAAAATAGATCGCCATCCCTCCCGCCACGGCCGCGGTGCCGAATCCAATCCAGACCAGGGGCGAGATACCCCCAGATTCTCCCGGGTCCTCCGGCACCTCGAGGCTAGCCTCGATCTGCATGGTCGCGCCCGGAGCCACGTTGACCACCCGGGTCCAGTCAAAATAACCAGCAGCCGTCACGACGAGCTCGTGGCGGCCGGGGGCCACGTCTGCGAGCTCCACCGCCTCACCTCGATAAACGCCGATCAGCACACCATCGACCACCACCTCCGCTCCGTCGACGTTCGTCGAGACGAGGAGCTGGGCGGCCTCGGCGACCTGCGCGTAGAGCTCCGGGATGGCAGCCTGCACCGCATCGGCGAGGGCGCCGACGTCGCCGGGCACTTCCCTGAAGACGCGGCCGGCGACATTTCCGCTGCGCATATCGATGCGGTTGATGTTGAAAATCCATCGATCGCCACGCCGGGCGATCGTCCCGGCGATGATCTCGTCGACGCCCAGGTGGACCCCGACTCGCCCGAGGCACGCGGTAGAGCTCACGCACTCCGCAGACCGGGCCTCGCTGTGACCGAGCTGAGCTTGAAATTCTTCCTTGCCGACGATGGAGACGTGTCCCCGAGTGGCGACGGCGCCGATGGCGAGCTCGGTCAAGGCGTCGGCGGTCTCGGGGTCGACCCCGGCGGAGGCGAGGAGGATCACGACCACCCGACGCGGAGCTGCCTCGGCCCCCTCGGCCGGCGGTCGCTCGAGCCCCTCTCCCGGGCCGGGCGCTCCGGGACCCCCGGCCTCTCCGGCCTGTCCGGAGGGAGAACCCCCTCGGGCCCCGCCATCGGGAGCCTGGGCCGCGACGGTGCCCGTGAGAAGTAAGGCGGCTACCGAGGCCGCTGCGATGGGCCAGGCCCGCATGCGTGCGAAGCATACGATGGGGCTCCTGACCGGGCCAGCGTTCGACAAGGGAGCCAGGGCGCAGAAAGCAGGCCCCCTCCAGGCCCATTTGAAGCAGCTTGGCGATGGACCTGCTAGGATTGTGGTTGGTGACTCGTCACGAGGGGGCCACCGACGACGGATGAGGGAATCTGCGCGAATCCTGGTTGTCGACCAAGACGACCAAAAGAGGGGGGCTCTCGAGACCACGGTCGAGGAGGGCGGGTACCGTCTCTCGTCTGCCTCCGGGGCGGACGAAGCCCGGGCGACGGTCGAAGAGGCCATCCCGGACGCCATCCTCCTGGCCCTGACCGGAGCGGACGAGGCCGGCTTCGAGCTCCTCCACTGGCTGTCGACCGACCCCCGCACGGCGGACACACCGGTCATCGTCGTGACCTCCATCGATGGGGAAGTCGACCTGACCCGGGCCTTCGAGGAGGGTGCGACCGATTTCGTCCGCCGACCGATCCGTTCCCAGGAGTTGCTCGCCCGCCTGGGCAATCACCTGCGCATGCGGGACGCCGCTCGGGCCCTGGCCCGGGAGAAGCAAGACGCCAAGGTGATGCTCGAGCTGACGCAGGCGTTGGCCTCGTCCCTCGATCTCCGGGAGATTCTTTTCACCGTCGTGCGCCGCATCGCCGAAGTCGTTCAGGTAGACCGCGTATCGATCGTCCTCGCGCCCGAGCCCGATCAGGGAGACGTCGGCTATGTCGTCGTCGCGTCCGACAACGAAAAGCTCTCGAACCTCAAGATCGACCTGTCGAAGTATCCGGAGATTCAGCAGGTCCTCCGGACCAGCGAACCGCTGCTCATCGACGACGCGACCACCCACCCCATCCTCGACGGGGTCCGGGGAGACGCGTCGACACGCTTCCGCTCGATGTTCCTGCTCCCGATCGTCTGGCAGGAGCAGGTCCTCGGCGTGCTCTTCCTGCGAGCCGCGACTCCGGGCCACGAGGTAGCAGACCGGGAGATGGGATTCTGTCGCATCGTCGCCAATGCGACGGCGATCGCGCTCCGAAACGCGCGGGTCATGCAATCCCTCCGCGACCATACGCAGCAGGTGACCTTCGCGCGCTTCGAAGCGGAGCGACGACTCCGGAGCCTCGAGCGCTACGCCGACCTCTTCCGCTCGTCGGCGGATGGGATCGGGGTGGTCGACCCGGAGGCCAAACTGCTCTTCGCCAACCCCCGAGCTCACGACCTCCTCGGCTACGAAGAGGACACCTTGAGCGGGAAGGACATGCGGACTCTCGTCCATCCCGACGATGAAGAGTTGATGCAAACCCTCTGGGATGGCTTCCCCGAAGGCCATTTCCCCGCCGACGTCGACCTCCAGTTCCGCCGCGGCGACGGCGCGACCCTCATCGCCAACGTCGCCTTTTCTTCGTTGCTGCACGGGGAAGGCTCGGTGCTCTTCACGTTCCGAGACGTCACCGAAGCGCGGCGCATGGAGACCGAGCTGGTCCAAACGAAGGAGTTCCTCGAGTCCCTCATCCACGCCAGCCCCGATGGCATCGTCGCCGCCGACCTCGACGGGACCATCATCCTCTTCAACGACGGGGCCGAGCGCATCTACGGCTACTCCGCGTCCGAAGCGATCGGAAAGCTCAACGTTCGTGAGCTCTACGCCGATGGGCTCGCCCGAGACGTCCTCGCCATGCTGCGCTCGCCGCAGCACGGCGGCCCGGGACGGGTCGAATCCATCCGCCTCGACGCGATCGACAACCAAGGAGAGCGGATCCCCATCGCCCTGTCGGCGGCCCTCATCTTCGAGGGCGACCAGCCGGTGGCGACCTTCGGCATATTCACCGACCTCCGGGACCGACTGCGGGTCGAGGAGCGCCTAGCCCATGCCCAACACAAGCTCGCGCTGAGCGAAAAGCAGGCTCTCATCGCCGAGCTCGCCGGCACAGCAGCCCACGAGCTCAACCAACCCCTCACCAGCGTCATGGGGTACGCCGAGCTGCTCAAACGAAAGCTCGATGCCGCGAGCTCCGAATACAACGCCGCGGACATCATCGTGCGCGAGTCCGAGCGTATGGCGGACATCGTGCGCAAGATCGGAAAAATCACGAAGTACGAAACCAAGTCGTACGTCGGAGAACAACGCATCCTGGACCTGGACAAAGCATCGGAGAGCGAGGCCCCGGGACGGGCCCCGAAGCGCTGAAACGTGGGCACAGAGCACGACGACGACCCGGGGCCCACCCACGCACCCGAAACCGAACCCCGGCATAGCGGCCGCGTACGAGTTCGCGCCCCCTTCCCCGCAAGGCGCCAGAGCGGCCTGATTCCTCGCGCTGAAGTTCCCGGAGCGAGCCCCATCCCCCGAGAATCGGTGCAGCACGCCCTCGGAAACCCGGGAGACGAGGGAGACCGAAGCGCCGAGACGGCCCCATACGCCAACGCCCTAGTATCGCCCCGGGCCGATCAGGTGACAGCCGAGCTCCTCAAGCTCGCCGCCGAGACCAACGCCGAGATGTCCGCTGCGCAGCTGACGACGGCGTATGGAGACGCCCTGGCTCGGCTTTTCCCCGGGAGACGGTTTTGCATCCAGCTCGCGCCGCGCTCTGGCCCCTCGTCGGACGCCCCGCAACCACGGGAAAATGAGCTTGGTCAGCCAGAAGGTCCGGGCGAAGAATGCACCCCGCTGAGCCTGTCTCGGGGCGCCCTCGAACGACACCAGAGGGTCATCGAGGACCTCGACCTCGACGGCATCACCCTCACCGACGAATACGTGCCGCGATTCTCCCCGGGGTCCGTCGGCATCGACGTTCCGCTCTTCGACCGCAACCGCGTCGCGGGCGTGCTGGCGGTGGAGTACCCCGGCGAGGTCTCCGCCGTCGAGGCGGACGCGACCATCGTCATCCCCTTCGCGCTGCAGCTCGCGGGGCTCCTCCGGAGCGCGCGTCTGCTCGCGGAGTCCACTTACTACCGTGAATACCTCGAGAAGCTCCTCGAGCACGCCAACGCGCCAATCATCGTCATCGGACGTCACCGAAAGGTGCGCGGCGCCAACCGGACCTTCGCGTTGCTCATGGGCATGTCCCCGGAGGAGCTCGAGGGGCGGGACATTTTCGACCTGGTCCCCCACGAAGAGCGGGCCCGGCTGCTTCCGGTGTTGATCGACGCGCTGCGAGGAGAGCCCACCACCGATTTCGAACTCCTGGTCTCGCCCCGGAGCGGCGCCCCGATCAAAATCACGATCAACGCCGCCTCCATCCTGACCGCCGGAGGCGAGGTGGAGGCGGTCATCGCCATCGGGTCGGATCGGACCGAGGTCCGCGAACTCGAAGAGATGGTCATCCAGTCCGAAAAGATGGCGACCCTCGGAGAACTCGCGGCGAGCGTCGTGCACGAACTCAACAATCCCCTGACCAGCATTTCGGTCTACGGCGATTACTTGCTGAAGCTACTCCGCACCTCCGGCGCCGATGCTGGGGACGTCGAAAAGGCCCGCCGCATCGTCGACGCATCGGACCGGATCCTCTCCTTCACCAGAGACCTGATGAACTATGCGCGGCCAGCCGATGCGGAGCCTGCGTCCGTACCCCTGCGCCAGGTCCTCGACGACTCCCTCGTCTTCTGCGAGCACCTCTTCGACAAGAAAGGCATCGTCGTCGAGAGAGCCTACGCGGACGAACAACCGCGGGTCTTCGGCGTCATCGGTCAGCTGCATCAGGTCTTCATCAATCTCTTCACCAACGCGGGCCAGGCGATACCGCAGACCGGTGGGCTCATCCGTGTCACGACCCACCTGATCGCAGACGGCGAAGTCGTCATCGAGGTCTCCGACAACGGCAAGGGGATCTCTGCCCAGCGGATCGACAAAGTCTTCGACCCCTTCTTCACCACCAAGACAATCGACGCCGGGACGGGCCTCGGGCTCTCGGTCGTGCGCAGCATCGTCAACAACCACCGCGGCAAAATTCGCGTCGAGAGCAAGCTGGGTCAGGGCGCCGTCTTCATCCTGCGTTTCCCGACGCTCTAGCTTCAGTCCGTAGAATCAGTTGCGGGTGAGCGCCGCGAAGAAGGTCCGCCCCCGACGTTCGATGCGCAGCAGGGCCTCCCCGTCGTCTGCGAGGGCCTCGTTGACCGTGTTCGGCGAAGTCACGGTCTTGTGGTCGGCGCGGAGAATCACATCCCCCGTTCGAAGACCCGCGTGATCGGCGGGGGAGCCGCTCTCGACCCGAGAAATGACTACCGACCCCTGCCCCCGATACCCGAGCCGATGGCGTATCTGATCGTTCAATGGAGTCAGGAGTGCGCCATGGCCCCGAGATCGCCGCGCAGAGCTAGCCGGCTGAGGCCTCGCCTCGCCGGACCGAGGACGCTCGACGGTCGTCACGGTGATCGTGCGACGCCGTCCGACACGCAAAACAGTCAACTGCACCTGGGCGCCTACCGGGCGACGGATGACGTGGCGCATCAGGTCCCGTCCCGCGACCACCGGGTTGCCGTCGACGGCCGTGATGATGTCGCCGTCGCGGACACCGGCTCGGGCCGCCGGTCCGTTGGGTTCGACCCGGTTGATGAGGGCCCCGCGGCCGTTCCGCGCCCCGAAATGCCCCGCGAGCTCGGGCGTGAGTTCTTGAAAGCCGACGCCGAGGTAGGCCCGGCGCACGACCCCGCCGGTGATCAACTGGTCGGCGACCATGCGCGCCATGTCGGACGGGATGGCGAAGCCGATCCCGGTACCACGGCCGATGATCATCGTATTGATGCCCAGGATTTCGCCTGAGAGGTTGACCAAGGGGCCCCCCGAGTTTCCCGGGTTGATGCTCGCGTCGGTCTGCAGGTAGTCCTCGATCTCGTTCGCGCCGATGCCTCGACCGATCGCCGAAAGGACCCCCGCGGTCACCGAATAGTCGAGCCCGAACGGAGCACCGATGGCGACGACCCACTGGCCGACGCGCGCGCGGTCCGACGAACCCCAGCTCGCAACGGGCAAGCCGGAAGCCTGCACGCGGACCACCGCGAGATCCGTCGCCCGGTCTACCCCGACCACCTGCCCGGGAAGCCTCCGACCGTCGCGGAGCACGACGACGATGCGTCGCGCGTTCTCTACGACGTGATTGTTGGTGAGCACGTAGCCGTTGGCCCGGATGATCACACCGGAGCCGGAGCCATTCGCGATCTCCGAATCCCCGCCGCGAGACCCGAACGGCGACCGACCCCGGCGCCCGCGCTGGCGAACGGCTTCCACCTCGAGGGTGACCACTGTCGGAGAAACGCGTTCGGCGACTGACGCAAATGCGTCCCCAACCCGAGCGGCGTCGGCGACCGGCCCCGAAGACGCTGACCCCGAAGGCGCGGGTGCAGGCGCCTGGCGCGTCTGGGCGACGCCCTCGGCCAACGCACCGAGGAAGGCAGTGGAGACCACCACGGAGACCAGAGCAGCGCGAAAAACGCGGTTTCGGGGAAGTTTCTTCATCGTAAACCCTTCAACACCGGGGCACTGCGGCCTCCGAGAATCGAGTCTACAACAGGCAAGGAGCCGTCCTGTTCCCCACCGGCGAAAATCCATCTTCCCGAAGGGTACGGACGGACGGGGGTCCAGTCAGCGCCGAGCGATCAAGACCTCGATCGCCGACCCCCGAGCGCTCACCCGATAGGCCGGAGTCCGGCCCGAGACGAAGGTGATGGTGAGCTCCGAGTGGTCGCCGCGGTTCAAGATCATCGAGCGCTCAATGAGAGGATGGGACGCGGCGATGGGCCCGGCGCGGTCGAGGGAGAGGCTGGACGGGATTTCGACGGAGAAGCCGTCGGCCCGGGCGGTGCCGCGAATCACGGTGACCGGCTGGCTCATGCGTATGAGGAAACTGCGCCCGTTTTCGATGTCCGGGGCGCCGAAGACGCTTCCCTCGGAGGTCGCGGTGGCGGCGGCAGCGGGCGCGCCCCCTTCGCGGACGTCAACGGCGTAGGGCGAACCCTCGGGGAGCCCTTGGGGTGCCTGGGGGTGCGCGCCATCGCGGAGAGAGGGGAAGGTCGGCGCGGCCATGGGTCCGGCCTCGCGGGATCCCTCGCCAACGGCCCGGGGCATCGCAGGCTCGCCGACGACGGGCGGTAGGGCAGCGGCGCCGGCAACCGGAACGGCAGCGGTCGCCGCGGCCGGAGCGACGGCAGGCGCAGCCGCAGGGCTTGGTGCGGGCGGCTGATTCACGATCGACTGATGGCCTCCGAGGGGGTCGGCGGCGCCAACCGTCTCCGATCCCGGCGTGAGGGCCCAGACCGCGAGAGCGACTCCGGAAAAGGCGACGAAGGATACGACCATGGTGCGACGACGGTCCTTCTTGGGTGCCGGCGCAGTCGTGCGACGGCGGCTCGAACGCCGACCTGCGACGTTGCTGTCGGTGGGGGGCGGTGCCGTCTTGCGGCGGCGCTTCGCCCGGCGGGCGAGGAGGGGGATCTTCTGACCGACCTTGTCACGCACCACGATGGCGGTGCGGGCGAAGACCCGGCCCGTCCGGCGGACCGACGCGACGACGCGAGGCAAGGCCTCGGTGCGGAGCATCGCAAAAAATGCCATCACCTTGGCGCGCAGGGCGACGGTGTGGGGACCGATCTTGGCGCGCAGCCCACTCGAGCGAGCGCCGAGCTTGCCGAAGGCGCCGGTGACCCGGGGCCGGAGAGCGTCGACCCGCGAGCGCAGGGCGGTCATCGCGCGGGCTGCGGTCACGGCGGCGACATTTCCGCGGGGCACCTCGATGGCGGCAACCTCGGCGGCGGTCTCCGCGAGGGGCGCCGGCGTGACCTCGAGATTCGGGACGGAATCGCCATCGGCCTCGGCACCGAACTCGGCGGAAGCCTCAGATGCCTGGACCGCTTGGTCCTCACGGTCTTCCTCGATTTCCTCGATTTCCTCGCCGTCGTCTTGAACGTTCGCATCGGCGACCACGGGAGAGACCTGCACGATACGGGGCTCGCGGACGGTCGGCGCCGCTTCAGCCGCCCGGGCGACCTCGTCGCGGGCCGGCGGTGAGGTAAGATCCACCGCGGTCGGAGCCGTATGCACGGTCTCTCCGGGCCCCACGGCGAACGCCTGGTCGAGGTTCTCTTGGGGTTCCTGGGGTTCCTGGAGGAACTCTCGCGGTTCGTGCCCCATCGGGAGAAAGTCGGGGATCGTCGAATCGCTCGCCGCGGCGCTCGGGTCGTTGACGGGCGCCTCGTCGAAGAGGATGTCGATCAGAAGCTTCGGCGTGTCGCCGTCGAGGGTGAGGTCGATGCCCTCGATGCGCCCACGGCGTCCGTCCTGGTGCACGGTGACCCCCGTCGCCAGGCGGAGGAACGGGAGCTCCTGGGAGACCGTGAGGATATCCGAGTCCTCCGCGACGACGCTCGCGCGGATCGAGTCCGGAACGCCGTCGATTCCGAGGGAGACCGACGCCGCGGGACGAGCCTCGTCGATGGTGTCCTCGGCCCCGGGCTTCCCCTTCGGTGACGGGGGCAGATACGGGCCCCGCGAGAGCATCGAGCGGATGGCCCTCGCCGACGCGTCATCGATGTCGAGGAAACGTAGGCCGAATTCCCCGTTGTGCGGCCCCTGGTCTGCAGACCAGACAACCTCCGCCCCGGCCTCGATGTGGCCCCCGGCGGTCTCCGCGGGAATACGGCAGCGGAGCCGCGCCCCGACGCTGGGCAGATAGCTGGCGCGCATGGACACGCCACCCGCGCTCACGTTGACGCCATCCGCCTCGAAGCTCTCCGTGAAGCCCTCGTGAGAGAGTTCAACCGGAGAATCGAGGGGGACTCGGTTCTCGTCTACGTCACGCCGTTCGACCGCTGCTTCCATGAATCGCTCCTAGTTGCTTCCCCCCACGTCTACAGAACGGCACGAGGGGGTCCAGTTTTCGGCAAGGGCAGGCCTACATGCAGGCCCAGATCCCGGCCCAGGTCCCGGCCCAGGTCCCGGCGAGACTCGTCGACTCCTTGACCCGCTGCGATCGCGCGATCAGTCTCGTGACGATCCGATGGGTGTCCGCCTGGTAGTCCGCTCCACCTGGTCCTCCGAGACGGCGCGGGAGTACGTCTACGAGTTCGACCAGGGACGCGTCGTCATTGGACGACACAAGGGCTCCGACGTGCATGTGCCCCATGCCGCGGTGAGCGGCCACCATGCGACCTTCCGCGCCGAGGGCATCCGGTGGGTGGTCATCGACGAGGGCTCGACGAATGGGACCCGTGTCAACGGGGAGCGGCTTCCCCCGGGGAGGCCCAAGACGGTGGGACCGAACGACGTGATCGACGTCGGAGGTTTTCACATCACCGTCGAAGGCCGGCACCTCGTCGATGCGACGGGCTTCGAGAAGACCGCCGCCCTCGCCCGGCAGATCGTTCGCGAAGAGCTGGGGGGAGCAGATCCAGGTCCACGGATCCGCGTGCTGAACGGCCCAGAAGCTGGGCGCGTCGTCGAGCTCGTCCCGGCGCCGGGGGCCCTCGTCGTCGGACGCGGAGACGACGTCGACCTTCCCCTCTCGGACGCGGACCTGTCCCGGGAGCACGTGGAGATCGTCCAAGACCTCGATGGAGTCGTGGCGCGGGACCGTGGAAGTAAGAACGGTACCCTCGTCAACGATCGCCCGATCACCGAGCGACGTCTCAAAGACGGTGACGAGCTGCGCCTCGGCAAGACCGTTCTGATCTTCGAAGACCCGGCGGAGCAACGCGTAAGTGAGATTTGCGCCGCCCCGGAAGAGGTGGTCGAGCTCCCTCCGGCCCCCGAACCCGAACCCGAATCGGGGCAAGAGGGTGGAGAGGGTGAAGAGCCGGTAGAAGGCGCGACCTCGAAGGATGGCGGCGGGTCGGACGTCGGCAAGAGCGCGTCGAGCGCCGGGCATCGAGGCAAGAGCAATGCACCGAAGGCCGCCCCAACCCGGACCGGTCTCGGTGCGGACATGATCATCTACCTCTTGGCCGGCACCGTCCTGGCGCTGTCGGTAGCCGGCCTCATCGTGCTCCTCCGCGCCGGGTGACCTCGGCGAAGTAAGCCAGACACGGTTCGACCGCCCGACTCATGCAGGAAGCGTGTTCGACCCGGGGCAACGCTCCACTCACGCATCGACGGCCCGGGACGGCATCGATGGCCTCGCAGAATGCGTGAATTGGCGCCGCCGGGGCGACATCGCCGGTGCAGCGGTCGAGCTCGGAGCCACACTCGATGAGCTTGAAATCCGTGACCGTCATGGCGCTCGCATCTCCGCCGACGATGGAGTCGACGTCGATGCTGGCGGCGTGTTCCTCGCCGCACGGACAACGCCCGCCTTCGCAGTCGTGGGCGCCCGGCGCCCGTTCGTAGTAGCGCCCGAGGAGGTCGCCGTGGCTGAGGGGGAAGGTGCAGGGGATGCCCCGGGAGCCCTCCCCGAGGGCGACGTCCGCGGCGGCGAGGTCGTAGAAACCGTCGAGGAAGCACGCTGCCGTGGCCTCGGCGCCGCGCCAATGGGCGGCGTCGTCTACGTCCGTGCGCATCATTGCCACCATCGGGGCGGTCGCGCCGGGCCCCGCCCCCGACAGGAAGAGGAACCGCCCCGTCCACCGCCCCCGAACCGCGTCCGAAGCGGTGAGCGCGAGCAGGGCCCGGTCCACCCGGTCGGCGAGTTCGACGTAAGGAAGCAGCGTTCCGGCATCGGACGACTCGAAGAGGCTGACGCACGCAGCCACGTAACCTTCGGCGGCATAATCGCGCAGCACCCGACCGTAGCCGCCGCACTCCTCGGCGCTGAGCGCGAAGAGCACGACGAGGCGGTCGCAAGGAACGGCCTGGCTGCAGTGCTCGGGGCCGAAGCGGGCGACGAACTCGCACGCGTCGTCGTCGCCATTGAGCCCCCGACACCGCTCGACCACGGCACGAACGGTCGGTGGCCCCGGCGTCGCCGGCAGGACGGGCGCTGACCGCTCACTGCACGACGAGAAACACGGCCTCATCGCCGCGGCGCAGGCCGGCAGGAGCATCAGCATCAACACGCTCGTCCAGCGCTTCACGGGCGCGAGGTTAGCAGCCCGTCGGTCGTTGGTCCTCGTCCTCAGACCTCGTTCGGTCCGTCAGCCTGTCCTTCAGCGAATGGCGTATCCGAGGTGAAGGGAAATCCTGGGCACCACGACCGCCGCGGCCCCCTGAGACGCCGACAGATGAGCTTCGACACCGGCGGAGAGACCGAGGGCGAGGGCCCCGAGGATCACCTGCCAGCCCGCCTCCGCCCCCCCGCGGACGGAAACCCGGACCGAATCGAGGGAGAAAGCCACCCCTACCGAGGGCCCGATGAAGGGCCCGTCGAGGCCATCACCCAAAGGAAAGAGGTGATAACCGACCTCGAGGGAGATCCCGGGGGATATCGCTCCGGTGCGATACCCGGGGGAGACAAAGAGCGCGTGGCTGGGTGTTACGGCCACCTCGCCCCGGGCCCCCCACTCGCCGAGGGCCATGGCGATGGGATCGACGCTGATCGCCAGATCCGGGACCGGCGGGGCCGGATCCGTAGAAAGGCCCTGAGAAGGGGCGATGGGATCTTCGGCCTGGGCTAGGGCGACGCGGGGGCCGAAAGAGCCCCCCAGAACGGTGAGGAAAAGCCAAAAGGTGAGCGTTCTCGCGAAAATACGGTCCATGGGCAGCCTTATCGCGTCGGCGCGGCTCCAGTTGCGTCCAGCCATGCCGCCGTGCTTGGATACCGCCGCGTTGAAGCCGTAGGTGGTCTCGCCCGTCCGTTGGGGGTGCCATCCCGAATGGCCGGCACAGATGGGATACCCGATGAACCGGAAGCTCGGACTTTTCTTATTTGCTGGGGCCGTCGTCGCCTCGATCGCTGCGAGTGGGTGCGTGCGCCGCGCACGGCCCGTCAATCGCGAGACGAACCTCAACACCGGAGGCGAGGCCCAGGGCACCGCCGCCGTGAGCACCGACCCGCGGCAGGCCCTCGAGCAAGTCGAAGTCTACCTGGGGGGGCTCGGCTACAACCGCACCCAGGCGGCGATGCACAACCCCAACCTGCCGGTGAACGCCGTCATCGGCTACGCCATCGATCCGCGGCCGAACACTTGCTACACGATCGTGGCGATTGCGGCGGGCTCGTCCGACCTGAACCTCGTCGTCAGTGACGCTCAGGGTCAGACGGTCGCGTACAACGTCGAACCCGACGCGCGCCCTTGGGCCACGGTGTGCCCGGCGACGATGGGGCGCCATGTCGCCCGGCTCCAGATGGTGTCCGGCGGCGGCGAGTACTACTACGCGGTCTACCAGGGCACTCCCGCGACCCAGCCGAACCTCCAAGCCTTCTACACGGGGGCCGCCGCCGGGGGAGGCAGGCAGGCTGCCCAGCTCGACCCGGCCACGTCGGGGCGCCTCGAACAGCTCGACCAGGCCCTTGGCGCCGAGGGTGTCCAGCGTGTCGCCGAGCCCCACGGAGAGCAGTTCGCGAACCCCGACGACTCGATGACTCAGCTGAACCTCCAGGGCGGATCCTGCTATGCGTTTGGCAGCCTCGGGGGCCCCGGGATCCGCGACAGCGACGTCTTCCTCGTGGATGGGCAGGGCAACGAGCTGGCCCGTGACGTGACACCCAACGTCGACGCTCTCGTCCGCTTCTGTCCGGATCAAACCGGCCCGTACCAGCTACGCATGCGCCTCTACGCCGGCGCGGGGCCCGTCTTCACGGTGGGCTACCTCCAGCAACCCCAGGGCGCGACGGCCCAGGGCACCGAGCCCCAGCAGCCTCCGCCGCCGGTCGGGAACGTCATGGCGACGACGTCGACCGCGGGTGTTGGCCTCGACGAGAACTTCCGCCTCCTCGACTCGGACATGCGCGCCCGGGGCTACCTGCCCCACGGCGACCATTCGCGGGGCGAGCTCGGCGAGGGGCAAAGCCGAGACTTCTCGGTCCAGCTCGAGGGTGGCAAGTGCTACGCAATCCTCGGGGTCGGAGACAACAGCGTTCGCAACCTCGACTTGGTATTGAAGGACAGCTCCGGGGCCACCATCGACCAGGACGTCGAGGTCGACGCGCGACCCGTCGTGCGCGTCTGTCCCGAGCAAAGCGGGGCGTACACGATGACCGTCGGCATGAACGCTGGCAGCGGCAATTTCTACTACGCACCCTATCGGTGGCCCCGAGGCACCCGAGGTCCCTTCGGCCTCTCGGGTCTCATCTACGTGCGCCTTGGCGAGGTCACCTCGCTCCTGGCGACGCAGAGCTACGAGCCCGACCTCGAAGCCGCTCCCGGCCAGGGGAACATTCGCCGCGAAGGAGGCAGCGCCTGGCACAACATCGAGCTCGAAGGGGGCCAGTGCTACGCGATCCTCACGGTCGGCGGTGATGGCTTCAACAACGTCGACCTCACCCTCTCTCAGGGAAACAACCAGATCGCCCGGGACACCACCCGGTCGGCTTTCCCCTCGGTGCGCCACTGCCCCACCGAAAACGGTCGCTATCGCATCGAGGTCAGTGCCGCGGGGGGCTCGGGCCAGTATTTCTACCAGGTCTTCCGCCGCAGCGGCTCCTGATGCCGATCAAATCCTCACGCACTAGGCAACGCTTGCTCTAAGCTCGACGCGATGGCTGATGACGTTGTCCTGGGAATCGATCTGGGAACCACGAACTCGGTCGTGGCTGTGGCGGATAGCGGCCACGCCCAGGTTCTGAGCGACGTCGACGGCAAGCGCCTGATCCCGTCGGTCGTCTCCTTTCCCCAGGGAGAGGTCCTCGTCGGCGATCTGGCGCGGGAGCGCCGGCTGAGCGACGCCGAAAATACCGTCTACGCGATGAAGCGGCTGATCGGTCGCCCCTTCGATAGCGAGGAGGTTCGCCGAGCCAAGGAGCGCTTCGCTTTCGACATCGTCCAGGCGGACAACGGCGGCGTCCGGGTCGTGGCCCGGGACGAGACCTGGGCCCTCGCGGAGATCAGCGCGTTTGTCCTCCGCGAATGCCGGCGCATCGCCGAACAGGTCCTCGACCGCGAGTGTCGCCGGGTCGTGATCACCGTGCCGGCAAACTTCAACGAGCTGCAACGCAGCGCGACCAAAGCCGCGGGCACGGTCGCGGGCCTCGATGTCGTACGCATCCTCAATGAGCCAACCGCCGCAGCCATCGCCTACGGGTGCGGCGCCGAGGGCGCAGAGCGAGTGGCTGTCTTCGACTTTGGCGGCGGCACCTTCGACATGACGGTCCTCGAACTCGACGGGGACATCTTCGAGGTGGTCACCACCGCCGGCGATACCTTCCTCGGTGGCGACGACATCGACTTGCTCGTCGCCGAGGAGATGGCCTTCGCCTTCGAGAGGGACACCGGCGTCGACCCGCGCGAGGACCCGCAGGCCTTCGAGCGCATCCGGGCCGCGGCCGAATGGGTGAAGTGCCAGCTCTCGTTTCAGGAGGATTGCACGGCAGAGCTCGAGGAGGTCATGGTCGACGGCGAGGGCAATAAGCTGCCCCTGGCGTACCGAATGACGCGCAAGCAGCTCGAAGACCGCGTCATGCCGCTCATCGACCGGGCCATGGAAGTCACCGCCGGGGCGATGAAAAAGGCGGGGATAAAGGTCGAAGACATCGACACCGTCGTCCTCGTCGGGGGGTCGACCCGCATTCCTCTGGTTCGCTCGCGGGTCACCGCGTTCTTCGGAAAAGAGCCGCGGATCGACATCGACCCCGACCTGGTCGTGGCCCTCGGCGCTTCGGTGCAGGGCTACGCGCTCTCGAACAGCCGCCCGCGCAAGACGATCACCGTCTTCCCGAGCGCCGAGAAGATCGCCGAGGTCAAAGCCATGCAGGACGCGGCCCGGGCCGGGCGTCCCGGCCAGCCGGCCTTCGCCCCGCAGAACTACCAGCCCCCGGCGCCGCCGACGGCGGCCACCACGTCTCCCCGGGGGCCCACACCGGAGCTGCCTTCGATGGCGCCGCTCCAGCTCTCTTCGGCGGACCTCGAAGAGGTGAGGCCCGGGGACTCCCGACCTCTATCGAGGAATGAGATCGCCAGCGCGCTCTTCAACGCCTCCCCGAGCGTGCGCCCGGGCCCTCCCGTGCTCAATCCATCGGGCAGCCTCCGCGTCGTGGGCTATGGCGATGCATCCCCGGACGAAGCAAACATCGACCTCCCGGCGGTGAAGAGCGGGGCCCCGCCGGGGCAAGCACCGCCCCTCGATATTCCAGACCTCGACCTCCCGGCGGTGAAGGGCGCGGCCGCGCCGCCCAAACCGGCCCTCGATATCTCCTCCCTGGACCTCCCGACGCCGAAGAGCGCCGGCCATACGGCCCCGGGGCTCCTCGACATCGATGACTTCGTCCTTCCGACGCCGCAGGGTTCGGCGGCGGGTGCCCAAGTCGAGCAGACAGAGCAGATAGAGGAGGACGATGACGCCCTGCTCATTCTCGAAGACGACGCCGACGCCGAAGACTTCGACGATCTAGAAGACCTCGAGAGCCTGCCGCCGGGGTCGCCGGCGGCTCTAGCCCCCGACTTCCCGGAACTGCCCAGCCCCCCAGCCACCAATGCCGGGGCCATGAACGCCCCGATCGCAGTCGCGGCGGCGGCAGGGGCCATCGGCGGCGACCAGCCGAACCGCCACCTCAGCGGCACCGATCTCTTCGGCGCCGACGAGGTCGACACGGCCGGCCTGCCGCCGATCCTCGGGGGCGACGAGTTCGTCAACCCGACCGAAGGGGCCTCGGTGGTCCCGATGCCCGGGTCCGTGCCCCCTACCCTGATGGACGTGACTCCGTTCTCCCTCGGCATCCAGACCGCCGGCGGATATTGCGAGTGGGTCATCCGATCCAATACTCCAATTCCCATCGAGCAAACGCGCATGTTCACCACCGCCCGGGACGAGCAGGAGACGGTGGACATCGCCGTCTGCCAGGGAGAATCCCGGGTCTTTGGAGAGAACCAGAACCTCGGCGAAGTCGAGCTCTCGGGCTTGCCCCAGGGCGCGCGGGGCAAAGTGAGCATCCAAGTCACCTTCATGCTCGACGCCGACGGCACCCTCGACGTGGACGCGACCGACGAGGCCACCGGCCAGCGCCAGAAGATTCGCATCAACCTGGTAGGCGGCTACGACGACGAGGAGCTCCGAGGCATGCGAGAACGTCAAGAAGCCGAGGCGGCGGAGAGCTAGCCCGTGTCGGACGACCAGCTCGATCGCCTCGACTACTACCGCATCCTCGGCGTGAAGCAGGGCGCGACGACCGACGAGGTGAAGACCGCCTTCCGTCGCTTTGCCCGGAAGTACCATCCGGACCGCTTCGTCGATCGCCCCGCGAAGCAGGCCAAGGCGACGCGCGTCTACCGGCGCGGCGCCGAGGGCCTCCAGGTATTGGTCGACCCCGCGGCGCGCAAGCTCTACGACATCGCCATCAAGAAGGGCATCACTCGCCTCACCGCCTCCCAGCGCGACAACGCCGGCCGCGCCCTGCAGAAGCGCAAGACCTCGAAGCCGCGCATCGGCTCGACCGAAGCCCTCCATTGGTTCGACCGCGCCAAGGCCATCGAAAACCGCGACCCCACCGCCGCCTGGAAGCTCATGAAGCGAGCCCTCGCCCTCGACCCGACCAACCCCTTCCTCAAGCAAGAGATCAACCGGGTGGCCGCGATCCTGCGCCGCGGCGCTGTCTGAGGGCCACTATCGGCGCGAGATCGCGCGATATTCGAACGGGTCACCGCTCTAAGAAGAGCTCTTCTCTCGCCGCGCGCACGCATCCCGTGACCGATTCGCGGGAGCCGAAACACCCGATGCCAAGGAGCGTCAGCCCCGCCGAGCCGAGGAGCAACAGCGCCATGCAGCGAAGCGTCGGCGAACACGGCGCCAGCATCGACGCCGCCGCCCCAGAGAGGCCGACGAGACCGATAGACGCAACGATGAGTCGATCTGCCACGGACGGGGTACGGCGGGTGGCGGCCTCACCTTCCCTCCACCGCTGGGCGCGAAGACCGTCGTCGGACTACCGGTTCCGGTCCCACAGGATGCGCAGGCCATCGAGGGTCAGGAATTCGTCGAAGTCTTGAATGCACCGGCTCTCCGGCGTCAGCAGGGGCGCGAGGCCGCCGGTGGCCAGGACCGACACCTCGCCGGGCATCTCTTCGCGGATTCGGTCGACCAGGCCGTCGATGAGACCGACGTAGCCGAAGATGATGCCGGCCTGCATCGAGTGCACGGTATTGCGGCCGATGGTCCGGGGGGGCTTCTTGATTTCGACCCGCGGGAGCTTCGCGGCTCGGGAGAAGAGGGCATTCGCGCTGATGCTGATGCCCGGCGCGATGCAGCCGCCGAGGTACTCGCCGCGCTCGGAGATGCAGTCGAAGGTCGTCGCGGTGCCGAGGTCGACGACGACCACAGCCCCTTCACACCTGTCGTAGGCTGCGACGGCGTTCACGATTCGGTCGGCGCCGACTTCCCGGGGGTTCTCGTAGAGGATCGGCATGCCGGTCTTGAGACCGGGACCGACCACCAACATGTCCAGGTCGAAAGCCCGGTCGACGGCTTCTACGAACACCTCTCCGAGGGTCGGGACCACCGAAGCGAGGATGCTCCCCCGCACCTTCGACCGGTCCACCCCGGCGACGCCGAGGAGGTTGTGCAAGAGCACGTGCAACTCGTCGACGGTCCGCCCCCGGGACGACTCGATACGAAAGTCGTGGACCAGCCGCTCGCCCTCGTAGAGACCGAGGACGATGTGCGTATTGCCGACGTCGACTGCGAGGAGCACTACGCCCTCGCAATCAGCGTGGCCGGAGGGCCAGGCTCCGCGTCAGCAGCTCACCGAAGGTTTTGGGCTCGACGACGACGGCGCTCTCCGCGCTTGCCGCGACGGGCGCGCTCGGCGCAACGATCTTGGCTGCGGCGACAGGCTTCGCGGCCACCGGGGCCTTGGCAGCCGGGGTGGCCGGGGTGGGCCTCGCCGGCGCGACCGGACGGGGCGGGGCAATCGCAGCGGGCCTCGGAGCCGCGGGCCTCGCGGCCATGGGCTTCGGGGCTGGGGGCTTCGGGGCCGCGGGGCGAGCCGCACCGCCGATGGCCACCTCGAGGGGACTCGGGGTCGGCGTCCTCCGGGCGGCCGAGTCGGCAGCCATCGGTGCGACTGCAGCGGCGGTGGCTGCCCGGGGTTGCTGTCGGTTGCGCTGAACCAACGACAGGAGCGACTCGAGCTTCTGAACCTGGCTCACGACGACACCCCCATGCGTCCGACGATCGTCGGCACGTCATCGCCGCCAGCGGCCCACCCTCGGACCTGGTCGGCAGCTTGCGGAGAGACCACGAGGAAACGCTCACCAACGGGAACACAGTCGGCTGGTTGGTCACCGAGAGCCGAGAGCAAACCCGTCAAGAAGGCGCCGACGGCCGTCCCGCCGTCGCCGAAGGTCGGGGCGCCGTCGACGGTCAGGGCCAGGGCCTCACCCCAGCGCTCGAAGCCGAGCTTTCCCCAGCCGAAGAGCGAAACGACCGAGGAAGCATGGGCCAGCACCCCTTCCGGAGTGGTCGCGACGGGATCCGCGCCGAGGCTGGCCTTGGCGAGGGTGCCGAGGTGGCTGCCGAGGCCGATCAGGGCCCCCACATCGCCGGATTTCACGGCCGCTGAAACCAAAGGGGCCAGGGCGGTGTCGGACAAGACGAGGACCCGCGCCCCGTCCTTCGTACGGACGCTCCCCTCTTGGAGGTCAAACTGATAGAAACCACCTGGATCGAATTGCGCCTCGGCCATCAGTTCTCCTTCAGCAGTCGGTGTAGAAGAGACGTGGGGATCGTGTCAAATGCTTGATATTCCGACACCTCCCTCGGGGCCCCGGGTCATGGCCGTTCATTGGGCCGTCCTTTGGGCCGCCTTGGGGGCCATCGCCATCCTGGTACCCCCGGCCGGGGCCCAGGGGCAACTCGAACTAATCAACAACTACATGTGGTCCCAGCGCCGCTGGGAAGGGCCCCGGGTGGCCCTGCCTCGCCCCTCGCCCCGCCCAGACCTGCCCATCGTCGTCCGCTCCGAGCTCCGGCCCCTCGCCGTGCACGCCTCCATCGAGGTCCCCGAGGCCCGGGCCCAGGCGGCCCTCAGCGCCCTCGAGGCCGCCTATGACGATCTCGAGGCCCGCGGCTGGGAGGCGCCCCCGAGCGACGGCGGTGCCGGGGGCTCCTACGACTTCGACCTCTACCTCCTGGGGGGCCAGGCCCGCGGCGACGCAGCCTACCCGGACCCTCGGCAGCTCACCAGCTACCTGGACAGCGCCCCGGCCTTCGCCGTCGTCGACCGGGCCGTGGGCGGCGAGGACCTCGCCGCCTGCGTCACCTCAGCCTACGCCCAGGCGATGCTCATCGGCCAAGACCCCGCCGAGGCCGTCACCTGGCGCCGGGCCACCGCCACCTACCTGACCTGGCTGCTCACCGGCACCTGGGGCTGCGACGACGGCGCGGTAGCAAGACATCAGCAAGACGCCCATCGGGGCTGGACGGCGCTCGGGGCGGACCCCGAAAGCACCGAAGAGGCGGAAGACTGGGGCGATGGGGGCGCCATCCTCCTGGCCGAGATCGCCGAACGCCACGACCACGGCACCGGGCGCTTCGTGCATGACATCTGGCAGATCGCGCGGCAGCGGACCTGGGAGAGACGGGCGGTCGGTCTCAGAGCGAGCCCGGACATGTGGGAAGCCATCGAGGCCGCCTTCTCCCTCACCCCCGACGACGTGCCGACGTTGATCGAGGAGCTCGCGATCGCTCGCTACTACGTGGGGTCCGAGGCCCGCGTCTCCGAGGGACACTGGGGCGAACGTCCCTGGGGACACTCCCTGCCATCGGACGCAACGGTGCCCGTCACCGAGAGCTTCACCTGGGCCGAACTTCCAAAGTACACCCGGCCCCACGACCCACCCCTCGAACCCTTCGGCAGCGCCTACTTCGAAGTCGACGTGCGCGAGGCGCAGGTGGGGGACCGGCTGCGCCTCTGGCTCCGGGGCGAGTTCGGGGTGAGGTGGTCCTTCGTCGCCGTGAGCCTCGACGCGGAGGGCAAGGAGCTCGGCCGCATGAGCACACCGCCCCGGCGCCTGACTCGGAGCTACACCCAGCTCGACTTCACCGATCGCCGGACCGCCCGGGTCGTGGTCGTCGTCACCAACCTCTCATCCCGCCTCCCAGACGCCGACGAGGGCGATGACAACGTGCGCAGCTTCCGCGTCATCTTCGATCACGGCGAAAATAGCGAATGATCTCGTAACGCGTATTCCGGTGCGCAACGGGCCCGGCCAGCGTCCAGGACGTGGTCATCTGCCCGCCGAGGGGCCCGCCCTGCCCCGGAGAGGAGCAGGAAAGGCCTGCGCCGCGGGGGTTTGGTGCGGAGCCCAGGTCTCACTGGGCATTGCAGAACGTCGGCACGACCGCTGCATTTCTGTCGGCCATGGCAACTCACACCGACCCCAACGGCGACCTCCAGACCATCGAAGACCTCTTCCTCGAGGAGGCGAAGATCGTGACCCTGGTGGGCCCCGCCCGCCGTGAAAAGTCCAAGCTCGCCCTGGACCTCGCGCGTTTCCTCGAGCCCGCCTTCACCTTCGACGGACAGGGCGGCGTGCACCGGGTCCGGGGACCCGAGAGCGAAGAGGCGATCCGTCGCTCCCTCGCCAAGAGCCTACGCATGCCGAAGAGCGACGTGACACCGAGCGACGAGGTGATCGGGGCCGCCCTCGCCGAGGCAGGCCATGCCCTCGTCTTCATCGACGGCGGCGACGACTTCGCCGAGGACCGAGCCGCCCTCGTCCGCGGGCTCTCCCAGGACGCGCCCAACGCCCGCTTCCTGGTGACCGCCCACGCTCCCCTCGACGCCCCGGGGGAACGTGCCCACGAGGTCATACCGCCCCCGCCCCAGGTCCTCGAAGTCGGCCCCGCGGCAGCCTGGTTCGTCCTCCCCGACGGCCGAGAGGTCGACCTCGGTCAGCGCATGAGCGCCCGGCGCATTCTCCATCACCTCGCCCTCTCACGCCTCGCAGCGGCGGACGAGGCGGTGCCCGTGCCCATGGAAGCCCTCGCCTGCGCGGGCTGGCCTGGCGATGGAGCGAAGCTCGACCGGAGAAAAGCGAAGAACCGTGTGCACGTCGCGCTGCACTCGCTGCGGCGGTCAGGCCTCGAAGGGCTCATCGTCACCGTCGACGAGGGCTACTTCCTCACGGCAGAGATTATCCTCACGAATGGCACCGAGGACGACGCCGCTCAGGAAAGCCAGGCTGCCTGACGTTTGTCCGACGACGAGGGCCGAGCCCCGCGGACGCCGCTCATTTGCGCTCTTCTCGCGATTCGCGCGATTCCTGGAGCTCTTCTTCGACGACCTCGTTCGCCGCCTGGTCGACCGCAACGCGCAGCTCGGGGCCGGCGCTGCTGTGGTCCGGCTCGGCCTTCTTGGGCGCGCGTGAGTCGGCGGCCCGAGGGGCTCTCTCGTCCTTTTGGCCAGCCACGTAGCGATGAAACTCGCTCGGAGCCCGCTCATGGCCGCCATCGGGGCTCGAGGTGACCCGGGCGATCTGATTGGCCACCGCGCCGAGAAGCGCGGTCACCCCCTCCTCGACGGCGCTCTCGAAGGCGCTCTCGACCGAAGAGCGGCGACCCCGGCGTGCCTTCCGTGCCCGCCGGTCGGCTTCTTTCTCGAGGCGCCGCGCCTCCCGGGCCCGGCGCCGGGCGATGCGGCCGCGCTCCGTGGCGACGAGCTCGCGTCGGGTGTCCTCACTCATCGGCGGCAGGACCTTGATCGCCGACATGGCCAGCATCAGGGAGGTGCCGAGGAGCGGCCAATAAAACCAGGTCGCCCCGCCGCCGGTCATGACGTCGACGGCGAAGAGAAATGCGTTGATCACCGCCATGGTGGCCACCGACTTGAAGAACGAGCGGCGCTTCTTACGTTGCTTTGCGAGGACCCCCTCGAGGGCCTCCTGTTCCTCGTGGAGTTCCCGCGCAGCTCGGTCCACAGCGCCCGGATCGATGCCGACCTCCGCCGCCGCAGCGACGAGGTCGTCGTGCTCGAATTCCCCCGAATCAGCTCCGGCCTCGATGGCCCGGCGGAGAATCTCGCGCATCTCGTCGTCGCTGTAGCGCTGCGGCATCTCGGGACAAGTTAGTGCTTGTTCCACAAACATCAAAGGTGCGTTCACGCAGGCGGCTGTCCTGGGCCAACCACGGGCCTGGATTTTGGGGCACCATTCGTAGATGCGCCGAGGACCATGGTAGATTGGGCTTTGGATGGATGGCGAGGAGGCACTGCGCACTGGCGCCGCCGCGGTGTCAGACGAGTGGGGTGAGGAAGACGCTGGACGCCTGCGGCTCCGCGAAGTTCGCACGATGCGCCGCGCCGTCGTCCACGAAGTCCTCCGTGAGGACGCCGCTCCGGGCAATGGGCGACCCGCGCGCTCCGCTGTCGTGAGCTCGGCGGAGTCAGCAGGCTTCGATGCGGTCGAATATGTATCGCTGGCGGAGTCGCATTTCATCGAGGGGAGCTACCGCGGCGCTGCGGATGCGTTGGATCAGCTACCGAGCGAATTCGCAGGGGCGATACGAGAAACGGTCGAGGAGTGGCGCACTCACTCGGTCGACCCGGATGCGGTTCGGTTCCGTGTATGCGTCGAAGAGGAGCCGGTGGCCGAGTTTCGGGTGCGCGGGTCGAGGCGTCGCTACTGGGTGGGGCTTCGTTCGGAAAGGGTCCTCAGTCGCGCCGACCCGAGCATCGGAATCGGGAGGGTTCTGCTCAAGGTCGCCGCGGTCGTCGCCGCTCTAGCGCTCCCTCCGTATGTCGGAGGCCTTCTCTTCGGAAGCACCGGAACGGCGCTGGGCGCCCTCGTCAGCCTGATCATTTTCCTCGGACTGGTCGTCGGGGCCGGTGCGAGCAGCAAAAGCGTCATCGGCGTCGGCAAGTAGAGCCCGGGAGGGCGAAACATGGAGCGGCGCTCGCACTGAGATGTATGGACGTTCAGATTCACGAAACCGAAACCCGGGAGGTCACCTGCCCGACCTGCGGCGCCCCCGTAGCTCTCGCGGCAAAGAGCCCGACGCCATGCGCCCACTGCGGGACCGACGTCGCATTGCCCGTGATTCACGTCGACCTGTACCAGAAGCTGATGGCCGGGGCTGGGCGCCTCGCCCAGGCCGATGCGATCTGGAAGGGCCTTCCGCCACCGATGCCCCGATGGATGGTCCCGGTCTTCGTCGCCGGGGTCGTCCTGGGGAGCTTTGCCCTCGTGATCGGATGGACGGTTCTGGCTCGGGATCTCTTCGGCGGGCCCGGCCGAGGCTTCGCCCTCGTCGTGATGGGCCCCGCGTTCGTAGCACTGCAGTTCGGTCTGGAGTTGCTCGCCTGGTGGTCGCCGGTCGCCCGCCTCGAGCAGAACTTCAGCGCCTTCTCGGACAAAAAATTCCCGGAGGTAGCTCGGTGCCGGGTCTGCGGCGCGCCCCTCGCGGTGCACGAGAGCGCGGTGGTCACCCGCTGCGCCCATTGCGGCAGCGACAACCTCGTCCGCCGCCTTCGGCGGGAGGCATTCGTGCAGGCCCGAGAGATGGTCGAACGGGGTCGCCAACAGATCGACGAGGCGATGGTCACCTTGGAGATGCTTCGTCTGCAGCGTCGGGTGATCCGCTGGCTCGGCCCGGCGATCATGATCCCCATCTTCGTGATCTTGCTGGTGGCCCTCTGGGATCAGTGAAGGGCGTCGTGACAGCCCGCACAACTCGGAGAGTGCCCGTGCATAGATCCTCCGCGCAGATGCGCTCTCGGAGCGCAGGAAAGCAGGGGAGGAATTGCAATGAGCACCACGCTTCACATCGTGTTGGCGGCAGCACTGATATCGATCGGCGGATGCGGGGACGACACCACACCGACTGACACCGGCATCGCCGACACGGGCGCCGCGGACAGCAGCCCGACGGACACCGGGCCGACGGACAGCGGGAGCGGCGACACGGGCGATGCGATGGTGCCCTACGTGCCGGACTGGTCCTGCCTCGGCTCGGTCACCACTGGCACACCGACCGCCGCCACCGCAGACGTCACCGCGACCTTCACCGACTTCGGCGCAAGCGGCCCCGCCGTGGGCGCCAGCATCCAGTACTGCCCCTGGGACGACATCCCTTGCGCGTCTCCGACCGACACCGGGACGACCGATTCCATGGGCATGGTGACCCTCACCGTACCCACCGACCCCGATCCCTACTGGGGTTTCGTCGTGGTGGAGCTGACCGAAACTCGACGCCACGAGTACTACACCTCCGTCCCCGTCGTGAACGACGCGACTCCCTCGGCGCTGATTCTCAATGATGCGGCGATCAACGTGATCGCCCTCGTCTTGGCGGAGACCCAAGACTACGACGCGAACGGCGTGATTGGGCTAGGGGCGCTGGACTGCGCCGGTCGGGTCGCCAGCGGCATGCGGATCGAGCTCACCACGGGCGCGGGCACTGCCTTTTACGCGACCGAGGACGGGACCTTTTCCACGAGCTTGACCGAAACCAGCACGGCCGGCGCCTGGGGCGTGCTCAATGCCGTGCCCGGTGACTTCACCGCGACGGCTTTCCTCGGCGCAGACTCGACGCCCATCGGGACGATCAACTTCCGGGTGAAGGCGGGTGAGGTAGCGGGCCTCTTCATGTTCCCGACGCCTGACGGCGCCGCCTACACGCCCTGACGCCCCGATGGGCTTTGCTGGTCAGGACCCATCGCGACAAACACGAGGTCGCCGACGCGCGCACTCGGGACGTCAGGGCTCCCCAGCGCCGAGGCGCACGCGTAGCTCCTCTTCGAGCTCTCGCGCTGCCTCACCACGCACGCCGTTCGGGTCGATCGCTGGGGGCGCCGTCCGGCGCACCGCGAGGGAGCGGGCGGCTGCGTCTTGGAGGCGGCTGGTAAAAGCGTCGTCTCCTTGGGCCCGACCGAGGAGCGCCTCCCGGGTCGCGTCGAGGGCTTCGAGGTCGGAGCAGACCAGCAAGGTGTCGCACCCCGCCTCGATGGCGAGAACGCCGGCCGGCGCCACCCCCCACCCTTCGCTCACGGCCTTCATCTCGAGGTCGTCGCTGATGATCAGGCCGTCGTAGCCGAGCTCTTCCCGGAGCAAGCCGGTGATGACCTTCCGGGACAGGGTCGCGGGGACCCCCGGGTCGAGGGCATCGAAGACCACGTGGGCGGTCATGAGGGTCGGGATGTGTCCCCGAGCGGCTCGGAAGGGGACCAGCTCGACAGCGTCGAGGCGCGCCCGGTCGTGCTTGAGGCGCGGGAGGGCCAGGTGACTGTCGAGCTCCGTATCGCCGTGGCCGGGGAAGTGTTTGCCGCAGGCGAGCACTCCGGCGGCCCGGAGCCCGGCGCCAAAGGCGAGGCCGTGGCGAACGACCACCTCGGGATCCCGGCCGAAGGAGCGGTCGCCGATGATGGGATTTTGGGGGTTCGTATCGACGTCGAGGACCGGGGCGAAGTCGCAGTTGAACCCCAGGGCCTTGAGGTTTTCGCCGAGGACCCGCCCCGCCCGCTCGGTGAGTGAGGTGTCGTCGAGGTCCCCGAGGCGACGCATCGGGGGCAAAGACAGGACCGGCGCCCGGAGCCGGGCCACCCGCCCGCCCTCCTGGTCCACCGCCGTCAAGAGGGGCGCCCACGCGGGAGCTGCCTCGATCAAAGGACGAAGGGTGGCCGGAACCGCATCCACCGTGGTGAGGTTGCGCTTGAAGAGGATGACCCCCCCGAGCTCGCCGGCCGCGATGGAGGCAATGAGGGCCGGAGGGGCCTCGGACCCCGGAAAACCGGCGACGAGGACCTGGCCGGCAGCCTGCCGAAGGGTGGGAACAAACTCGGTCACCAGACACCTCTTGATTGCGGGATGCCCCCGACGTCGCGGAAGGAGGAGCAGTGGGTCCTGATATAGACAGTTCGTCCTTCGCAGACAAGACCGAGGTCGATCTGACTACCATCGCCACCATGCCGGACGATTCCTCCGAACGTGAATCAGCGCGCCGCGCGCGACTCCCCGATCTCACCGCGGTCGGCCTCAGCGAGGCAGAATGGGAAGTGAGCACGCAAGACGCTGACTTGGTGTGCGTCTTCGACGTCGAAGGCCGTCCCGCCGGCCCGACGGACGACGACACATACGACGCCGTCGAAGTCGCCATGCGTGCCGAGGGCCGCCACGAGGCGGCCGACCGTTTCACCGCCATGCGCCCCGATCGCTCCAAGGGCGCCCCTCCCCGCGAGTGCTTCGTCGATGATCCCGATCCCCACCGGCGCGGCCCATTGTCGGGCGATTTCGAGCTCCGCGTTCGCCCTCGGGATGGACGCCTCGAAGCGTTGTCTCTGCGCGCCCTCATCGTGCCGGGCCGGGCATCCACCGGCCCGTGGGCGTCACTCACCCGGGTCGACGAGGGACTGCACGTGTCCGGCGCCTGGAGCACCGTCCCCGAGGAGACCTTCGAACGCCTGCTCACTGCCGCCGACGCCGTCTTCGGTTCCGTCCCGCGCTACGAACCCGTCGATCCCGCGCCGGCACAGAGGTGCGCCCGGCGCTGCCGTGGTGGCGAGTGCACCGTCTGCGACGCCCCCATCGCTGGCCTCGGTATCCGCCTCGTTTTCGAAGAAACGCCCAATGTCGGTGAGCTCCGCTTCCACCTGCTCTGCGCCAAGGCCGAGGACGTCCAGAGCGCCATCGAGTTCCACCGTCTCGGGGAGGACGATCTCAGCGAGGCGCGAGTCCTCGACCGAGGCGCCATCGGTCGCTGTCAGGCCTGCAACGGCATCATCCGCAAAGCGACATGGCGCCTCGAAGCCGTTTACTTCGACGGCGCCCTTCACCTCCAGTGTGCCCTGACCCACGAGCCCGAAGGCTTCCGCCAGGCCCTCGCGCGCAACACGGAGTTCCCCGACGGAGAGCAGTGGCGCCAGAAGCTGAGCTAGTGCGGGATCCAAAGCCACGGAAGGTTTCTCGCTCGTTCCGCGGCTCCCTCGCGGCGTCAGGAAACCTCGAAAATGCGGTGCATTTCCATCGCCTTCCTTCCTTGCGAGGAAACCGCGGTCCGTCGCGATACTCCCTCCCGTGACTCCGCATCCCACACTAGCGCGCGATGCAGAGAGATCCGGACGGGGTCGGAGGGAGATCCGGGAGATCACGATGACGCTTGATACGCGGTGGCGCCGGGCGACCAGGAGCTATCAGCGCGAGTCAGTCACGGTTTTGGGGCGCCCCCCCCATCATCCCGTCATTCTCACCTCGTACGAACCGCACGCGAAGTTGGTTCTGCGAGCCCTCGATCCCGATGGTCGCCTCGAGGTATTCCCACGTCGGCGGGTTCGTCGGCGGGAAGGCGAATAGATAGGATTGGTAGTATTCGTTGCGCTCGTACGGAACGAAGCGGTCGGCATGCATTTCGGTCTGCGAGAGCGGGGGAGCCCCTGAGACGGAGAGCGCGGCACCGCTCATGCGCAATGGACGCGCGCCGTCGGTCGGGCGGGTCAGTCGGACGAAGGTCGCGGGGCCCTCGGCGAGGACAACGGCCGACAGGATGTCCGAGGCGCACGAGAACCTGCAGCGATCCTCGTGACTGCCATCGGGCAGCCATAGCTCGGCCCTCCAGTCCGGTGCGGTCGTCGCGTCTCCCTGCTCGTCCACGAAGTGGACCTCGGGTCGCGCCCAGTTGCCCAGAATCTGCGCCCCGCCGGGGTTGCATGCGGACGCGACCACCGGGACACGGGTGCCCGGCGACCGTCCGGGCGGACGAGCGGGCGGCACATCGGAGCACGACCCGCAGCCCGAGAGCGCCGCCACGAAGGCGACCGCGAGCGGGGCGTACTTCATCGCGTACACGGGCAACCCTCCGAGCGAAAAGCGCATCCGAAGCTCAAGTAGAAGCCATGACTGGCCTGTTCTCGTCGGAGGCTATGCCGGTTGTACGGCGTGGCGGGCCCGAGCCTTCCCGAATGATGTCTCCGGATAGCAGTACTTCTAGACCGGGGAGGTCTACGGTTCGCGGGCGTACCACGAGCCGCACAGCGCGTGCGCAGGCCAAGAAGGGCACCATGGACAAGTACCACGAGAAGTTCGTAAACGAGCTCGCCGACCTCCACAAGTCTAGCCTTTGCGTCGCGCTGGGATTGGCTTCGCGTTACGAGTGGACGGTGGAAGAGGCGCTGAGCAATCACGCTGAATCACTCGAATTCGGGAACTTTCGCTACCACTGGATCAGCGACCCGACTTCGCTCGACGCGGAGGCGAGTTCGCAGGAGGTCCTCCAGGCTCTCAGCCCCTACGCCGTCAAGGCCAATGGGCGCTCACACTCGGCCACTCTCACCCCCAAGCTCGACTTCGAGGAAGCATCGAAGCTGATGCGTCTGGTGAAACGCGAGAAGGCGGCCTTCCCGATTGGACAGTTCGACAAGGTCTGCTGGCACGCGATCCGGGGGACGGACTTTCCACCGGTGTCGATCCTGGTTGGTCGGCGCTTGAAGAAGAGCGTCACCACGCCACCCGAAGACACAGACGCCGTACGCGATGCGAAGGGCAACTTGATTGCCGGCGTGCTCGTCGCGCACTTGGGGGAGGCGACCCGGGTGGCCACGTTCACCCACGAACAGCTGCAATCCGCGAAGAAGGCGGCCAGCAAGCTTGTCGGCAGCAAGAACGTCGACCTCCACATCATCATCGGCGCGGAGCGAGTGCAGGACGGGACTCTCGACATCAGCGCTGTGGCCTCGGAAACGAAGCCACCCTCGAAGTCCGACCCCTCACGAGAAGATGCCAAGTACTTGCCGCAACTCGTCGAGCACTTTCAGGACCTGGCCGTCGATATCTTCGAAGCGCCGTTCCGCTTCAGTCAGGCGGAACGCCGTGGCCGGAGCGTGCAGATCGAGTTCACTCTCAACGGGTCCAAGGATTCGGTCCCGGTGGATTGGGAAGAGGCACTCGGATCTGACGGCAACCTGGACGAGTTGCTCTGCTCGGCGCTAGCAGACGAGCTCACCGAGTATGCCAACGCTTGGCTCGAAAATAACTAGTCTCGACTTGGGGAGTTCGTCCTTCGCGGACAAGACCGAGGCTGAAGAAGACGCGGGCAGTCGGGTATTCGCGCTTGCCTCGAACCGCCCTCATCGGGCCCAGCGGCGCTCAGTGGCGCCGAGGAGGGTGATAGCCCAGCAGCACGGGTTCGTGTTTGTCGTAGCCGCCCTCCATCAGCACGCCGACGTAGGAGAGCACCGCGATGGCCTGTCGGCGCTCGGGGACGCGCCACACGGAGAGCACCCGCACCTGCTCGCGCGGTCCGACGACGGTCACGGTGCGGGACGACACGCGCTCGCCGCTCAGGTGGGCGCGCAGGCGGCATCCGCCGCACGGACGCTCGGTGCGCAGGTCGACCGCCGTATCCGGGAGCTGT
>QMMC01000008.1 GCA_003647065.1 Deltaproteobacteria bacterium | reverse complement strand
CCGGCCGAAGGATTGACGGGTCCGGCAGCGCTGACCGTTTCCCGCCTTTCGCTCGCTCCGAGCGTTCGCGGAGGGCACCTTCGACTCCTTCCTGCTCCCGCCCCTGGTCTCCCGGTCTGCTGATAGGCCTAGCACTACTGTGTCAAAATCTCGACGTCCCTCGCTTGTTCAGCGGCTTTATGGACTCCGCTGGTCTCCTCGAAAGAGAGGGACCCTGCCGTCGGCGGCCAGCAAAGCCCACAAAACCACTGCCCGGCGCGATCATCCACCGTGACCCCAACCCAGTAGTGCTAGGGACCCCGGCGAGGAGCGTCAACGGCCGGCTCCGCCAGCCCGCGCCTTCCTCCCTCCCGTGTCCATGAATCACACACTAGAAGCTGCCGACCACGGTTAGCGCGTCGGCGATGGCGCGACCTGGGGCGACGAGAGTGATGCGCACGCCCGGGTCTAGGCCGTCGGATTCTGCTCTCGGTCGTCTGCCGATGCCGAGGGCGATGGGAGAAGGCCGTGCGGCCATGGTCGAAATGCGACTCACCTGCTGGAGCGCTTCGTCTCCGGAGAGACCGAGGACGGGCATGAGCCGCGATGGGATGACCACGAGGGACACGACGAGCTCCGTGCCCAACATGTCGAGGGCGCGGCTGACCTCGGGATAGGCACCGACCGACGCCTGGTCACCGGCTTCGAAGAGGGCCGGGGCCCGGGCCAGGCCGATGACCCGGCGGCTTTCGTTCTCTGAAACCACAAACGACGGCGCGCCGGGGCAGAGGGGTTCGCCCCGCCGGGGCGTCGTGCGCGGCGGGCAGTCGAAGGCGTCGGCGAGCATCGTCGCGACGTAGCTCGTCCTCGCGACGTTTTCGACGGCTGTCGGCAGAAGCTCGCTCTCGGGGGCGGGGTCGATCGTAGCCATCCAGGCGTCGTCGGCGCCGCCCCCGGCGGCCACGATGGACTCGCGCCCGGCGGCGGTCTCCCAGGCTTCTTCCAAGGCGTCGATCGCGGCGTCGCCGCGGCGGTCGAGGCGCGAGCCGGCGAACTCGCGCCAGCCGCGGAAGAACGCGAAGGCGTCGAAGACAGCGTCTTCACTTCGCTCGGGGAAGAACGAAAGCGCCAGGGCGGTATTGGCGGGTAAGGCCCGGGTGCTCGAGGTGTCGCTGACCGGAGCGTTGGCGAGGAGCTCTGCCAAGGCAGAGCCTGGGCGCACCGCGCCGTCGACGACGACGCGCACGCTCTGTCCCGAAGGCGCCGAGGTGGCCGAGATGATCGGGACGAGGGAGGCCCGCACTTCTCCGATGTCCGAGAGCAGCCCGAGCAGCTGCCCCGCGCCCCGGGCGAGGTGCCGGGCGACCACCTCGGGTTCGCCGAAATCGGGAGGCGAGTCGTGGCGGGCGCGTTCCTCGGTTGCCTGGCGCAGCAGGTCGGCGGTGACCTCACCCATCATCTGCTCACCGCGGCTTCGCAGCTCGGCGCTGAACCCATCGGGGATGCGGGCGTGCAGTCCGGCGGGCGTCTCCCGGGGCATGCGGGTGAACGCCAGGTAGGCGAGAGCCGCCTCGACCGCGTCGCGTCGCTCGCCGAAGACCACGACGTCGTTGATCACCGCGGCCGCCGGCGCATCCGCGGGCGGCGCTTCGCCAACCCAGAGCGCGCCCTCGGGGCCGCCGGGGACCAGGCCCGGGATGGCGGCGGCGCCGGGTTCCGTTCGTACCCGCGTTGCACCGACGAGGGTGACTTCGTCTTGTCCGTCTTGTCCGTTTTGTGATGGCCCGCGCCGGATGCCGATCAGATGGACCGGGGCGTCGTCGGGGACCGCGTCGCCGACGGGCAGCCCCGGGACTAGGCCGGCGATCACCTCCGCCGGGCCGGTCGGGAAGACCACCCCGATGGGGTGGCGGCCGACCAGGCCCCGGAGGGCGGCGAGGGTCTCGGCGCCTCCGCCGAGGGAAGCCTCGAAGACCAAACCGGACGGCGCCGGAGCCGGGGCGCGCACCGGGGTCGCCTGTGACTCGGCGGTTTCACCCACGGGATCGCTGCCAAGCGAAGCCTCGTCGCAGCTCCCGCAACCGGTTGCCGCGCTGGTCCCGGCGGCCGCCATCGCGATGGCGCCGGAAAGTAGAACGAACCGTAAAACCTGACGTGGCGGGATCATCGGCGAACCATATCAAAGTCGCGCCTCGACACCGGTCCACCGCACAGGTAGACGAATCTTCGCCGATGCGTGCCGTCGATTACCTGATGCCCGGCGGCCACCTGTCACGGGTGATCCCCGGCTTCGAGCACCGCCCGAGCCAGCTGGCGATGGCCGAGGCTGTCCAGCGGACCCTCGAAGACGACGGCGTGCTCATCGTCGAGGCGGGCACGGGCACGGGCAAAACCCTCGCCTATCTGGTCCCGGCCCTGCTCTCGGGCCGCAAGGTCGTCATCTCGACCGGGACCAAGACCCTTCAGGATCAGATCATGGAGAGCGACCTGCCGGTCCTCGAGGAGCACCTCGGGGTGACCGTGCACGCGGCGGCCATGAAGGGGCTCGGCAACTACCTCTGCCTGCGCCGCTTCGAGGAGCTGCGACGGAGCGCCCTCGGGGCCGAGGGGCCAACGGCCCGGCAGCTCCCCATGATCGAAGAGTTTCGCGAGCGAACTCAGGTTGGCGATCGGGCGGAGCTCGAAACCCTCGACGAGGACGCGGCCATCTGGCCCCTGGTCAGCAGCAGCTCCGAGACCCGGATCGGAGCGAAGTGCCAGTACTTCGACGACTGTTTCATCACCGCCATGCGTCGCCGGGCCCAAGAGGCGCAGCTGGTCGTCGTCAACCACCACCTCTTCTTCGCCGACCTCGCTACCCGGGGTCCCCACGGCGGCGGTGTGCTCCCGGACTACGACGCGGTGATCTTCGACGAGGCGCATCAGATCGAAGACGTGGTGACCCAGTTCTTCGGGGTGACCGTGTCCAGCACCCGCCTCGCCGTCCTCGGCCGCGATGCCCGGGCGGCATTCGGTGCGGCCCGCGTCGGTCCAGAAGGGGCGGGGCCCCTCCGAGAGCTCGAGCAGGCTTCCGCGCTCTTCTTCGAGCGCTTGCCTCGGGAGGGCGGCGCCGGCCGCGCCGCCCTGCCCCGGGAAGCGTGGCAAGGCGACCTCGAAGACGCGATGCTGCGCCTCGACGCCGCCCTCGAGGCCGTCGAACTCTACGCCCGTCGCCAGGCGTCCGAGGGCGAAGGGGTCGCTCAGATGGCGCGGCGGGCGGGCACCATCCGCGACGACATCGCCGTCATCGTCGAAGGCGGCCAGAGCAACGTCACCTGGACCGAAGTCCGCGGTCGCCGGGCGTCGGTCGGGGCGAGCCCGGTGGACGTGAGCCGTCTGCTGCGTGATGAGCTCTTCTACAAGACTGGCGCTGTCGTCATGACCAGCGCCACCCTCTCTGCCGGTCGCAGCTTCTCGTTCATCAAGCAGCGCTTGGGCATCGACTTCGAGGTAACCGAGGAGATCCTCGACTCACCCTTCGACTACACGGCCCAGGCGGCGCTCTACCTGCCGAAGCATCTGCCAGACCCCCGGGACCGGGACTTCGTGGCGGCGGCCACCGACGAGGTCTTGGGCCTCGTGCACCTCACCGGCGGCGGCGCCTTCGTGCTCTGCACGTCCATCCGCAACATGGAGGAGCTCGGTCGCCGGAGCCGTACGCTCCTCGACCAGACGGTGATGGTCCAGGGCGAAGCACCCAAAGCGACGCTCCTCGAGCGCTTCCGGGCGGATGGCCACGCCGTGCTCTTCGCCACGGCGAGCTTCTGGGAGGGGGTGGACGTGCCCGGCGATGCCCTGCGCTTGGTGGTCATCGACAAGCTGCCCTTCGACGTGCCGACGGACCCCCTGGTCGCGGCCCGGTGCGCCCGCATGGAGGAGCGCGGGGAGGCGCCCTTCATGAAATACCTCGTGCCCTCCGCCGCCCTGACCCTCAAGCAGGGCTTCGGGCGCCTCATCCGCAGCACCACCGACCGCGGCATTGTCGCCATCCTCGACAAGCGCGTCGTCACCAAAGGCTACGGCCACGTATTCCTGAAGAGCCTCCCCCCCGCAGTCCGCTGCGAAACCCTCGCAGACGTCGAAGCTTGGTGGGCTCGTCAGTCGTCGCAGCGGGCCCAGGCGACGTAGACGCCGTCCGGTGCGCTGAAGGCGACGCCGAGGACTCCATCGGCACGTCGTGCGATGGCGGCGTGGCGTCCGGTGCCGTCGGGGCCCGTGATGGTGAGTACGGGTCCCGGGGTGCCGCTGCGCACGACTCGGAGATGGATCTCCCGGGGTGACTCCGGGGGCTGGTCCTTCGGCGCATCGGCGGCAAAGACGACCCCCGCGGGCCCCGCCGCGGCGGCGACATTCAAGAGGCCGTAGCCGGTGCCTGGGACGAGGGGGACGGGGCCGGCGACGTCGCCGAAGAGAGGCATCAAGCCGACTGCCGTCGTCGCCATGTTTCCGATCGCCGTGTACCCCGCAAACGCATGCCCATCACCGGTGACCCCGACGGCGAGCTCCGGGGGCACGCTCACGGTGCCGACCGGGCGGGCCACCGTGCTCGGTCGGGGAGTGCCGTCGGGGCCGAGTTCGGCTTTCACGATCGGCGAGATGCCTGCCCGAGGGTCGACGAAATAGAGCGTAGGGGTGCTCGCTCCGGCCGCGAAGGTCGGGGTGGCGGCACCCATGCCGGCCATGGTGACGTCGTGGGTGCCGAGCAAGACGCCGCTCCGGTCGGCTCGGGCCACGCGCACCCGCATCGGCGTGCCCGTCCCGTCGGTCCACGCGACGACCCGGGTCTCCCCGACGACGGCGACGGCGGGGGCGAAGCGCACGTCGGCACCGGACCCGGCCTCGATGGTGCGCAGGTTCGCCGAGGGCCGCGCCGGGTTGGTGCTGCCGAGGCGGACATGGCCCCGACCGTCGATGAACGCCACGACCAACTCGTCTCCGTCGACGGCGATAGCCGGGGGAGCGATGCGTCCGGTGCGATGAGGAGGGTTGATCCGGAGGCTTCGGATCGGCGCGGGCTCGGTCTCCGGAGATGCCGAGACCAGGTGCAACTCGTCTCGGTTGCTCTCATCATCGCTCGCACCACCGCTGTGTATGGCGAGGTGGAAGCGCTCGCCGAGGACGGTGATCGCCGGGACCCCCGGTCTCGGCCAGACGCGCTGGGGGGCTTCGGTGAGGGCGACGCAGGCATTTGTCGGCGCGTCGCCGACCGCGACCTCGCCCCCCGGGACGCCGGCGTACTCGGAAGGGGTCGGGGGCTCGTCCAACCCTGCGAGGGGATCTCCGGTGGCCGTCTCCGTTCCCGTTCCCGTTCCCGTTCCCGTCTCCGTTCCCGTCTCCGTTCCCGTTCCCGTTCCCGAGGCCGTTCCCGAGGCCGTTCCCGAGGCCGTTCCCGTTCCCGTTCCCTCGTCTCCGCATCCGGCGATCGAGAGCACTCCCGCGAGGGCGAGCGGGCCCAAGAGGGCGAGACCCTCGCGCATCAGCGCTTCCCGATGGCCCGTCGCACCGACGTCTCGGTGACCTGGTCACCCTCGCGGTAGAGCATCAAGGCCCGCTCCATGAGCAGGTCGAGCTCCCGGAAGTTCCCCCGGAACTCATGGTGTCCGAGGGCGGTGAGGGCGGCGGTCGTCAGGACCAACTCTCCCTCGTCGGCTTCGCCTTCGATGCCGAGGGAGCGCTCCTCGCCGTGCCGGGACAAGAGGCGATTGGCCACCCACACAGCGGCCTGGGGAATGTCCTCGCTGCGCTCTCGGAGCGCTGGGATTCGGAGGTCGAGGCGCGCCAGGCGATAGAAGAGATCGTGGCGGAAGTTTCCTTCCCGCACGAGCACCGAGAGGTCGTGGTCGGTCGCTCCGATCACCACCAGGTTCGCCTTTCGGGGAGCCTCGTCATCGTTGCGGCGAAAGCGCCCTCGGAGGGCCGGCGAGAGTCGCGCTTGCACTTCTCGAGACATCGTCGCGACTTCGTCGAGGAAGAGCGTGCCGCCCTCGGCCCGTTCGATGGCGCCGGGGCGGTCCGCTGTGCCGAAGAGATGCAGGCTCAAGATGCCGGGGTCCCGGCCTCCGGTCGGCATCTTCACGAAGGGAGCCTCGCCTTCGGGATGCATCGCCGCGTGCAGGGCCCGGGCGAGGCCCTCCTTGCCCGTCCCGGGTTCGCCGCGGATCAGCGCGTGGGTCCGGTAGGGGCGGTCCAGGAGTCGCTCGAGGGTGTCGAGGATCTTCTGAGTCGAAGGATGGTCCGAGCGATAGCGCATCACAGCGCCCATCCAGTCGCTCAGGGCAGAAATTGGCGGGTCTTGGGGTGCACTCATGGCCGTTAAATTCGTCGTCGATTCCATCGTCTATTTCGGTCTGTTTTGCCGCGCAGCATACACGCGTCATCAGGGTGCGGCGCCGTCCATCGCGTTTCGCACGAAGAGGCCTTCGAGGGTCTCTCGCTCGGGGATCACAGCTTCGATGCGGGCGCCCCCGTCCCGGGCGAGGTCGAGGATCTCGGGTACCCGTTGGTCCCCCTCGATGGTCAGGGAGAGCCGCCCCTCCACCATGCGCGCGTCTTGGGCGAGGGCCTCGAGACGCTCGCGGAGCTCGTCGTTGACCGCGGTCAGCTCGACCGTGACGCGTCGCACGTCGGAGCTGAGCAGCTCGTCCAGCGACCCCCGGGCGGTGACCAAGCCCTGATTGAGAATGACCACGCGGTCGCAGAGCATCTCGACGTCGCTGAGGATGTGGCTCGTGAAGAGCAGCGTCTTTCCCGCCCGCCGTTGCTCGATGAGGATGTCGCGGATTTGCTTGCGCCCTATCGGGTCGAGGCCCGAGAGGGGTTCGTCGAGGATGAGAAACTCGGGGTCGTGCAAGAGCGCCTGGGCGAGGCCGATGCGCTGCATCATGCCCTTCGAGAAACGCCCGATCGGCCGATCCACGGCGTGCGTCAGTCCCACGCGCTCGATCATCCCGTCCGCGCGCTTTCGGCGCTCGGCGGACCCGAAGCCATGCAGTCGTCCGCAGAGGTCGAGGAACTCGTGCGGCTTCAGGTACTGATAGACGTAGGGGTTCTCCGGCATGTAGCCGACGCGCTGCATGGCCTCGCGGTGATTCTTGCTGGAGCCGAAGAGCTGAATCGTTCCCTTCGTCGGGAAGATGAGCTGGAGCAGCATCTTGATGGTGGTGGTCTTGCCGGCGCCGTTGGGCCCGAGGAGGCCGAAGATTTCTCCTCGCCGCACCTCGAAGTCGATCCCGCGAACGGCGTCCACCCGCTTGCGGAAGAAACCGATCCGAAAGGTCTTTGCCAGCCCAGAGACCTCGACCACCGCGGTCTCGCGGCTCATGGCGCCCCGAGCGCTCGGACCAGGGCGCCGATGACCTGGTCCTGGTCCGCGTCGGTCAGCGTCGCGTGCAGCGGCACCGCGAAGCCCCGGTCGATGAGGGAGCTGGTTACCGGGTATGCCGCGTCGTCAGCTGGGTTCACGGTGTCGAGGCGGTGCAGGGCGTAAGAAAGGATGCCCGCGCCGATGCCTGCCTCTTTGAGGTGACCGAGGAGGGCGTCGCGAGTCATCGGCGCATCTTCGTCGAGGACCAACCCGAAGGTCTGGGCGTTCCCTTCGGCGCCCGGCGCCGGTCGTTGCCAGCGGAGAGGCAGGCCCCCTAGGGCCTCCCGGTAGCGGCCGGCGAGGTGTCGCCGCCGCGCGATCATGGCGTCGAGGCGGGTGAGCTGGACGAGGCCGAGGGCCCCTTGGATCTCGGTGAGGCGGTGGTTGCCGCCGGCTTCGGTGAACTTTCCCGGGGAAGCCTGGCCGTGATTGCGAAGGGTGCGGATGCGGTCGGCGAGGTCCGGGTCGTCGGTGACGACGGCTCCTCCCTCGCCGGTCGTCAGGACCTTCCGGGGGTGGAAGCTGAGGCAGGCCATTCGCCCGAAGGCCCCTGCGGGGCGATCACCGAGGGACGCTCAGATGGCGCACGCCGCGTCTTCGATGACCGGCAGGTCCCCGAGGGCCTCCGCGATTTCCGGGTGACGGGCCGGGGCGCCAAACTGATCGATGGCGATGGCGGCTCGGGTCATCCCTGTCCGCGCTGCCCCGAAGGCCGCGGCGGTCGCGTTCCATTCGTCCGGGTCGACGTCGACGAGGACCGGCGTGGCGCCGCGGCGCCGGATGGCGTGGGCCGGACTCGGCCAAGTGAACGCGGGGACCAGGACTTCGTCGCCGGCACCGATACCGAGGGCTTCGAGGGCGAGCTCGAGGGCTGCGGTCCCCGACGAGACCGCCACCGCGTGGACCCGGCACGTCCGCTCTCGGAGCCCCGCCTCGAAGCGGGCGACCCGCTCTCCCTGGACGAGCATACCGGTAGACAGCACCTCGGCGACCGCGTCGGTCTCTTCCTGCCCCAGGGTCGGCCGAGCCAGCGGGATCATCGAAACGGGGTATACCTCGGGGAGCTGGCTGCCCGCCAGCCGGCTGGGTCTTCGGCGCCGAATGAATGTACACTGCCGCCGTGAGCGGAGAGGCCAGCGGTCCCATCCCCGAGCGCCTGGGGCGTTATCAGGTAATCCGGCGCCTCGGGGCGGGCGGCATGGCCGAGGTATTCCTCGCCAAGAGCACCGGCGCCGAGGGCATCGAGAAGATCCTCGTCGTGAAGCGCGTGCTGCCGACCTTCGCCCGGAGCGCAAAGTTCATCGCGATGTTCCTCGAAGAGGCCAAGATCGCGACGCGCCTCAATCACCCCAATATCGTTCAGGTTTACGCCTTCGAGCAGGTCAAAGACGAGTTCCTCCTAGCGATGGAGTTCGTCGACGGTCTCGATCTCGGTCGCCTCGTGGCCGCGGCCCGGCGTCGGGGCAGCCGCATCCCCTACGCCATCGGCGCCTACGCCACCATGGAGGTCGCCCGGGGCCTCGACTGCGCCCACAAGCGTAAGGACGAGCGCGGCGAGCCGATGGAGATTGTCCACCGGGACGTCAGCCCCCAGAACGTGCTCCTGAGCCACGAGGGCATCGTCAAGATCGCCGACTTCGGCATCGCCAAGGCGCGCATGGTCTCCGAGGACACCGGGGTCATCAAAGGCAAGTTCAGCTACATGTCGCCGGAACAGGCCCGCGGGGACCGGGTTGACCGGCGCAGCGACGTCTACTCCCTCGGGGTGCTGCTCGCAGAGCTCTTGATGAACCGCCCGATGTACCCCGGGCAACACGGCCTCGATGTGCTCGAGAAGGTGCGCTCGGGCCAGGTCACCCAGCCGGCGGACGTCGACCCCGCGGTCCCCAAGGGCCTCGCGGAGATCGTGCAGAAGGCCCTCGCCTTCGAACGCGAGGACCGCTACGAAACGGCGCGGCAGCTCGCATCGGCCCTCGGCACCTGGCTTCACGGCTGTGACGAGATGGTCGATGGAGAGACCCTCGAGCGCTTCATCACCGAGATGGTGCCCCGGGAGGCGACGAGCCCGGACGCCGGGGCGGCTCGCGAACCGTCTGGCCAGACCGACGCCACCATCGCGAGCGCCGTGGCCAACGCCGAACGGGAGCACCGGGAGCGGCGCCACGTCGTGGTCGTCGCGGGCCGAGTCAGCGCGGGCTCTAGGCCCAGCATGCTCGACGAAGAGGCCACCCGGGTCCTCGCGGACATCGCTTACAAGTCCGACGCGGTCCTCAGCTGGCCTGACGGCGCAGGGAGGGATCACTTCCGATTCATCCTCGGCCTACGCCGGGCGTCGGTTCACGATCCCCTCGCCTCCATGACCCTCGGCCTCGACGTCGTCGATGCCCTCCAGGGGCTTTCTGTCGACCTCGAGGAGCCCCTGAGTGCGTCCCTCGGCGTGTCCCGGGGCGTCGTGAGCACGGTTCGGGACCAACGGGGACGCCTGATTCGCTACGAGCCCGTCGGCGCTGTCCTGGCGGTCGCCGAGCGCCTCTCGGAGGAGGGCGACCCTGGCGAGATCCTCGTCGCCGGGGAGGTCTACCGCCTCGTTCGTCGCGTCTTCAGCTTCGACGAGGATGCCGGGGAGGTCGAGGTCGATACCCAGGGCAGCGGCACGGGCACCCGGGGCCTCCGGACCCATCGACTGCGCGGCGCTCGGACTCGGGAAGAGCGTGCCGCGGACGCCCGATCCATCGGCGCCGGGGCGGGGCTCATCGGTCGGGACGAGGAGCTTCGGGCTTTCGCCGAGGCGTATAGTGAGGCCGTCGACCAGCGCCATTCGGTCTACCTGGCCCTCACCGGGGATCTCGGCGTGGGCAAGACGGCCCTCGTCTCGGCAGCCATCGATTCCCTCGACCCCAAGCCCCGGCTTCTGCACGCCGAGTGCGCTTTTGGAGCGAGCGACGTCCCCTTTGCTACCGCGGCGGACGTCGTCCGGGAGGCTCTGGGGATCGACGATGAGTCGGGCCGCGACGAAGCAAGCGCTGCGATTGATACATGGGCCGGGGCCGCGATCGCCGACGAGGATCAACGGGAGCTCGTGACCACGGGCCTCGAGCTGCTCCTCATCCCGGGCATCGATGACGGCGCCGACCCGGCCGAGCGTCCGGGCCAGATCCGTCGGGCGTGCCGCATCCTCCTCGGCGCTCTCGCGGCGCAGAAGCCTCTCCTGGTCTGGATCGATGCCCTCCAGTGGGCGGACGGACCGAGCCTCGAGCTCTTTGCCAGCCTCTCGACCAGCAACGACGGGGTGCCCCTGATGGCGGCGTTCTCCACCCGTCCAGATCCCCGGACCGAAGTCGTCCTCGCCGGATTGCCCCACATCGAGGTCGGTGAGCTCCCCGACGCCGAGCGTCGCCGCCTCATCACGAGTCGCTTCGATGGCGCTCAGGTCCCCGGAGACGTGGCCCAGGCCATCGTCGAGCGGGCCGGGGGCAACCCCTTCTTCGTCATCGAGCTGGTCGAGGCTCTCGTCGACCGCGGCGTCGTCACCGTCACTGGGGAGGGAAAAGACCGGCGCGTCGTCCGCAAGCCCGGGGTGCCGATCGCCTTGCCGACGACCCTCGAAGGGGTGATCGCGGCTCGCCTCGACGAACTCCCCGATGCCGAACGAAAGGCGATTCGCTGGCTCGCCGCCGCCGGGGCCGGTATGGGCCCGACCGCCCTCCGGAAGATGAGCGGTATCGACTTCAGCGATGCTCTGAAAGCCCTCGAAGCGCGAGGCTTCGTCTCGAAGGCTCACGGTGATACATATCGCTTCCCATCGGCCGTGGTTCGTCACGTGGCCTACGAGACGACCGACGACGCCGATCGAGAGGCGATGCATCAGCGGATCGGCGCCTGGCTTTCGGTGCAGCGAGTGGCCGCCCCCCCGGCCAGGGTCGCCCGGCACCTCGAGCGGGCCGGTGACCTCGCCGCCGCGGCCGATGCCTACCTCCAGGCCGCCGCCCGGGCCCGCGCTGTATACTCGAACCGGGAAGCACTGCGGTTTTTCGCGCGCGCCCTCACCTTGTTGCCGCCGAAGGCCCCGGGGCGCTTCTATGCTCACGAAGCCCGGGAGCAAATCCTCCGGGGCATGGGTTCCTATCGAGAGCAGCAGCTCGAGCTCGAGGCATTGAGAAGCAGCGCCAAGCAAAATGGCGACCCGGCCATGGTCGCGATGGCGATGAACCGCTCGGCTCGCTTCGAGCTCGATCACTCCCGGACCCTCGGGGTCGCGGATTACCTCGAAAACGCCCTGACCTGTGCCGCCGAAGCCGAGGACAAGGGCGGCGAAGTCGAGGCCCTCCGGCTCTCGGCGCAGCTCGCCCGGGAGACCGACAACGTGCCCCAGGCCCTCGAGTTCTGCGATCAGGCCCTGGCCCGCTGCGGCCTCGACCGGTCCCTCCTGGCGGCCCGGGGCTCGGTCCTCGTGCAGAAGGCGGAGATCGTCCGGCGCTTGGGCCGCGTGCATGCGGCGATCGAGGCCAACGCCGAGGCGATCGTCATCTTCCGAAGGCTCGCGATCAAGCGCAACGAATCCATGGCCCTCAATGGCCTGGGTATCGCGCTGGCCTCCCTGGGTGAGTTCGAAGATGCGTCGGTTGTGATACGTGCCTCGATAGGTATCGATCGTGAGATAGGCGACCGTATGCACCTCGGGCGCAAGCTATCCAACGTTGGACAGCTCAACGCCGAGCTCGGGGAGGTCGAGCTCGCCCTCGAGTTCTTGGAGCGCGCAGACGACGTCATGGAGGTGATCCGTGATGACGGCGGCCGGGCCGACGCCCTCTGTGCCATGGCCGAACTCGTCCTCGAGACCCTCGAGGAGCCCGACCGAGCTGCCGAGAACCTCGACCGGGCTCGTCGTATCGCCGAGCGCACTGAAGATCGGTACGACCAGGCCCGAGAGCGCATGGTTCGGGCCTCCCTCGAGCAGACCACGGGTCGCCTCGAACAGGCAGAGGAGGCCGCCGGTCAGGCCGTCACCTATGCGGCCGGTGCTGGAATCATCGTCTACCAGCTCCTAGCCCAGGCCCGCCTCGCTGAGATCCTCGCACTCCGCGGCAAGGTAGAAGAGGCGCGCCGAGCGATCACCGACGTTCGGGGTTCCATTGGCGCCCGGGGTCCCATCGAGCGCGGCGAGCGTGTTCACCTCGCTCTCGCCCGGGCCCACGAGCGCCTCGGCGACGAGACCGATGCTCGCCTCGCCTACGCGAAGGCCTACAAGGTCGTCGAGCTGCGCCTGTCCCAGATACGCAGTCCCCAGGTTCGAGAGCGATACCTCGAGACCCCGGTTGTCCGCTCGATTCGTGGCGCCCTCTGACCCTCAGGGCTGCGCCGCGCTGGATTTCTGTGCGATTCTCAGGAGTCGTCTTGTCCACAGTACGTGAGTTGCACTGGACAACCTGTGGATAACTAGGGCTATCATCCGGGAATCACGTGGTGTGCGCAGGATGAACCGTCTGTGCTACAACTGTGGAAAGCGTATCAAACGGGGAGCCTGGTGTGTCGTCCGTGACAGAAGCGACAGAGTCGTTGGAGGTGCCCGAGGTGCCGGAGGACTACCTCTCCCGGGCCCTGACGGCGGATTCTTCCCACGGTCGTGCTCACTTCGCCCGGGCGGGTCTGGACCTAGCTCCGGACACGATCCTGCCGGACACCCACGTACTGCTGCTCCGGCAGCTCTACCTCGCCCAGCTCGAGGAGCGAAGCCTCGGCGCCGCTGCCGAGACCGCCCTCCAGATGACTCAGGTAGGCCCCCTCTCAGATATCGCCCATCACGATCTCGCCCGGGTCCTCTTCGCCCTCGAGCGCGAGGACGAGGCGGTTCGTCACCAGCGCCTAGCCTACCGGCGCTCACCGGCGGCGCGCCGGTCGTTTCATCTGTGGTCCCTGGCGACGTATCAACATTACTCCGGCAAAGCTGAAGATGCCCTCGCCTCCCTGCGCCGGGCCGAGCGCTGGGCCACCCGGGACCGCCCGGTGATCTTGGCCCATGCCGCCTACGTCGAGCTCGACGCCGGCGGGGCTCCCGAGGGGCTTTCGGAGATCGTCAGCGATCTCGAGGCATCCGATGTCCAGGAGGGATACGGCCAGTATCTCCTCGGTATGATCGCCACCCTCGTCGGTGACACGGGCCGGGCCGAGACCTTCCTCCGAGCTTTCCTCCGCCGTAACGCCGGCATCGACGCAATCAAAGCCCTGAGCCTTGCCGAAGAGCTGCGCCGGGCCCGTTCGGCCCTCGCCCGCCTCAGCGACTGAATGTCTGCGCCCCCTTCTGGGCACCGTTCTTCCACCATCTGGGCGCGATATTGGCGCCGTATTGGCCTCGCAACGGGTGCCCTTCCCGGTCCCTGGCGAAGGTGAGCAAATCGGGTACAGTTCCCCACCGCATTCGTGGGGGCGGTGCGCAGGAGGTTCGAGATGGCGAAGCTTGGCTTGGTGGTGTTGGTAGGGGCCCTACTCGGGTTCGGCTGCGGGGAGTCTCACTCTAATGAGGACAGCGGGATCGACTTCGATGCCGAGGTTCCCGATGGGGGGGCCGATGGTGGTGACACCGACAGCACGATGCCGCCCTTCGACTCGGGCCCGCCCCCGGCCTGCGGCGATGGCGCCCTCGATCCGGGCGAAAGCTGCGACGACGGCAATACGACGCCGGGAGACGGCTGTGACGCGACCTGCTTCCGCGAGGCCCACTGCGGCGACAACAGCCTCGACGACGGCGAGATCTGCGACGACGGCAACAACCGCTCCGGCGATGGATGCCGCTCCGACTGCGCCTCCGACGAGACCTGCGGCAACAGCATCCGCGACATCTCGGTCGGCGAGATCTGTGACGACGGCAACGAAGTCGACGGCGACGGCTGCTCGGCGGACTGCCAGGAGCTCGAACTCTGCGACAACGGCGTCATCGATCCGGGCGAGCAGTGCGACGACGGCAACACCGACCCTTGGGACGGCTGTGGCGCCGATTGCCGCCTCGAAGTCAGCATGGTCATCGACACGCTGTCGATCGGCGGCAGCGGCGTAGGCTGCGATTACAGTGGTGACGGCGTGCCGGACAACGAGTTCGGCGAGAACATCGGTTCCCTCCTCGGCGTCATCGGCGGCGGCGACGGTGACCTCACCGACCAGATGACCGTCCTCTTGAACATGCGCGGCCTCGACGACCTGATGGGCATCGACGACCCCGCCGTCAACGTTGCCTGGATGAACGGCGAAGAAACGGCCACCGCCGGCGAGTACATCGCCGCCGACGGCGCCTTCGACGCCGATGGAAACCCGATGATCTCCTTCGTGGGCTCCATCGCCTCGCGGCTCCTCGCGGCAGGCCCCGAAGACATCGCGATTACGGGGTTCTTCCTTCCGATCGAGATTCGCCAGAGCCGCATCGCCAGTACGACTCGGGCGACCTCGGGGACCCTCAGTCACCTCGACGATGGTCTGATCTGCGGCGCCGTGCCCCTCGATCTGATGGCTGCCATCCCCGTTCCCGCCGACATCCCCCTCATCGGCGGCCAGCCGGCGTGTGGCGATCCGGACGGTCCGCCGCCCTCCTTCGCCGACCTGATCCTCGGCGGGGCGATCGTGCTGCCGCCGAGCGCCCCGGACGTGGACCTCGATGGCGACGGCCTCGAGTCGTTCGAAATTGCCCGCGGAGCGGGGTGCCAACCGGTCGTCACCGCGTGCATCGATGGTGATGGGACTCGGATCGAGGGCCGCGACTGCTTGCTCGACCCCCATATCCGAGATGGCCTGTCGATCGGCATGCCCTTCACCGCGGCCCCGGCCACGATCGTGGGTACCGGGGCGGTGATGACCCCCATGCCCGGGGCCCCCTGACAGTCGCCTGACAGCTGCCGGGGTGTTCCGGTAACCTGCGGGCGATGCCCACCTCAGGATTGTCGCAGCTCGACCGAGCCTATGCCCATCGCTATGCGGGGGAGGGCGAGGACGCGCTGCGTCTCGCCCTCGCCATCTTCGAGGCGTCGAACGACGAGCTCCAGGCTGCGGCGCTGATCTCCGAGGTACTCACCGAGGAGGGCCGCCCCGAGATCGCCAAAGAGGCGCTCACCCGTCTCGTCGATGCGTCGGTCCGTCGCGGCGACATGGGCGGGGCCACCGTGGCCATCTGCCTCGCCGTCGATGCCGGGGCGGAAGGCAATGCCCTCCGCACATCGGTGGCCGAGGTGTTCGCCCGGGACTCCAAGCGGGCCCGCCCCGATGCCCACCCCACTCCGCCTCCGTTGCCGACTCAGGTCGAGTTGAGCGCCGAGATGAAGTCGCTATCTGGCCCGGGTCTCCTCGACCGGGCCGAGGAGGGGCTCCGTGCCTGGCTCGCGACCGCCGATCCCGCCGACGCCGACGCGCCCGTTCCCCAGCTTCCCCTATCCTCTGCCCTCGCTTCGGCCACCCTCGGTCGCCTCCTCGAGGCGGCGACAATTTCCGACGCCGCGGCGGGCGCGACGATCATCGACCAGGGGGCCGAGGGCAAGGCGGCCTTCCTCGTGGTCCGCGGCATGGCCGAGGCCGTGCGCACCGCGGGCGAATCCGAAGTTCGCCTCGCCGCGTTGGGTCCGGGGGCCCTCTTTGGAGAGATGGCTCTCGTCAGCGACGCGCCCCGCGCCGCCTCGGTGCGCGCCCTCGAGCCGACCCGCATGCTCTGCTTTCCCAGGGACACCCTCGAGAAACTCGCCAAGCGAGACCCGAGCCTCGGACGCGAACTCGGCAGCTTCTGCCAGGCGCGCATGGTGGCCAACCTGATGCGCCACAGCGGCATTCTGGCAGCGGTCGAAGTTGGCGAAAGAGAGGAGCTCATGGCGCGCTTCGAAACGCGCACCTTCGAGGCCGGCGAGAGGTTGGTCACCCATGACGAAGAGGCAGGCGGGCTCTTCCTTCTCGCCAGCGGCACCGTCGCCGTCAGCCGCGTGGACGAGGACGGGGACCACATCCACATCACGGACCTCGGCCCGGGTGACGTGGTGGGGGAGATCAGCCTCGTCCTCCGGCGTCCCGCCACCGCCGACGTGACCGCCCGCCACCACACCGTGGCCCTCGAGTTGAGCCGGGATCAGTTCCAACAGGCGATCAAGAAATATCCCACCTTGCTCGGCGAGCTCTACGAGCTCGCCACCACCCGCGACGAAGAGACCCGAAGCGTCGTGGCCCAGGAAGCCCTCGACGTCGAAGACGTCGTCCTGCTCTGACCTGCTCTGAGTCGAAAGAGGCCGTTCAATTCTAACGTGATCGTCGGAATTGCTCGGTGATCTCGCCGCAAAATGCGCGGTGCGGCCCTTCGCGCTATGCTCCTCTCCTTGTCTTCCTCGAATGCCCGGCAGCGCTGAAGCAACGAGGTCAGGGAGGGATCATGACCGCCACCGCCCGCAGCAACTCCCACCACGGTGCTCGCATCGTCCACGGCGAGGTCGCCTTCGAGCTGCTTTGCGACGGCGGCCTCGAGCATCCGATTCCCGACGCGAATCCCCCGAAGCCCCGGGCCTCGGTACTGTGCTCGGTGAGCGCGGATCTCCCGGCGGGGGCCGGGCGTGCCGATCCGAGCTGCCGTTGGGACGGAGATCGAGCGATGATCCGAGCACCCGGCGTCGTGGCCAGCCTCCGCCACCTCGCGCCGCGGCGCTACGCCGTCACCGCCCATGTCACCGAGGGCTGCGGTCTCGAACCCCTCCTCACCGCAGTCGCCCACGCCATCGCCCGGCGCGACCGATTGTATGACCCCAAACGGTCGCCGCTCTAGAAGCTCTGACCTGATACCTTCGCGCTTGCGAAGTCGATGCCGGGTCACTCCATAGCCGCGCGATTGGCCCGGGCGGCCACCGCTCTCGGTGCCGTCTCCGCCCTCGTCACGCTCCTCGCGTTCGTGCCCCCCGGACGCGGATTGTCCGCCTACTCGATCGCCGTGCTGGTCTTCCTGCTGGGTCTCGGCTTCTGGGGCCTCCGGGCCCTCCTCGCCGGTTTTCCTCGGGAGCTCGCCTCGGTGAGGGGGGCCCTTGCGGCGAGCGAGGCGGGGTCGCTACATTCGCTTTCGGCGACCGATCAGACTCGCGTCGCTGCCTTGAGTGTGCAGATCGAACGTGTCCTCGAGAGCCGCGAGCGTTTCTTGGCGATGCACCGGGACCGGCGCCTCGAGGCCGAAGAAGAAGACCGATTCGAGACGGAGTTCTTGACCGAGCTGAGCCACGAACTGCGCACGCCCCTCAACTCGATCCTCGGCTTCGCTTCGGTTCTCCTCGACGAAATCGATGGGCCCCTCACCCCGTCCCAGCGCGAAGATGCCGAGACCATCAACTCCTCCGGACAGCATCTCGCGGACCTCGTCGATGACGTCCTCGACATGGCGGCCCTCCAGTCCGGTCACATCTCGCTCTCCCGCGCAGAGATCGACGCCGGGGCCATCGTCGTCGAGGTTCACCGACTCCTCGCGGGGCAGCTGCGCAAGAAGCCGATCGAGCTCCTCGTCGATGTCGCCGATGACCTGCCGAAGCTCTACGCCGACGAAAAACGCCTACGCCAGATCCTCGTCAATCTCGGCACCAACGCCCTGAAGTTCACGTCCGAAGGCAGCGTACGCCTCGAAGCGGTCTCCGAGGACGGCGGCATTCGGTTTAGCGTGCATGACACCGGGCCAGGGATCCCCCCGGGGGAGCGAGACTCTATCTTCCTCGAGTTCACCCAGGTCTCGAGCAGTGTGCTCCGGAGGACTCAGGGCAGCGGTCTCGGCCTCGCCATCGTGAAGCGACTGACGGATCTGCACGGCGGCCGCATCTGGCTGGACTCCGTGACCGGCGAGGGCTCGTCCTTTCACGTACACCTGCCTTTCGTCGAAGCGACCTCAGAAGAGTCGCAAGAGTCGCAAGAGTCACAAGAGTCACCGGAGGCTCGCGATGAGCGCTGAACTCCCGACTCCCGCGAGAGTCGCCTTCGCGATGGCCGGCCTCGGCGGGGTCATTTGGGTGGTCCAGGGGGGGCTGCTCCTCGGCTTCGTCGCGTTTGGAGATCCCGGCGGAGCCGCCCTCGCGGTCGGGGGCCAGGCCTGGGCCATCATGGCCTTGTTCTCGATTCCCTTCGTCGCGATGCTCGCGGTGACGGCCCAGACCGTGCATCGCACCGCGCCCCTCTTTCGTGTCGCGGTTCACCGCAAGAGTGGCGACGATGCACTGCCGCCGTCGCCGACGGCTTTGAGCGACGCGGTCCAGGCCGGTCGCCGGATGCAGCTCATCATCGGGTTCGCCTGGGTGATCGCCATCGCCTTCTCTCCTTGGGCCCTCGGGCACGGGGCGACGACGCTCGCGGTAGCGCTCTTCGCCCTGGGCGTCGCCGCTGCCGGCGCGGTGCCCCAGTCCCTCGGCATCCGCCGTTTCATGAGGCCGTGGATCACCGCCTTCCCCGCCGCCGAACTCGCCCCGATACCCGCCGCGCCCTATGAGCGCCTCGCGTCGTTTCACGCGGCGGCGGTCGTGGGCAGCGTGGGCCTGGTGGCGACGGCCATTGCTCTCCAAGGCGCGCCGGGGTCCTGGTTGGCCATCACCCTCGCGTCCGGGCTCCTCACCACGGTCGGTCTGTCCTTCTTCATTCACCGCTTCTCTTCCCGAGCGGCCCTCACCCTGGTGGGTGACGTCGAGAGCCTTCGGCGGCGCGTATCCGTCGCGGCGGACACCCGCGGCATGCAACTGGTGACGGAATCAGAGCCGGAGCCGGCCGTCCCGGATTCGGACCTGGATCTGTCCGTCCGTGAGATCGCAGACGAGCTCGATCGGGTCATCGAAAGGCTGCGCGCGAGCTTGGACGTGGAGCGCCAGGTGAAGACCACGATCGAAGAGAGCCAAGCTCAGAAGACCATCTTCATGGCGTCGATGAGTCACGACCTCCGGAGCCCCCTCAATTCCATCATGGGCTTCTCCGAACTCCTCACCTCGGACATCGGCGGAGACCTCACCCCCGGGCAGCGAGAGAACGTGGCTGTCATTCAGCGCAGCGGCTCTGAACTCCTTGAGTTGCTCAACGACATCATCGATACCGCGCGCCTCGACGCCGGGCGGCTGCCCCTTCGCCGAGAGTGGACACCGACCGTGGCGCTGCTCGCGGAGGCCACCAGGCAAGGCCGCGACATGGTGGCCCTCCGGACCGGAATCGGTGATGGGTTCACTATCGAAGAAGAGCTCGAGCCGGGCCTGCCCCCGCTGCACATCGACCGCGCGCGTATCGTCCAGGCCCTCCTCTGCCTCTTCCGCCATGCCACCCGTGCCATGGAGGGCGGAGCGATTCGGCTCTCGGCGCGCAGCGCCGCGGGGGCGGTGCGGGTCGCCGTGACCGACAGCGGACCCTCGGTTCAGGACGAAGACCGTCAGCGGGTTTTCGATGCCTTCCACTCGATCACCTCCGTATCCGGTCATCGAATCGGCGGCATGGGGTTGGCCCTGTCCCTGGCCCGTTCCCTCGTCCGTGCCCACGGCGGTGAGGTCCATTACGATGCGTCGGCGCGGGGAGGCACGACCATCGTCTTGTCGATCCCGACGAGCGGTCCCCCGACCACACCCGAGGAATGAAGCGAGGTCCCAGCGCCGTTGTGGCGCGGTGACCGTGCTACATTCCATCGCCGTGCAAGCCGCCACTCCCATCGACGCCGGCGCCGCGGATGTCGCCGCGCGCATCGTCGCGAACGTCGGGAAGGCCCTCGAGGGCAAGCGCGAGGTGGTCGAACTCGCCGTCACCTCGCTCTTTGCCCGTGGGCATCTCCTCATCGAAGACGTGCCCGGGGTCGGCAAGACGACTCTCGCCCGCGCCCTCGCACGCTCCGTCGGCGTCGACTTCCGGCGCCTTCAGTTCACCAGCGACTTGATGCCCGCCGACGTCCTCGGTGGCTCCATCTACGAACAGAACCGGGGTGAGTTTTCGTTCCGCCCGGGCCCCGTGTTCACCAACGTCCTTCTCGCGGACGAGATCAACCGAACGACCCCGAAGACCCAGAGCGCCCTCCTCGAGGCGATGGACGAACGGCAGGTCTCGATCGACGGAGTTACCCGCATCCTCGAGGAACCCTTCTTCGTCGTCGCGACGCAAAACCCCGAGGAGTTCTACGGCACCTACCCCTTGCCCGAGTCGCAGCTCGACCGGTTCTTGATGCGCTTGTCGATCGGCTATCCGTCCAAGGAAGTCGAGCGCCGGGTCCTCGGGGGGCGGCGCGGCGGCGAGCCGACGGACAAGCTCACCACCGTGGTCGACGAAGCGGCCCTGGTCGCGGCCCAGGAGGCCGTGGACCAGGTGCGCGTCGAAGAGTCGGTCCTCGACTATCTGCACGACATCGTCGTCGCAACCCGCCACAGCTCGATGCTCTCCCTCGGCGCTTCGACCCGAGGGGCCCTCGCCTTCGAACGCGCCACCCGAGCTCACGCCCTGGTCGTGGGTCGAACCTACGTCACGCCGGACGACGTGAAGGCGCTGGCGGTCCCCGTCCTGGCTCATCGCGTCCGCGTCGCCGGGAGCCCCGACACTGCCGGGCGCCGTGACGACGCCGAGCGCGTCATTCGTGACCTCCTCAGCACCCTGGCCGTACCCGTTTAGTGCGGGATCCAGAGCCACACCAATGATCGCCGCGGCCTTGGCGGGGCTCCGTAGTCGTTTTCGTAGGCGCGCTCCGGGGCCGCGCCGCCGGGCCCGGCTGACCCGCGGGGGCAAGGCCTTCGTCTTCGTGACCGTCGGCGTCGGCATCGCGGCGGTGAACACCGGCAACAACCTCCTCTATCTCATGCTCGGGCTGATGCTCAGCCTTCTCCTGCTGAGCATGGTCCTGTCGGAGATCGCGCTCATGCGGGTCTTCGTGACTCGTCGGCTGCCGACCCGGGCCTTTGCGCGCACGCCGACCCTCGTCGAACTGCACGTCGACAATGTGAAACGCCGCCTGCCGAGCTACTCCCTCGAGGTCGAAGACCGCGCCGAGGACGAGCCCACCGATAGGCGCTGCTACTTCCTCAAGATCCCTGCCGCGGGCACGACCCAGGCGGCCTACGAACGCGTCCCCCAAAAGCGCGGCATCCTCAACCTCTCGGGCTTTCGGGTGGGGACCCGGTATCCCTTCGGCCTCGTCGAAAAGGCGTTTCTCCACGAGGGGCCGGAAGAGCTTCTGGTCTATCCGCAGCTGGTCGACGTCGACCAGGGGCTGCTTCGAGGCATAGACGACGGGGCGGACCATCCCGTCGGGCGAGTGGGCCCGGGCACCGAGGTAGCCGGGCTGCGGCAATACCGTCCCGGCGATGAGGCGCGAGCGATCCACTGGCGAAGGAGCGCCGCCCTCGGGCGCATCGTGGTTCGGGAGCGCGAGCGCGATGCAGCGGCGCGCATGACCCTCGTCCTCGACAACGCCCGCCCCGCCGCCGCCGGTGAGAGCTGGGATCTCGGTTTCGAGCGCGCCGTGAGCGAGGTGGCTTCCCTCGCCGCGGCCGCCTTGACCCGGGGAGCCGCGATCGACGTCGCGGTCCGCGGCGCTCGGTCCAAAGTCGTGTTTCCGGGAGGCTCTCCGGACCCCATCTGGGCGTTCCTCGCACGGCTCACGGCAGCTGATCCCTCGGATCCCGTCCCGGCCGGTGCCTCCCGGTCCATCGTGGTGCCGGTAGTCTCCCGGGGCGCCCCAAAAGCCGCCCCCAAAGCCGCCCCAAAAGCCACCCAAGATGCGGGTGACGCGGAGGGCGCGCCGTGAGCTTCGCCTTGCTGCACAAGCTCGTCACCTACCTCATCGCCGCCCTCGGGTTGTACGCACTGACCCTCGGCGGTGAGCTGGGCATCGCCGTCCAGGGCCTCATCCTCGTGGCCTACCTGGGCAGCTTCTTCGTAGAGGGCGACCGTGTCCGCACCGCGGGATGGGTCCGCGGTTGGAACGCCGCGGTCGTGGCGTTCTTCGTCTTCCAGATCGTCCGAGGAGTTCTCGGTGGGCCCTTCCTCGCCCTCGGCCTCGAGTACGCGGCCTTCCTCCAGCTTTCGCGCCTCTTCAACCGCGCTACCGCGAAGGACCACCAGCAAATCGCGATCCTGGCGTTCCTCCACTTGATCGCCGCCACGGTGCTTTCGACGGACCTCGCGTATGGCTTCGTCTTCATCGGCTTCGTGATCACCACTCCGTGGATGTTGGTGCTCTCCCAGCTCCGGAGCGAGATCGAGGGCAAGTACCAGGGAGGTCGGCCGACGGGAGAGACTGGCGCGCAGCTCGGTCCCGACGTGCGCCGGGTCCTCGCGTCGCGACGCATCGTCGGCCCCGGCTTCCTCCTCGGAACGGCGGCCCTGACCCTTCCGATCTTCTTGCTCACCGTCGGCCTCTTCCTCGCGTTCCCGCGGGTGGGGCTCGGCTTTCTTTCGTTCGGAGGCCGCGGCGGGCAACGGACGGCGGGTTTCGGACGCAATATCGAGCTTGGAGATTTCGGCGTCATTCGAGACGACCCGACGGTCGTCATGCGCCTCCAGCTGGGCCCGCTCGATGAGGACGGACCAGGCAACCCGGAGTCAGCGGTCGTACCGGCCCAACTCGCGTTGCGCATGCGTGGAACTTCCTTCGACCACTATGACGGTCGGCGTTGGACGCGTACCACCGCCGAGAGCGTCTCCATGCGCTCCGATGGCGAGTACTTCCCATTTCGGCGCCAGGCGTTGCCCGAGGACGTTCAGCTCCAGGTGATCCTCGATCGCCTCGACGAACCCGTGCTCTTCTTGCCGGAGCGTGCAGTGGGCGTGAAGATTCCGCCGCGCGTCGAAGCAGCCCGAGACCGCGCCCGACAGGTCAACTCTTCGGCCGGAGACGAGTACCGGTACGTCGACGACGATGGTCTGGGGCTTCGGTACACGGTCTACGCGTCGTCCGATCCCGGGGAGGTCTTCGTCGACGAACTCGACTCCGACGAGCGCGACCGCTACCTCGCGCTCCCGCGGCGCGTCGACCGCGTCTCCACTCTCGCGGCTGAGCTCACCGCAGGCGCCGTGACCAACCGTGAAAGGGCGGCCTTGATTCAGGCCCACCTCCGGGATAGCGGCCTTTACCGCTACTCCCTCGAGATGCCCCGGGTGGGCGATGGTGATCCCCTCGAGGCATTCCTCTTCGAGGCCCGCTACGGCCACTGCGAGTACTACTCGACGGCGATGTCGGTAATGCTCCGGAGCCTCGGCGTGCCGACCCGCAACGTGACTGGGTTTGCCGGCGCGACCTACAACCCCTACGGCGGGTACTACTCCGTGCGGCAGGGAGACGCTCACAGCTGGGTCGAAGCTCACCTCGACGGGCGTTGGGTGGCCTTCGACCCGACCCCGCCTGCTCGCGGTGAGCTCGCCGTCGACGAAGGGTTGATGGCCGACGTTCGGGCGATGATGGACGCGATTCGTACGCGGTGGGCCAGCGACATCGTGGGATACGACATCCGCTCTCAGGTCGATGGCCTGCGCCGAGTCTTCCGCTTTCTGTCGAAGGCGCGCCGGGCCGTTTCTTCCCTCGTCGATGACGGCGGACATGCCCCAGGCGCCGCCCCGTCGTCTCGGGCGCCGCTGAGCCCCTGGGCGATGTTCGTGGGGTCCCTCGTGCTCCTCGGCCTCGCTGGCTGGGTCGTGGCCCGGCTCTTCCGGCGCCCCTCGCGCCGTCGTGAGATCGACGAGAGCCCCACCATTCGGGCCGCGGTCTCCCTCTATCGTGACCTCGAAAGGGCCCTCCGGAGGCGCGGTCATCCCCGTCCGGACACTCGTACCCCGCGAGAACACGCCGAGACCCTTCGGGCCCTGGGTTTTGTGTCGGCTGACGTCGTCGATGAGGTCACGGCCCGCTACGAGGCCAGCCGCTGGGGAGCTGAGGCTCTGACCGACGCCGATCTGCACCGCCTCCGCCTGGAAATATCCCGAATCAGCGAAAATCGCACAGCTTCGGTCTGAGGACGGGTCTTTACTTTCCCCCGGGGCCCCAGCCGACTACCCTGACCACCCGATGGGCACCTCGACCGAGGACCTTAGCGCCCGTGCCAAGCAGTTGATCGCCGAGCGCCGCTACCAGGAGGCGGTCCGAGCTTGCCGGCGAATCCTGCTGTCGCGCCCCGCGATGACGGAAGTGCGCATTCTGCTCGGTATGGCCTTGCTCGCGCTCTCTCGTCACGACGAGGTCCGCGCGGAGATGATGGCGGTGCTTCGGGACCGTCCCGAGGCTGGGCCGGCCCATCGACTCCTCGGAGAAGCACATCTCCGCGATGGCCAGGTCGACAAGGCCCGGGACAGTTTCCGGCGCGCCCTCGAGCTCGACCCGAGCGACGAAGAAGCGCGTGAACTCCTGTCCGAGGTGGCCGCCGAAGAACCCGTCCCCTCGGCCACGATCGACCGCTGGTTCGATCCCGAGGCGGTCGCCACGGTGCAGACCGAGTCGCCCGAGTGGGAGGACGTGGTCACCGGCTCGGTGCCGCAGTACGACCCGAACGCCCCCGGGGAGGTGTCCTACCTCCAGGGTGAGGCGACCATCGCCCGACCCTCGTCGATCCCGCCACCGCCCCAGACCGGCAGCCAGATGCCGCCTCCCCCGGCGGCGCCGCCGCCCCGGTCCGTGCCGCCGCCTCCTCGGTCGGCGCCGCCCCGGTCCGTGCCGCCGGCGCCTCCGGCCGGGCCTTCTTCGAGGTCCTCGTTTCCCGCGCCCCCCGGGTCGGAGTTTCCCCCCCCGCCGCCTGGGGCTCCCGCGACTCCCGGGTATGCGTCTTCGGTGTCCAGTATTCCCCCGCGGCCGCCGGCCCCGGCGTTCGTTCCCGAGGAGCCCACGGCTGCCCAGACGCCCCAAGCGAAGGTCGCCACGGACCCCGGCGACGTCGGCCAGGATGGGCTCCTCACCAACGAACTGAACCTCTCCGACGTGGACGAGATCCGTCCGCCAATTTCGCCCTCGCCGTACCACGTCCCGGCCCCGGCGGCCTTCGTGCCACCTCCGGCGGTCGACTTCGCGGAAAACGCCCCGACCTACGCGCGCCCCAGTGATGACGAAGACTTTGCGGTCGAGGCCGCTACGAGCGCCTTCGCCCCTCTCGAAGCTCTGCCCGGGGAGAGAACCATTGCGCGTCCCCAGTCGGCGCCGCCGCCGGCCTTTGCCCCCGCGGGCCCGGCGGATTTTGCGGCACCTCCCGCCGCCGCCCAGCGACCCCTCCCCGCCCCGCGTGCGGCGCCGGCGCCAGCTTTTGCACCGGGGGGTCCGGCGGATTACGCGGCGCCGCCGGCGGTCGCCCCTACGGGACCGATGGACTATCCGGGGTCGCCCGTTCCCCGTGCCGGCGGCCCCCAGCAATTCGCTCACGGTGCGCCCATGCCTGGGGCATCGCCCGGCGTGCCCCAGGCGGTCTCCCCTGGCGCTGGAGTGCCTGCCCGTCCGGTTCCAGCTCAGCACGGCCAGCAGGGTCAGCAGGGTCAGCAGGGTCAGCAGGTACAGAAGAAGAAGGGCTCTCGAGCCCCACTCTTCGCGATCGGCATCGCCGTCCCGCTCTTCATCGGGATCATCGGATTCGTCGGGGCCTCCTATTGGCTCGATGGCCGCGCCGAAGAACGCATCCAGACTGCTCTCGCCGCCGCCGAGGAAGATGGCCGGAGAGCCAGCCTCGACCGGGTCATCGAGCTCGCCGACGAGCACGACGGATCCGACTCGGAGGACGTCGCCCTCCGAGCCCGCCTCCAGGCGACGCTCCTGATCGATCACGGGGTGCCCGAAGCGGCCGCCTCCACCGAGGCATTGCTGGTCATGCTCGAAGGCGAAGAGCTTCACCACCGCGACGCGATCATCGCCGGGGCCTACTTCGCTCTTGCCCGAGGAGACATCGGCCGGGCCCGGGGAGCGATCAGCCAGTTCCCTCTCCAGGTGCAAACCAACGCCGAGGTCCGGCGGACCCTGGCCCTCGTCGCCGCGGCCGCCGCCGACTATGAAAACGCTCTCGATGCCAGCCGAGGAGCCCGCGAATCCCGGCCGACATCTCCGCGCTACGTCGCCCTCAACGCCTACTTCGAAGCTCGGGCCGGCGACATTCAAGCCGCCACCACGGCCCTCGATGGCATCCCCGATGGCAACGCCTCCGGCGACGTACGCGTTGCTCGGGCTCGCATTCTGAAACTCGCCAATAGCGACCCAGACGCCGCTGCGGCAGAGGCGACGGCCGTGCTCGACCAACTCGCGGACACGGCCACCGCCCCCCAGCGCGCCTGGGCTCATTTGATCAAGGCCTGGCATGCGTCGACCCACGGGGCCCCGGCGTTGGCCATCGAAGAGGGGCGCGCGGCCGCGGCAATCCGACCTCCCGGAGACGAGGAGTTCATCCTCGACCTAGCAGAAGTCTTCGTCGGTGTGGCGGCCTTCGACGACGCTTCGGAGACCCTCGGGTTCCTGCCCGAGGAGGGCATTCGCGTGGAGCGCCGAGCACGTCTTCGGGCGGGCACCTTCCTCGGTCAGGGCGACATCGAAGCTGCGGTCGTCGCCCTCGCCGAAGCGGGCACCGGAGCCCACGCCAGCCTCATTCGAGGTCGCGTCGCCGAGGCCAGGGACGAAGTCGAAGCCGCCCTGGGTTTCTACCAGCAGGCCCGCGAGGCCGACCCGGCCCTCAACATCCCGGCATCGGCCCGCCTCGGCGCGATGGAGGCGCGGCGTGGAAACAACGAACGGGCCGCGATCCTCCTCGAGCCCGTGGCCCAGCAAGCACCGGCGAACGTAGAAGTCGTCCCGGTCCTAGTCGAGGTCCTCATCGCTCTCGGTCGGATCGACGATGCGGGGGGAGTGATCGAACGGGCGTTTCGCGTCCAGCGCCCGGAGGGCGTGGCGGTTGCGGTCCCGCTCCTTGCGGCGCGGGCAAACCTCGAGGGCGCGAAGAACGAGTGGCCGGCGGCGATGGCGACCTGGGGGATCGTCGCCCAGAGCCAGACCGACTCGGCCGATGTGCACCGCTCTCTCGGGGAGGCCGCGCTACGCGCCGGCGATCAGGACATCGCCTCGCGGGCGTTTGAGCGCGTCCTCGAGCTCGCCGCAAATGACGGGCAAGCACTCGCGGGTCTCGCCTATCTGGCGGTCGCGGGCGGTTCAGACCTCGATGCCATGAAGGCGGCGATCGTCCGGGCCGAAGAGGCCGGGGGAGAGGGGCCGTTCCTCGACCAGGCCAAGGCTCGGGTGATGGTTCTCGAGGGCAAGGGGTGGGAGGCGGTCCTCGTCCTCCGACGCATGGCGCGACGCAGCAGGGAGCCCGGCCTGCTCATCGCCCTTGGCCAGGCCAATCTCCAAGCTTTCAAGGATACGGCCGCCGCTCGGGTCTTCAACCGGGTCATCGGCATCGACGCCGACAACCCGGAGGCGCTCCTCGGCCTGGTCATCGCGCGCACCCGCGCGGGTTCAACCTCCGGCGTCGAGGGGCTGCTCGGGCGGGCCAAATCCGCTGCCGAAGCCCGGGGCATGGGGCCCTCCTTCATGGCGCGCATCGAGGCGGCCCGGGCCGGCATCGCCTACGAGCGCGATGACTTCACGAGCGCCCGGACGATCGCGACCGCCGCCCTCGCCCTCGATGAGGATTGCGCCGACGCCCACATGTACATCGCCGCGGTGACTTCGGCCCTCAGCCGCGACCCCATCGAGTCATTGCGCCGCGCCGTCGCGGCCTCGCCCCCGTCGGTCGAAGCCATGGGGCTCCTCGTCGTGGAGATTGCCACGGCCCGGCCGAGCGAAGAGGTGTGCACCTTGGGGCGCAGGTATCTGGCCGCCGCCCCCCGGGGCTTCGATGCGGGAGACGTACGCCGAGCCGTCCGCCGCTGCCGCTAAACAGTATCGCCTGGAGCGCGATCCACGGCGCGATCTGGCCTCGCTTGTGTCTCACGCTCCATGCGACACCGTTTGGCTCCAATGCCGTCCACTCACGCCAAACGCCCGGCTTGCGTCCTCGGCGCGGTCGGCGAGGAGAAGCCGACTGGCGCATCTCTGAGCCAGTGAGGCGGCGCTTGTCGTAGCCGGATACCGCTCGGTCAGATCGTTGAATTAACTGGTGTTTCTGGCGCGCTTGAACTGTTGCGATCCGCTGACACTGTCGGCCCGGAGAGTGCAGTGGGGAGGGGCGAAACCCTCACGACCCTCACCAAGGCATTCCGATGCGCAACGCACTCCTCACGACACTGATTCTCCTCGCCGCCGTCGGCTGCACGACCACCACCACCGAAGAAGGTGCGTTCCCCAAGGCGGACGCGATGGCCGGCAAGGCCGACGGTGCGGACCTCTGCGCGCTCTTCGACTTCGCACCAGGCTGTGATCTGTGCGGGGAATTCGGCTGGTACGGCGACGGCGAGTGCGACTCGGGACTCATCAACGCGGGCATCTGCGCGGGACCCGATTCGGACTGCGCACCGGACAGCGCGTTCGCGAGCTTCCGCATCGGCATGAGCGGGTTCTGTCCGCCCGAGGTCGACTGCAACGGATTCGTCGAGCTGCACGCCGACGGCTCGCTTCGCTTCGATCGAACCGGCGAGCTCCCGGCGGTCGTTCACGAGACGACGGTCGACGCCGACGAGCTGGCCGAGGCGGTCGCCGCGCTCACCGCTCCCGCGTTGATCGACCTGCTGGCAGCGGCCGAGCCCCCGTGCTCCTCGCCCACCGACATTTACGAGGGTATGACGCTCGAGCTCGAAGACGCGACCCACCAGAACAGCACGACCTTCTGTCGCCAGGGTGCGCTGGTCGACGCGCGCAAGGCACTGTCGGACCTCACCGACCGCCACTTCCCCGCGCCGGCCCGCTTCGACAGTTTCCGCATCAGCACGAGCGGGTTCTGTCCGCCAGAGCTCGACTGTAACGGATTCGTCGAGCTGCACGCCGACGGCACCCTCCGTGTCGACGGGACTGGCGAAATCTCCGGCGGCGTTCACGAGGCAACGGTCACCCCGGCAGAGCTCGGCAGCGCCGTATCCGTGCTGACTGACCCCGCGCTCATCGAGCTGCTCGCCATGGACGAGGCGCCCTGTAGCCCGCCAACCGACGTATACGAATCCATGAGCCTCGCCCTCGACGGCACGACGTACGACAACAGCACTACGTTCTGCCGTCAGGCACCACTCGCCGCCGCGCGCGCCGCGCTGCACGCCCTCGCCGAAACCTACGCGCCCTGACCATCTCAGCGCCGACGTCGCGCTGAAGCGGCCGCCACCCGGCGGCCGTTTCACTTTCATCCCAATTGGGCCCACCGTGCCCGGCATCCCCGCGAGGCTCGAGCACAACGCCAAGCGTGTGTGCCAAAGAGTATCGGATGGGTCGTGAGACCCAAGCGAGGTGGTCTCGGTTCCTCGCGCGGGCGGAGCCTATCTTCATAGGTGAGCAGGCAGCGCAGCGAGCGAGGCCAGATCCGGTTGTCAATCCGGCTCCGGTCGACTGACGTCGCCCTTTCGCCCTTGTCGACCGCCGGGTATCGCGACCCAGCCGGTGCTCTTTAGTGGGGGATGTATCCGCCGAACCAGGCGGCCGCGGCGCCGCCGGCGAGGACGATGATGATGAGGGCGGCCCAGAGCATGCCCTTGCCGCCGCCACCTTCGTCCGGTGCCGGGGGCCTCGCCGACTCGGGCGGAGGCAGGGTGTGCTTGGCGCTCGGGTCGATGCGCGGTGCTTTTTCGACTCGGGGTTCGGACGGGATGGGCTCGGCCTCGATCGGGTCGACTGGTGGCGGCAGAGCCGGCTCCTCCGGGAGCGGCGCCGGTTCGACCTTCGGCAACTTCCCCGTGTCTCCTCCTTCGAGGAGCTGGGCGAGCTCGGACCCTTCGTCGATGGCCCCGGACTCCCGCCACCCCGGCTCGGAGCCGATGCCTACCGATTGACCGTGCTCTTCGAGGGCGTCGCCGACTTCGTCGTCGTCGGCGAACCAGTCTGCCGGGTTTTCGAACGCGCCGATGTCGAGGGGCTGGGCGCCGACGACGTCATCCGGGGAGAGCGGTTGGGCCCCGGGGTTGAGGGGGTCTTGCATGTCGTCGAGGGACGTGAACGAGAGCAGTTCGTCCTGGATCAGGCGATCGATAATCGACTGGTCTTGAGACTTCCGCGGCTTCTTCGCGTCGACCGACTTCAATAGGGCGGCGATGTCGTACGCCGTCACCTTCATCTGGTGGCCGAAGATGTACCCCGTCAGGGCATCGCCGAAATCGCGGCATGACGTGTAGCGGTCCGCCGGGTCGCGGGTCAGCGCCTTGAGCAGCACCTGCTCGAACTCTTCGTCGACCTCGGGGTTGAGCCGCACGAGGCTCGGAATGTTGGCCTGCTGGACCAGCTTCACCGTTTGGTAGTCGGTCTCTCCGAGGAAGAGTCGGCGCCCGGCGAGCATTTCCCAGAGCACGATGCCGAGGGCGAAGATGTCGGCTCGGGCATCGACGGGCTGGCCGGTCGCTGCTTCCGGCGAGAGGTAGCTGAACTTGCCCTTTACCACTCCGGGGTCGGTCTTCTCGAGCTGCGTCGACGCCTTGGCCAGGCCGAAGTCGGTGAGCTTCACCTCGCCGCGCTTGGAGACCAGGATGTTGGGCGGGGATACGTCGCGGTGGACGATGTGGAGCGGCTCGCCGTCGTCGTCGAGGGTCTCGTGGGCGTAGTTCAGCCCGCGGCAGGCCTCGATGCAGACGTAGATGGCCGCGTTCATCGGGAACCGGCGTCCCTGCTTGCGTAGGCCCTCGATCACCGACTTGAGGTTCGCCCCGTCGATGAACTCCATCACGATGAAGTAGGTGTTGTCCGCCGCGCCGATGTCGAAGACGGAGACGATGTTCGCGTGGGTCAGCCGCGCCCCGAGGCGGGCCTCGTCCAGGAACATCGAGATGAAGTTCGGGTTCTGCGCGAGGTGCGGCAGGACGCGCTTGATCGCGACCTGCTTCTTGAAGCCCTGGACGCTTTGCGACTCGCCCCGAAAGACTTCGGCCATGCCTCCCGCTTCGAGGCGGTCGATGACGACGTATCGCTGATCGGCCATGAATGCTGCGTTGCGCGGGAGGGGTGAACTATCCGCTCCCGACGGCCTAGGATTGTGGGTGGGTCAGGCGAAAGCGTCAAGCATTCGGGGTATTTCGCTCTGGTGGTCAGCTGCCCTTGACACCCCGTTGGGGTCCCGGTTGACTGCCTTCGTGCCGCGATCTCCGCGATCTCCCCGAATCGCCCCCTCGATCCTCTCCGCCGACTTCGGCCGGCTCGGTGCCGAGGTTGCGTCCGTCGCCGAGGCTGGGGCGGACTGGATCCACGTGGATGTCATGGATGGGCGCTTCGTTCCCAACCTGACCCTCGGGCCCAAGGTGGTGAAGGACCTTCGCCGAACCACCGACCTGCCCCTCGATTGCCACCTCATGATGGTCGAGCCAGAGAAATTCGTGCCGCTCTTCGCCGAAGCCGGCGCGGACATCATCACGGTGCACGTCGAGGCCTCGCCGCACCTCCATCGAACCCTCCAGCAGATTCGTGGCCTCGGGAAGAAGGCCGGGGTGGCGTTGAATCCGCATACCTCCGAGGAAGAGGTCCGCTACGTGCTCGACCAGCTCGACCTGATCCTGGTCATGAGCGTCAACCCCGGCTTTGGCGGTCAGGCTTTCATCCAGGCCGTTCTGCCGAAGATCGCGCGTTTGCGAAAGATGATCGACGATGCGGGCCTCGACATTACCCTCGAGATCGATGGTGGAGTGAAGCCCGGCGTCATGAAGCGGGTCGTCGAGGCCGGCGCCGACATGTTGGTCGCGGGCAGTGCTATTTTCGGCTCAGAGGATTACGGGCGCGCCATCGAGGCGCTCCGAAGGGACGCGGCGTGAGCGAAGAATCCGGTTCAATGACGACAGTCTTCGTCGACGACAAGGCGACGAAGCGACGTCTCAAGAAGAGTAAGCTCGTGGTCCTCGAGGGCCCCGAGAAGGGCAAAGAGCTGGTCATCGACCGCGAGCGGGTCACCGCCGGGCGTTCGGTCATCTGCGATCTTCAGCTCACCGACAAGGCCGTGAGCGGAACGCATTTCGAGGTCGTCGCCTCGGAGAATGGCGTGATGCTCCACGACCTCGGCTCGACCAATGGCACCTTCGTCGGCGACCTTCGGGTGAAAGAAGTGTGGGTCAAACCGGGCACGGTCATCCGCGTCGGTCAGTCCAAGATCCAGTTCGAGCCGGTCAAGGGCATGGTCGAGATCGACCTCTCCAAGGATGATTCCTTCTACGAACTCGTAGGCAAGAGCATCCGCATGCGCGAGATCTTCGCGACCCTCGAAAAGGTCGCGGGCACGGAGCTGACCTGTCTGGTGCGCGGCGAGACCGGCACCGGCAAGGAGTTGGTCGCGAGGGCGGTGCACACCGCTTCACGGCGCGCCAAGCAGACCTTCGTAGTCCAGGATTGCTCCGCGATCCCCAAGGATCTCATCGAGAGCACCCTCTTCGGCCACGAAAAAGGCTCGTTCACGGGGGCGACGGACCGCCACCGGGGCTGCTTCGAACAGGCCGACGGCGGCACGATCTTCCTCGACGAGATCGGCGAGCTCGACATCACGCTCCAGCCGAAGCTGCTCCGGGTCCTCGAGAACCGCGAGATCAAACGCGTCGGTGGTGACCGGACCATCTCGGTCGATTGCCGCGTCGTGGCTGCGACCAACCGCGACCTGCGCCAGATGGTCAACGAGGGAACGTTCCGGGAAGACCTCTACTACCGCCTGGGCGTCGTCCAGGTCGAGCTGCCCCCACTCCGGGACCGCCCCGAGGACATCGCGCTGCTGGCGAACAACTTCCTCACCGACTTCTGCAATCGGCGCCACCCCGGCGAGGACAAGAAGTTCACCATCACCAAGGACGCGATGGCGCGTCTCATCAGCTTCCCGTGGCCTGGCAACGTTCGTGAGCTCAAGAACACGATCGAGCGGGCGGCCTCGCTGGCCGACGATGTCGAGCTGACCGTCGCCGACATGATGCCGACGAGTCAAAGGACCCCGGCCCACTCGATGCCGAGCGGCGCCAACGCCGAGCAATACGTCGAAGACGAAGTGCCCTTCAAAGAGGCCAAGCAGCAGGTCATCGACGCGTTCGAGTCGAGCTACCTGAAGGTCCTCCTCGAGAAACACAACAACAACGTGACCCGTTCGGCGCAAGCGGCGGGCCTCACTCGCTACCATCTGCGCGAGCTGGCGAAGCGGTACGGCATTCGCGGCGAGGCAGGGTGACGCCGCTCTCCCGGCTGGCAGACTAGAACCGCTTCGCGTCGCCAGGTGTTACCATTCGGCCATGCGGGGTCATGTCGCGCTCGTTTGTGTCGCGTGGGTGGTTTTGCTCACGTGCTCCTGTGGCCGCGTCGATTTCGAAGACCTACCTGGCCCCGATGGCGCGATCGTGGATACGGGCGCTGACGTCGCCTCGGGGGACGTGGGCCCCGGCGACGTGGGCCCCGGCGACGGAGGGGGCGATACGGGTGTTCGCATCGTCGATGCGGCGTCCGATGCCCGCGACGCCGGCCGGACCGTGCAAATCACCGTCAGCCGGACCGGGGCCGGGGTCGGCGCCGTCGTCGCTGACTCGGGTGCGCCGGGGCTCAGCTGCGGTGCGGTCTGCGTGGTGGATGTTCCAGTTGGGACGACGGTGACCGTGACGTCCACGGCGAGCGCGGGCTCGTGGTTCGAGGGATGGGGTACCGGTCCCTGCTCCGGTCGGGCGCGGTGCAGCTTCGCGGCGACCTCCGATGCCACGATCGAGGCGCGCTTCACGCGGGTCCCAAACCGAATCTTCGTCAGTTCCACGACCCATGACGGAAGCTTCGGCGGCCTCGCCGGTGCCGACGCCGATTGCGGGGTCCTCGCCTCGGCGGCGGGGCTGTCGGGTTCGTGGATTGCCTTGCTGTCGACCAGCGCCATTACGTCATTCAGTCGTCTCTCGGGTTCCCGTGGCTTCATCCGCATGGACGATGCACCGGTCGCGGACCAGAGCTTGAGCTTTGCCCTTTGGTATCCGGTGCGCCTCGATGAGTACGGGGTCGACGTGGGTGCCGCTGACATCTGGGGGCTCAATCGTGGTGCTCCGACTGACCTGTGTGCGGACTTCACGACGAACTCGGCGATGGTGACGGGTCACATTCAGAATGCGGATCGCGGCTGGTCGTTTCAATCCGGGGGAGGTGGGGTCACGTGCGATCAGAGCTTCAGATTCGTTTGCGCCGAAGTTGGTAAGACGGTTGCTATTTCGCCGTCGCCCACCGTGGGACGTGGCGCGTTCGTGACCGTCGGTACCTGGTTGCCCGACGGTGGCCTTGCATCGGCCGACGTTTTGTGTGCGGCCGAGGCCACAGCGGCGGGGCGCTCGGGAACCTATGGCGCGTTTCTCGCGACCGACGGCGCCGCGGGGATCGACCGCTTCTCCGGGGGTCTCCCATGGGTTCGAAGCGACGGGATGCCGCTCCTACCGACGCGAGCTGACTGGCTGACCGCTGCGGATCTCGATGTCTCACCGGTCTACGACGCGACCGGTGCCGCGCACCTCTCTCGGCTCGTTCTTTCTGGCGCGGCGACGCTCGGTTCGCCGGGGACCCTCGCGAGCACCTGTCAGGATTGGACGACGACGGTGGGGATGACGTCGGCCTGCATCCGAACGTGGAGCACGCAGGCGGGCTGTGTGAGTGGCACGAGCTGTAGCGCGACCCGTCTCTTGTGCCTCGAGGAATAGAGGCTGTCCGGCTGAGCGCCGCGAACTCGCTCAGGCCGCTAGCAACATCTCCTCGAGTTGCGCATGCACGAAGGCGAGACACTCCGTGGTCTCGGCGCAGGTCTCTATCGCCGCGACGGGGATCTCCGGCCAGACGCTCAGTAGTGTGACGAACTCGGCGTAGTCGGGGGTCTCCGGAGAAAGGAGCCGCGCCCACTCCGTGAGATCGGGGATCTCCGGGGGAAGCAGGTGCGCCGACTCCGTGAGGTCTAGAATCTCCGGCGGAAGCAGCCGCGCCCACCGCGTGAGGTCCGGGACGTCGTCGGGGACGCTTCGAGGGACGAGGCGCAGGATCGGCCGAACGCCGCTGACCTCATCGAACTCGTTCTGCGCTTCGTTTTCTGAGCTTTCGTCGGTTTCTTCGATCCCTTGGGTGAGGGGGAGGAGTCGGGGGAGGGGGGTCATCATGGTTGTGGGTTACTGCAAGTGGTCGCCCACTCTTGGCGACATCGCCCCACCGGCGAGATCACTACTGAAATGGCTTCTCGCCAGCGGGCTCCTTTGGCGATCAGGGCAAGTCTTGCGTGGGACGCTCTGGCGCACCCATGCGCTGGGGGGAGCGTTCTTTGCGCGGTGGCGGCGCCACGGGCCATCATGGCGACGTGCGGGCAAAGCCGATCGTCATTCTGCTCGCCATCGAGGTGGCCCTTCAACTCGTGTGGGTTGCGTCGCCAATGCCTGCCCCGGTCGCCGCCCAGGGGGCGGTCCCCGCGCCCCCGTGGGCCCGTTCCGTCCTCGTCATCGACGACGGCGCCGTGCTCTATCGGGAGCCGCGCGCCGGATCTCCCCGGCGCGGGACCGTCGCCCTCGGTACCCGCCTGCCCCTCGTCCGCCGCCTCGCCGGCAACGGGTGTCCGACGGGCTTTTGGGTCGAGACCGGCCCCTCGGCGTTTGTATGTGAGCACTACGTGCGACTCTCTCCGGACGCAGCCGGCGGCGTGGATCAGCCCCCCCACCAGGGCGACGGGCTGCTCCCGAATACCCACGCCTTCGTCGCCTTCGATGGCACCCGCGCCTACGAGCGCCCCAGCGACCACGACGCGGACGACTACGTCGAGGCCTACGGCGAAGGATTCGGCCTCGTCCTGCTTCAGCGCACTCGCCACGCCGGGCTCACCTTTTTTCAGACCCGCCGGGGGCTCTGGGTCGAAGCCAGCAATCTGCGCTTTGCCCGGGGCAGCACGTTTCAGGGGATCGCCCTCGACCGAGACGATCCTTTCGATGTCGCCTTCGTTCGTCGAAACGGAGCCCGGGTACATGCACGACCCCGGGGCCCGGTGCTTCGTCGCCTCGGCCGCCGTGACGTCGTGCACGTGGCCGAAGAGGTCAGCCCGCGCATGGTGCGTTTGGTCGACGGAACGTTCATGCGTCGCGCCGACCTGCGCCGCGCGACCGTTGCTCCGCGACCCGCCGAGGTCGGCCCGAACGAGCGGTGGATCGACGTGCATGTCGACGAGCAGGTGATGACCGCCTACGAAGGGGACCGCCCGGTCTACGTTACGCTCATCTCGTCCGGGCGGAACCGTCCATCCCACGATACGCCCCGCGGCACCTTTCGGGTCTGGGTGAAGCTCGCGACGAGCGACATGGACGACCTCGAGCGGACCGACGTCGAGCGAAACTACTCGATCGAAGCCGTGCCCTGGGTCCAGTACTTCGAAGGGTCGAACGGTTTTCATGCGGCCTTCTGGCACGATGATTTCGGGCAACGGCACAGCCACGGATGCGTGAACCTCTCGCCCACCGATGCGCGCTGGCTCTTCTCGTTCACCGAGCCCGCGCTGCCCAGCGGTTGGTACGCCATCTTGCCGACGGAAGACGCTCCGGGCACTGTCGTCCGCGTGCGTTAGACTCCCGCCGGTGACCATCGCGTTCACGAAGTACGAGGGCCTCGGCAACGACTTCATCGTCGTCGAGGAGGACGTTCCCCGGGACCGAGCCATCGCCATGTGCGATCGGCACCTGGGCATCGGCGCCGATGGCGTGCTCATCACCGGGGTTCGGGGCGGTCGCCCGTTCATGCGAGTCATCAACGCCGACGGCTCCAGTCCCGAGATGTGTGGCAACGGCCTGCGCTGCGTCGCGTTGCATCTGTCTCTCGGAGGTACGGTCACGGAGGAAGCCTTCGACATCGACACCGACGCCGGCCCTCACCGATGCCGCGTGCTTCCAGACGGCCGCGTCGAAGTTCAGATGGCGGTGCCTGTCCTCGATGCTGCGCGGGTGCCCGTCTCGGTTGCCGAGGGACCCGAGAAGACAGACGAGACGGCAGAGCCGAAGGAAGTGATCGACGCGCCCTGGGATGTCGATGAACAAACCCTCCGGGTCACCTGCGTATCGATGGGCAATCCCCACGTGGTCATCTTCGATGAAGTGGGTGACTCCGCTCTGGCCCTCGGGCCTCGCCTCGAGGCAGACCCCCGCTTTCCAGAGCGCGTCAACGTGGGTTTCGCGACCGTGCATGGAGCCGGGCATATGGACCTCGCCGTCTACGAGCGGGGCGTCGGCTGGACCCGGGCTTGCGGGACCGGCGCCTGCGCCGCCGCGGTCGCGGCGGTCGAAACAGGACGCGCCGAGCGTGGGGCGCCAATTGAAGTGCGCCTTCCCGGCGGCACCCTGATCATCGAGGTCGGGGCACGACCCGAGCGCGTATCGATGACGGGCCCCGCACGGCGCGTGTTCACGGGTACCCTGAGCGCCGATTGACGATGCAACGCCCCTCGCTATCGGTGCTCGTATGTGCGGCCAGCGACGCCGAAGCGGAGTTTGCCACCCGCGTCTTGACCGACCACGGCGACCACGCGGAGATCGCCATGTCGGTCACGGCGGCCTTGACGCGGCTGGCGGCCGAAACGTTCCACGTCGCCCTGGTTTCGCTCTCGCTTCCCCGGGGTGACGGCCTAGCGTTGGTGCACCACCTACGAGCGTTGCACGGGGATGTCGACGTGTTGGTCATGGCCGAGCCGAGCGAGCTCGAAGAGAGCGGCCACGCCATGGCTCTCGGCGTGCTCGCCACCGTCGTCCTGCCGCTGACCGGCGATGGGCTCATGGTCACGGTCGACCGTGCCCGCGAGCGACGCATGCTCATCCGTGAGCGTGAGCGCCTCGCCCGTGAGCGAGAGGGGTCCGAGCGACGTAACGCCACCTACGCGCGCTGCGCCGCCTTCGTCGCCGAAACGGACGCCTCGGCGGTTGCCCAAGGTGTGCTCGACGCTTGCGCCGCCGAGGTGGAAGCGACGGCTAGCGCTGTCTACCTCCCGGAGCTTCCGGCGGCGGTGCGCTACCTGCGCGTTGCCACGAGCGGAGATCCTGCGGCCACGCCGGCCATGCTCGACGCCGAAGACCTGGCCCACATCGATCCGACGCTCTCCGTGCAAGAGCGCGCGGGCAGCATTCAGCTCAACGCCATGGGCGGCGCGGACCTCTTCGCCATCGTCGAACTCGCGGGTGTGGGCGCCGTCGACGACGCAGCCAAGGGGGCCCTCGAGGTGGTCGCCGGCCTTGCGACGGCAGCCTTCTCCGCGGCACGCAAGGTAGAAGCCATCGCCCGAGCAGGCATCAAGGACCCGGATACGAGCGCCTACACCTTTGCATATTTTGGTGATGCGGCCGGTCGGGAGATCGACCGCGCGGCCCGCCACGGGCGGCGCTTCAGCCTGCTCACGGTCAGCCTCGATGGCCTCGAAGACGGGCGCCGGCTTCTCGGCATCGAAGACATGCGCACTTTGAGGCGCAGCCTCGCCGACGCCCTCCTCGACGCGGTGCGCGATTCCGACGTCGTCGCTCGGGTCGAGGATGACGAACTCTATGTGCTCCTGCCCGAGACGGGCCTCCTCGGCGCCCTCGCCTGCCGGCGGCGTATCTGCAATCGGCTCGCGGGCCTCGCGGACCTCGGCGGATTCCAACCCATCGTGGGTATTGGCGTCTTTCCCAACGACGGGCGAGACCTGGGTCGGCTCCTGCGCGCTGCTCGGCGTCGTACCGAAGGATCTCGGGTGGGCGTGTTCCGCCGCCTCGAGCTCACCCACGTGCCGTTCTGGCAAGCGGTCACTCGATTGCTCGGCAGCGTAGATGACATGGCCCTCGGTCGCGACGGGTCCATCGCCATCCATCGAGACCTCCAGGAAGCCCATGACGATCT
>QMMC01000007.1 GCA_003647065.1 Deltaproteobacteria bacterium | reverse complement strand
GAACGGGAACGGGAACGGGAACGGGAACGGGAACGGGAACGGGAACGGGAACGGGAACGGGAACGGGAACGGGAACGGGAACGGAAACCTACGGAACCACACACGCGAAGCGCCGCGTCCAGTCGGTGCCGCCGCGCTGGTCGATGACGGTGATCCACCACCGCGCCAGCGTGCCGTCCGCGGCGATCTCCGATGCCTCGACGGGCATCGCCCACTTCAATTCGGCGACGGTTTCGACCTCGTCGATCACCGAGAACTGCCGGGCGGGCTCGCCGACCGTCGCGTAGTGGGCGAAGACCAAGTCTTCCTGCCTGGTCGCGTCACCCACGGGGTATTCTTCTCGGTCGTCCTGATCTCCGGTGACGGTGATGATCGCCTCGGCCGGGTCCTCCGCGGTGCCGCGGCTGAAGAGCGGCAAGGACGGCGTACCGGCCATCGCCGCGCAGCCCGTTTCGGGGGGCACGGTCGTCGCCTCTTCCCACGGCGCTCCTTCGAAGGTGAGGGCGTCGGCCGCGATGGTGGGGTTGTGATTGGGAACGAGATCACCGCGAGCGATACGCACGGTGTAGGTGACCAACTGCCGCGGTTCGGTCACGCCGGTACAGGTGACATCGGGGGTGACGAGGTCGACGACCGGTGAGCCGTCGGGGCAAAACACGCCCTGGATCAGGACGTCGTCAACGCCGGCGTAATCAGCTTCGGTAAAGGGAATCGTGATCACCGCCGGGTCGAGGGTCGGGGTCTCCTGCAAGATGACCTGGGTCGGCTGGGCGCTGCAGATCTTGAGACCCGTCGGCAGCGACATCGCCGGGCAAACGACGAAGCCCCATCCCCGGGGGGTGCTTTCGGTGGGGTCTACGACGAGCCAGGTGAGGGTGCCGGTGTCCCCGGACACGGGCCAGGCACGGCCCGGATCGCCGGCGATCTCCATGCGCGCGCCGAGGGGCCGGGTATCGATGACGACCTGGGGCAACTCGAGATCGTCGATGCACCCCAGGCCGAAGGCCGGAAAGACCAAGAGGGCGAGGGACGTGATGAGAGAGGCGCGCATCAGATCTCCGCCCGAATCCCGAGCGACGGGAGGAACGGCAAGCCGGGGATGTTGGTGTTGGTGCGATAGCGGTAGTCGTAGATGGTGCCTTCGGAGTTCGTCGAGTTGTAGACGTTCTGGATGTCCAGGTAGATGGCGAACTTGAACCACTCGCTGATGTCCCACTTCTTCTCGATGCGCAGGTCGAGGCGGTGGAAGAAGGCGGACCGCTCACTGTTGGTCGCGCCGGGGACGGGATTGGCTATGCCGGTGATCGCGTCGTAGACACCCTCGTTGATCGGCGTCATCGGGTTGCCCGAGATGAGCCGGAAGGTCGCGCCGGCCTCCCATCCGCGACCGAAACGGTAGACCCCCGCGACGGATAAGATGTGGGTCTGGTCGAAGTCGAAGAGGCGCCACTCCTGGTCGGGCCCGTCCAGGCGCTCGCTCCGGCTGAGCGTGTAGGAGAGGAAGCCGAACCAGCGCCGGCCGATCGGCTGCACGCGGCCCGAGAGCTCGAGGCCGTAGATGCGCCCGATGCCGTCGTTGGTGAAGCGCGCCCCGGCGCCGCCAAAGGTCGCGACGGGGCGGTCCCAGAGGTACTTGAAGAAACCCTCTGCACCAACACGGATGCCCCGGCTGAGGTCCCACTCCCAGCCGACGTCGGTATGCAGGGCGTGCTGGGGCAAGAGGTTTGGGTTCCCGGTCTCGGGAAGGGACTCCTGAAACGCCGGCGGCTGACTGAAGACGCCGATGCCGGCCTTGACCCGCTGCGTCTCGTTCACCGTCACCACGGTCACAACCCGGGGGTCGAAGGTCCACCGGTTGATCTCGTCGTAGTAGTCGAGGCGCAGGCCCATGATGACCTGCACCGGGTCGATGGGTCGAAGATCCGTTTCGACGTAGGCCGCCGGGCGGAAGACCGAGCCATCGCTGGTGATGGCGATGTTCTCTTCGCACGACAAGGCCCCGCACCGGTCGCCCGGAGACCCGCCCTCGGACTGGCCGACCGTGGGGCCTCGATAGGCGATCTCGAAGGGCACGATGTCCATGTCGAGGCCGCCGATGATGCGCACGGTATCGCTCAGGCGCCCCCGCCACTCGGCGCGGCCGTTCATCTGGATGAACTGCGCGTCGAAGCCGAGGTCGCTGCCGAGGTTCGCGGCGAGATTGGTCGGCCCGGCGGCGAACTGAATCTCCTGGTCGACGTTCGGTGAGAGCTTGCGCTCCCACCCGATGAACCCGCGGTGAAACTGGGTCTCGAGGTTGAAGTCGCCGCGGATGTTCGGGTCCGACGGGGGCTGGCTGAAGATGAGGCTGAGCTGGTCGCTCGAGCCGTAGACGTTGAAGCGAATGCGGTCCTCGTCCGAGGGACGCCACGCCACGGTGGCCTGGTAGTCGTAGTAGACCGGCGCCGAGACGACATCGAAGGCGTCCTTGGGAATCACGCTCTCGAACCACACGTCCATGTAGCTGCGCCGAGCGGCGACCGCGAAGGAGACGTTGTCCCCGAGGGGAGCCTCGACGAGGATCGAGGCGTCGAGGAGGTTGACGTCGGCAACACCGTGAAAGCGGTCGGTCGCGGGATCGCGGGTCGAGACCTCGAGGATGCCGCCCATCGCTCGGCCGTAGCGGGCCGAGAAGTTCCCCGGGTAGAAGTCGATCTGGTCGAGGAGGCGGGAGTTGTAGAAGCTGGTCAGGCCGCCGAAGTGATAGAGCAGGGGCACCGGCGCGCTGTCGAGGAAGACTTGGCTGTCCCCGGGAGCCGAACCACGGACGATTAGCTGGCCGCTGGCAAAGGGCGGACGCCCCACCCCGGGGAGGAGCTCGACGGTGCGCAGGGCGTCGCCGCGGGTGCCGGCGACAGACACCAACTCGTCCCGGGTGATGGTCCGCCGTACGACCTCCCGAGCCGGGGCCTCGATTTCGGCCGTCGCGCTGAATTCGGTGCCGGTCCCGGCGATGCCCGTGACGTGGTAGGTCACCTCGGTCGCTTCACCGGCGCCGACCTCTTCCTCGTCGAGCTGTTCACCGAACTCATCGGCGAGGATGCGCACCGAATAGGTCCCGGCGGGCAGGTCGTCGAAGCGGAACGTACCGTCGGGGCCCGCGACGACGCGGCGGCGGACCCGACCGTCAGCGGACTCGATGATCACCTCGGCCGAGCCCACGGGCTCGGCGTCTTCGGCCGTCAGGATCACCCCGGAGAGGCGCCCCATCGGCAGGTCTCGGGGGTCGACTTCATCGGGCGGGATGTCGTCGGGCAGGGGATCGTCCGGCGTGATGTCGCGAAGCTCGAAGACGTAGCGATAGCGAATGCGTGACGCCATCGCCTCGCCGTCGCGGCGGGCGGGCTCGAACCGGAAGCGCTCGGCGGCAGCGACCGCAGCCTCGTCGAAGCCGTGGCCCGCCGAGGTGACGACCACGACGTTGGTGACCGTGCCGTCGGTCGCGATGGTGATGGCGAGCTCGACGGTGGCGGTGAGCTCTTCGGCGGCAGCCTCGGCGGGGTAGTCGGCCTCGATGAACTCGACGAGGCGCGGGGGAGTGACGACCGGCGCCGCATCTTCGCTCTCTTCGCTCTCTTCACCCTCTTCTTGAGCCACGACCGGCGACGCCATGGAAAGCGAGGCCAGTAAAGCCAGAATGCCGAAGGTGATCGGGTAGCGCGCGAAGCCAGTCATGGTGGTGGCCCCCGCCACCGATAGCCGGATGATAGAAGCACCGCGAAAGGGAGCAAGCCCCGCGGGGAGGGCTACTGCGGAAAACCGCCGACCGCGGTGATCCAAGTACCGAGGCTGGCCGTGACCAGGCACAACAATGCCGCCACGGCATAAAACGCCGCCGCTGCCTGACGGATCGCCTTGGCGTCCCGGGGGCTCACCAGCGCCGCGACCCCGGCGCCGAGGGCCAAGGTGAGTACGGCCCAGGCGATGTGTTCCTTGGTCTCGAAGAGGAGAGCCGTATCGTAGTGCTCGAGGAGGAGCTGAGGCCGCACATGCTCCCGGTAGCCGTCGTAGATGGTAAGCCCGGTGGCGAAGGCGAGGGCGACCAGGGCCGTCGTCAGGCCGATGGACCAACGCAGCCCCCGGGAGAGAGGGCGCCCGCGGCGGAGGAGGATAGCCGGATGGAGCAGCGCCGCGACCGCGAGGACGCCGAGGTGACCATGAATGCTCTCGAGGAGGCGGAGAACGGTCACGGGAAGAGCCACGCCAGCACGAGAACGGTGGCGCCGAGGGCCCCGGCCGCGGCCATGGCGTAGCGGCCAACGTGACTCCTCGGAAGCGACGAAGCGGTCGCCGGGGACGCGGCCACGATCGCCGCGAGCCCTCCCCAGAACGCGGCGGTCGCCGCCCGCCACGGATACGCCGCTCGGGCCTGGCGAATCATCGAGAGAGCATCGGTGTCGCCAGTGAGGGCGTGGTCGATCAGACGCTGAGCGATGTACGCGAGGGGCGCGACGACGGCGAACGCGAGGGCGGCGACGGCCCACCGGCGTCGCTGCTCGTCCCTCCGCTGCTCGACGTCCAGCGCAGTCACGGGTGAACCCTACCGGCCCTCGATGGGATTGGCGCTATCAAGAGGGCGATCATCGGGGTGACGGCGTCTATTCGACGAGGGTGATCTCGAAGGTGCCTTCGACGCGGAAGGGCTCGGTTCCGTCGCCCGCCGGCTGCTCTCCCGCGGTGCTGATGGTGACCACGTAGGTGCCCACCGGGAATGGCTCACCCATGGGGTTGCCCGTGTCGCTGGGGCCGCCCCAGTTGAGACCGGTCCAGCCCATGGTGCCCGGGTAGTTACCAGCGGCGATGGTGACCGGTGTCCGGCTGGGGTCCGCACAAAGTCCCGAGTCGCAGAAGCAGTAGCTCTGGCCGTCACCGCCGATCCGCTCGAGGAGGATGAGGCCGCTGGCCTCCGGACCGTCGCAGCCCCCCGCATCCTGGGGCAGGGGGATGATGCCCGGGCGCTCCGAGGCGACCTCGACCTGGTAGGCGATGGAGATGCCCGCCGCCGCCTCGGCCAGGGTGAAGACGCAGGGTTGGTCTGGGAACGTGATCGTCACACCCTCGAGGTTGGAGGTACCGTCGATGACGCAGGCGGCCCCAGCGTCACCGGTTCCGGTATCCGCAGTACCCGAATCGGCGACGGTGTCATCACCGCCACAGGCGGCGAGGGGCAAGGGACCCAGTGCGAGCATGGTGAGGGTGGCGAGACAGATCTTCTTCACGACGGACCTCCAAAGCGATGTACCGAGAGAATGTGAACAGCGACTGGCTCACGTCAACGACGGGGCCTACATGAAGGTACACCTGGCCAGGGCCGGGTGCCGACATCAGACCGATGACTGAACGCGACACCCAATCCACGCGCCAAGATCCCCAGAAGAGGGCCCCCTACGCGCGAACGGTCGCCCAGGCGCTCGACGACCTCGGAGCCGAGCGCGGTGGGCTGAACTCCGACGAAGCGGCGACGCGGCTGCGGCTGCACGGGCCCAATACGCTTCCAACGGGGAAGCCGGCGAGCCCGATGCAGGTGATCCTGCGTCAATTCACCAATCCCCTCATCTACATCCTCTTGGCCGCGGCGTTGGTCTCCGCCGCCATCGGCGATCTGAAAGACGCGGGGTTCATCCTCGTCGTCCTAGCTTTGAACGCGACGATCGGGGCCTTTCAGGAGTTCCGCGCGGAGCGCAGCGCCGAGGCTCTTCGATCGCTGGTCACGATTCGTGCCCACGTACTCCGGGACGGCGAAGAGCTCGAGGTCGACGCCCGTGACCTCGTCCCCGGCGACATCTCCGTGATCGAGTCGGGGGCCAAGGTGCCCGCCGATCTTCGCCTGGTCTCGGGCGGCCTCGAGATCGACGAGTCGCTGCTCACCGGCGAGTCGCTCCCGGTGCTGAAGCGCGCCGATGCCGCGGTCGCCCGGGACGCGCCCCTCGGAGACCAGGAAACGATGGCCTTCGCCGGCACGATGGTGACCCGGGGCCGCGCTTACGGGGTCGTCGTCGCCACCGCGTCGTCTACCCAACTCGGGCGCATCGCCTCATCCCTGTCGACGACCGATACCGCCAAGCCGCCGCTGCTCGTGCGCATGGAGGGCTTCACGCGGAAGATCGCCCTCGCCCTAGCGGTCGCGGTCCTCGGCCTCGGCACTCTGATGCTGGTTCGGGGAGCGAGCGCCCATGAGGTCTTTCTCGCCTCGGTAACCCTCGCCGTATCGGTCATCCCCGAGGGCCTCCCCGTCGCGATGACCGTGGCCCTCGCCATCGCCGTCCGGCGGATGAGCCGGAGGAACGTCATCGCGAGGCGCCTCGCCGCCGTCGAAGCCCTCGGGTCGTGCACCTTCATCGCCTCGGACAAGACCGGAACGCTCACCATGAACGAGCTGACGGTCAAGCGCGTGCTCTTGCCCGGGGCGCCGCTCCTGGAGGTCACCGGCGAAGGCATCACGCCGACCGGAGACGTGGTGGTGCCGGGGCAGGCACGCGAACACGAGCAGTATGCGGACCAGCTGCACCGCATGCGGACGGCCGTCGCCCTCGCGAACGACGCGGTTCTCGCACAGAAGGACGGGAGCTGGACCAGCCACGGGGACTCGGTCGACGTGGCGATGCTGGTCCTGGCAGAAAAGCTCGGGGTCTCTCGGGCGGCGGCGGAGGTCGAGGCACCGCGACGAGGGTCCATCCCCTTCGAAGCAGAAAGGCAGTTCGCAGCGACGCTGAACGCGTCCGCCGGGGCCCTCTTGCTCTCGGTCAAAGGAGCGGGGGAACGAGTGCTGCCCATGTGCTCCCGCATGGCCACCCGCGAAGGCGACGTGGCTCTTGACCGCGTCACCGTCGAAGCGAGGGCCGACGAGCTCGCGGCGGCCGGGTATCGAGTGCTCGCGATCGCAGCCGGTGAGGGCAGCCTCCGGGACGACGGAGAGGTGGACTCGACCCGCCTGACCGATTTGGTTTTCCTCGGCTTCGTCGGGATGATCGATCCGCTCCGGGTCGAGGCGCCGGCCGCCATTCGAGCCTGCCGCGACGCCGGGATCGAGGTCGCCATGGTGACCGGCGACCACCCCGAGACGGCGCTTGCCATCGCAGCGTCCCTCGGCCTCGCGACGGGACGTGACCAGGTGGTCACCGGCCCCGCCCTCCGGGAGGCGCTGGATGCGGACGGAGACGACTCATCGCGCTTCGATGAACTGGTGGCGCGGTCCCGGGTATTCGCGAGGGTCGAACCTCAGCAGAAGCTGGAGATCGTGCAATCGCTGATTCGCGCGGGGCACTTCGTAGCGGTGACCGGAGATGGAGCCAACGATGCGCCGGCGATGCGAGCCGCGCACATCGGGGTGGCCATGGGTCAGCGGGGCACCGACGTGGCCAAAGAGACCGGTGAGCTCATCCTCACGGACGACGACTTCTCCTCGATCGTCGCCGGCATCGAGGAGGGCCGCGTTGCCTATGGCAATGTGCGCAAGGTGATCTTCCTGCTCATCTCGAGCGGCGCGGCGGAGCTCGTGCTCTTCACCCTGTCGATCGTCACGGGCTTGCCCTTGCCCCTGGGCCCCGCCCAGATCCTCTGGCTGAATCTGGTCACGAACGGCATCCAGGACGTCGCCCTCGCTTTCGAACCCGCCGAGGGCGGCGAGCTCGCTCGGCCCCCGAGGTCACCCCGGGAACCGATCTTCGACGGGCTGATGCTCTGGCGGACGGCGCTCTCCGCGGTCGTCATGGGCGGCGCGGCTTTCATGGCCTTCGATTGGATGATCGGGCAGGGCTGGGCCGTCGATTCGGCGCGCAACGTATTGCTCTTGTTGCTGGTTCTCTTCGAGAACGTTCAAGCCGGAAACGCTCGGTCCGAGCACCGCTCATTGCTTCGACTGAGCCCTTTGCGCAATCCAACTCTCCTGGTCGGGACGATCATCGCCCAGCTCCTGCACATCGGGGCGATGCATACACCGGGGCTGCGGGACGTCCTCGCGGTCGAGCCCGTGTCCGGGAGCCTCTGGGTGCTGCTCCTCGGGATCGCGTTGTCGTTGTTCGTCGTCGTCGAGCTCGACAAGCTGGTGCGCCGCTTGTGGCTCGGACGCCACTCGGGGCCGCGGTCAGATTCCGGAGCCTTACTTGGTGGGGGATAGGGCCGCGACGTCGTCGCGCATGCGATAGCCGACGCCGCGCACGGTCTCGATGTAGTGGGACGCGCCCCGGAGCTTTTCGCGCAGGCGCTTGACGTGGGTGTCGACGGTCCGGGTCTCGATACCCGGGGTGTAGCCCCAAACCCTGTCGAGGAGTGAGTCCCGGGACTGCACCCGTCCCTTGCGGCTGGCGAGGTCGAGGAGGAGCTTGAACTCGAGGGCGGTGAGAGGAATGGTCGCCCCGTCGATGCGGACCTCGTGGCGGGGCACGTCGATGGTCATCGCGCCGATGGTGATGCTCGCGTCATCGTCGGCGGCAGAAGCGATGGGCGGGGGCGGCGACGAGGGCGGCGGTGATGCGCGACGAAGCACCGCGCTGACTCGGAGCACGAACTCCCGAGGACTGAAGGGCTTGACGATGTAGTCGTCGGCGCCGACCTCGAAGCCCATCACCCGGTCCACTTCTTCACCGCGCGCCGTCAGCATCACGACGGGAATGTCCCGCCATTCGTCGGAGGCTCGAATCCGCCGACACACCTCGGTACCGGAGATGTCCGGGAGCATGAGGTCGAGGACGACGAGGTCCGGTTTGCGGCTGGCGACGGCGGCGAGGGCCGCGGCGCCGTCCCCGGCGATCGACGTGGTGTAGCCGGCCTGCTTGAGGTTGAAAGAGACCAACTCGGCCAGGTCGGCTTCGTCTTCGACTACGAGGATGTGTCCGCGCATCGTGAGAGATCCTTACCCCGAGAGGACGCCCCACACTGTGACGTGAGCGTGTCGTCGTCGCAACTGGCTAAAACACTTGAGTTTTTGCCATCCCGCCGCGGGCCGGATCAGGCCCATTGCGCCCCCCGGCGGGCCGCGCTAATCGGGGCCGGTGACACTCAAGGTAGGCATCGTCGGGCTCCCGAACGTCGGCAAGTCCACGCTCTTCAACGCGCTCTCGTCGGCCCAGGCCGAGGCAGCCAACTACGCGTTTTGCACCATCGAGCCGAACGTCGGCGTGGTCCCGGTACCGGACGTGCGTTTCGACGCCCTGGTCGAAAAGGTCGTGCCCAAGAAGCAGGTCCCCGCGACCGTCGAGTTCATCGACATCGCCGGACTGGTGAAGGGGGCCTCGAAAGGTGAGGGCAAGGGCAACGCGTTCCTCAGCCACATCCGCGACGTCGACGCCGTCGCCCACGTCGTGCGCTGCTTCGAGGACGACAACATCGTCCACGTCGATGGCCGCATCGACCCCGTGGCAGACATCGAGACCATCGAGACCGAGCTCATCCTCAAAGACCTCGAGACGGTCCAGAAGCGCCTCGACAAGGCGCGCAGAGCTTCGAAGGGCAAGGACCCGATCGAAAAGAAGGCCGTCGTGGTCTGTGAGGCCCTCGAAAAGATCCTCGACGGCGGAGACCTCGCGTCGAACTTCGAGCCCAACCCCGACGACACCGACGAAGGAAGCATCGTCTACGACCTCTGCCTGCTCACCAGCAAGCCGATGTTCTACGTCACCAACGTCAGCGAAGACGACGCGGCGGAGCCGAGCAAGAACGCCCACGTGCAAGCGGTGAACGAGGTGGGCGAGAAGCGCGGCGTCCCCGTCGTGCCCATCTGCGCCGCCATCGAAGCCGAGATCATGCAGCTCGACGCCGAGGACCGAGGCGAGTTCCTCGAGTCCGTGGGCCTCGAAGAGCCGGGCCTCAACGACGTGATCCGCACCGGCTACGGCATGCTGAACCTCATCACCTACTTCACCGCCGGTGAGGTCGAGGTCCGCGCCTGGACCATCACCCGCGGCACCAAAGCCCCCGGCGCCGCGGGCAAGATCCACACGGACTTCGAGCGCGGCTTCATCAAGGCCGAGGTCATGCACTGGAAAGACCTCATCGACCTCGGCAGCGAGGCCGCCGTCAAATCGGCCGGCAAGATGGGCATCGAAGGCAAGGAGTACGTCGTCAAAGACGGCGACGTCATGCACTTCCGCTTCAACGTTTAGTTCGGGGGAGGGTCCATGACCTCGATGGTCTTGCCCAATGAGCTCATCTCCGAGCACGTCGCGCTCGTCGCTCTGACAGTCGACCACGCCGAGGAGATGTTCGCCCTCATCGACGGCGACCGCGAAAGGCTCGTCCGGACGCAGGTCGCGTTCCGGAAGATCCGAACGCTCGACGATGAGGTCGCCGACCTCGACAAGAAGGAGAAGACGCGGGCCGAAGGCACCGTCTACGCCTTTGGCATCGCGTTGCTGGAAGAGCACGACTCGCGCAGACTCGTCGGCGGCTGCGGCGTCTTCAACATCTCCCGCGAGCATCGTACGTGCGAGCTCGGCTACTGGATCGCCGGCGAGTTCGAGGGACGTGGCCTCGTCACCGAGGCGATCGCGGCCCTGGAAAGAGCCTGCTTCGAGGCCGGCTTCCACCGCATCGAGATTCGCTGCAGCTCGCACAACGAGCGAAGCCTGGGCATTCCCCAACGCCTCGCATACCAGCTAGACGGGCGCAGGCGGGACGCCTGGGTCGTCGACGGCGCACGCCACGACGACCTGATCTTCTCGAAGCTCGGCACGGACCCGCGCTAGAGCGCTTCGGGTTCGTCAGCCGCGCCGGCCGTCACGGCGTCGTCAGCCTGAACGGGCGCATCGACCGGGACCTCCGGCGCCTCCAGTGCCTCCGGGGATGAATCCTCCTCGGGAGCGGCCTCGTCTTCGGCGTGAGGGACTGAAGCAAACTCTGCGGGCGCCCAGGGAGTCTCCGAGAAGACGTGGCGCACATAGGTCGGATACTCCGGACCCGCTTCCAGTTCGATGTCACCGAGGACGCGAGCGATGCACTGCCTGCGTTGCTTGCCGCGCGGTGCCTCGAAGTCCAATGACGGATCGCCGTCCAAATCGAAGAGCGCCTCCACGATCAACGACTCGCCTTCGGTACACTCGAGGACCGCTTCTCTCGCTGCCCCGAGCGCGGCGTGGGCGGCACGGCCATCCATGATGGCGCGAGAATCGTCTCCTACGGCCATGGTCTCCGAGTCCCGCTCGCATGCGCCGGAGCGGCAGATGAACACGGCGCGGCTGCCGCAGCCCGCGACGGCATAGTGATTCCGGGAGATCGTTTGCACGTAGAGGTGGTCCGCGTGGCAGTCGAACTCGACCACCGCTCGACCCGCAACCTCGACGGCGCCGACTGTATGCGCACAGCCCGAGGTGAACGTCGCCGCCGCGAGGAGCACTCCCGCCAGGACCACTAGCCTAGAGCTGAGCTGAGCTGAGCTGAGCTGAAAACGGGGAGACGCTGGAGCGCTGATCTCGCGCACTACACCAAACATGTTCGCGAGACTCTCACGCCGTTCAATCCCGCGTGAGGGGAAATTCCCCACAAGCCCGCTAGCGCTCTTCGAGAGCCCTGGGCAATACACCGCCGGGTCGGCCGTGGTGGGGCGCGATGTCGTTGGGCAACGGACCGGTGGCCGGCTCGACGAAGCGGCCTTGGGAGCGCGAGTAGTAGAGGCAGCCGAGTTCGTCCGCGGGACGTGACGCGATGAAGGCCTCGGCTTGGTCCAGCATGCCTAACCACTTCACTTTGAGGGCCTGAACGTCCACTGGCGCGACGAGCCGAAGCCGGGCGAAGTCCTCGGGGCGGTACTTGCCCCGGCGCCGCAAGAGTTCGAGGAGCGAACGTGGGGTGAACCCCGGGTCCTTGCCGGCCCCCGCCCAGCAAAGCGCGCCGAGGGGCAGGATGGTGTCGTGGATGTGAACGATGTCGAGGAAGTCCCGGGGCTCCTCTCGGCCCGCGAGGGTGAGCACCTTGTTGACGGCGAGGTCGACGGGATGAAGCTGATATCCCACGCGCGGATCCGCGACGGTCGGCATGAAGCGCCACGCCGAATCGTGAGCCCACTCGACCTTGGTGGCTTCGCCGTCCCGGGAGACGACCGCGCGCACGTAGCCTGCCTGGTTCATCTCGGTGTGGACCGAGTAGCCCTGATCCTCGAGCAACCTCGTGTCCGCGGAGAACGCCTCGGCCACGCGCTCCTCGGAGTCGTGGAAGTAGTCGAGGTCGTTGCTGTAACGCGTACTGTTGGGCTCCAAATGCAGAGCCGCTCCCCCGGCGAGGTGGCTCTCCTCGGTCCGATGGCTCGCCAGAAGACCCGCGACCTCGGCCTGGAAATCCGTTAGGGGCACAGCTTCGCGGCCTTCTCCCATGCGTCACGCCCGCCGTGCTTCATGAGCTGCTCGGCCACCCAGGGGACGTCCGCGAGGGTCACCCGGTACTCGGGGTCGTAGGACCAGAAACACGAGGCGTGGAACTGCCGATAGGCCCGTCTCGCCTGGCGAACCCGCACCATCGCCTGGGCCTGGTCGGGGTCGAGCTTTCGCCGACTCTTCCGACCTCCTCGGGCTCCGATCGAGGAGAGATACGCTCGAACCTTCTCGTCCATGACGAATTAGCTTAGTCCGCTTATGATACTAAGCAAGTAACTACAACCACTTAGTTACATTCAACTACGTCCGCTCGCACGCTAGGAGGCTCGGGTGGACATCTTCCACGAGCCTGGCGCTAGAGTTCGTGGTCAGCTGAGCCGCAACTCCCATGGTCTATCGCAACCAAGGCGACGCCGACGTCGCGCGCATCACCGACCTCAAAGAAGAGCTCGAGGTCACCAAGCGCACGCTCGCGGAAGCGCGTGAAGAGCTCGCGACGCTGCGCCGCAAATACGCGCGGGCGCAGAACGTATTGGAGATGATCGCCCACAGCCGGAAGGTGAAGGCGGCCCTCGAGGACAGCGTGACGGGCCCCGAAAAGCTGGCCGAGATGATGGCGTCTCCGTCCAACCGGCCGCCGCCGCTCTCGGTCCCGCCCCTCGAAGAGACCCCTCGCCGAACCCGCCGCTCGTCGGCGGGTCGCTACATGCTGGTCAGCGAAGAGGCATCGGAAACCGAGGAATTACACGCCTCACGGGACGAGTGAAGCTAGTCACCGACCTGACCAGATTCTGACCAAGTGCCCGGCGCACTGTCTCGACGACTGCTCCATGGAAGCCCATCAGAGTCTGCACATCGCCGTTAACGCCGTAAATTGAGGGGGATTTCGTCGGGCGCGGAAGTTGCGGTGGATGTGACTCGATGACCTCACAAAGCTTTCACCCGCACGCACCGGCGACGACCCTGGTCGCGACTCTTCTGATCTGCCTCGGCGCCGGGTGCCAGGCGCCGATGGATACGGGTCGGGCCGACGAATCGGATGACGACGCCGGTTTGGGGTATGGCGATCCAGTGTCACCAAATGGCGACACTGACCCGGTCTTCGATGACGCGGGGGCGCCCCTCGGTGACACAGAACCGCCCCCCGACGACGCGAGCGTGCCCATCGATGACGCCGGCTCGCCTCCCGAGGACGCCGGCTCGCCGCCGTCGACCCCGACGCCGCCCGCCCCCCCGCCCGCCCCCACCGACATCTCGGCGGCATGTCCGTCGGACCTCTGCTGGATGGCAGGTTCCCTCACCGCCGCCTGCGGCGAATGGTCGGTCTCCGAGAACTTCGCCTCGGGGCGCTACGGCGTCCACGCCTACACCGTCCGTCTTGCCGCTGGAGTGCGCACCCGGCTCGCTGCCCAGCGCACGGCCGGAAGTTGGTCGCCGGCGCTCCTCGTCCTCGACGAGAGCGGTACCACGGTTCACGACGGCGCCCGGGGTCTCAGCACGGCCGCTGTCCTGGTCGAAGGTGTCGTCGCCGGGCGCGGCGGGAGCGCGGCGTCGCTGTCCATCGTCACCGACACGGACCGGACCTTCACGGTGATGCTCACCTCCTGGACCAACCGGGATGACGATTTCGTCCAACGCCTTCCGACCGACGCTTCTTACCGAGTCACCATCGACAACGAGTGCGCGCCGGGGGCGACCACGCTCTTCAGCCCGCCGAACTTCGATGCGAGCAACGTCGTCGGCGGCTACTCGCTCCTGCCGCCGGCCGATCCCACGGGGCTCTATTCACGAAAAGCCGACGCGTGCTCGAGGGGATCGCGATTGCTCGTCGACGTCATCTACACCGCAGCGCTCAGGTGGAGCAGCGAACGATCGGACCTCCCCCACCTCAACGTACGTGACATGAACGAGGGGTCCTGCAGCACCGTCGACCACGCGACGCACAACGACGGCACCCACGTCGACCTGACCGTCACCTGCGGCACCCAGGTCTCCTGCGCCGATAACTCGGCCGCCGTCGACCTGGCCAAGATCCTCGTCGATACCGGCGCCGTCTGCGGCATCCTCTTCAACGACACGGCGGTGCAAGCCGAGGTGAACGCCTACTTCGCGTCGAGGTTCTCGTACACGCCCTGGCGCAGCCGCTTCATGCGCACCGTGACCGGCCACACCAACCACTTCCACGTGCGGGTGAAGCGGGCCGACGGGAGCTGCAACTAGAGACTGGTGGCGCCGCTACGTTTCCGGCTACGGGAGACGGCCAACGAGGCGATGGAAGTGGGCGATCTCGTACACCCGGAAGGTGCGGTTACCCAGCTGGAGGATGTCACCGTTGGCGAGGACCACGGGAGTCGAGGTTACGGCTTCATCGTTGAGCACCGTGCCGTTCATCGAACCCGAGTCGCTGATGGTCATGGTTCCGTCGTCGGCGAGCTTGATGCGCGCGTGCAGCTTCGAGAGGCTGTTGTCGTCGATGGTCACGTCGTTGGAGCTCGCCCGTCCCACCAAGAGAGTGGTGGCGAAGGCGCCCTTGGTCGCCTTCTTGAGGCCGTAGACCTCACCGATGCGGAATGACGTCAGGGGATCGTCCCCGGTCTTGGGAATGATCCCCGCGGCGAGGGTCTGGAAGGACCAGGGGTTCTCCGCCTCCTCCTCTTCTTCTTCATCGAGGTCCCCGCCGTAGTCGTCCTTGGTCAGGGGCCTGGGACCCACGAGGACGGCGCGCCCAAATGTCTTCTCCCACTGCTCGACGGTCTTCTCGCGCACCTCATCGATGAGATCGTCGACCGTCGGGACTGCGGGAGATGGGCTGGATTCACCGACCATTGATAATCATCGTTTCCCGCGGTGCGCGCCGGGTCAAGGAGTGAAACACCGCGACCTCGAGGACCGCCCTGCAAACCGCGCGGAAGGGGCCCGGAGGAAGGGCCCGGCGGAGCGCCACGGTCGACATCAGGACCGGGGCCCCTCATCGTGGGGCCATGGCGCGAATCTTGGTGAGCCTGATGGTCCTCATGGTCCTCCTCGGGGGGGCAAACCTCGCCCGGGCCCAGTCATTGATCCCCGGTCCAGCAGAGGCAGGGTACGATGCGGCCCTCGGGACCAAGGCCGACGCCTTCGTTCGACAGCAGCAGGCGCTGCTCTCGGTCCCCTTGGGCTTCGGCCTCGAGGGGGCCGTCAGCGATTCGGATAGCCGCAGCGCGATCGAAGATTTCCTGTCCTCCGGCGCGACCGACTTCGAGGCCCACACAGGTCTCCACCCCTACGAGGCGTTGTCCGCCTATGGCGAGCACGGCGACCTCGGTATGTTCGGCGGCGTGCAAGCGGCCGGTGACGCCTTCCGCTACGCGGTGCTCCGGGACTCCGGCGCCCCGGCGACCGAGATCGAAGCAGCCCGCACCGCGCTGCTCCGGGCGATGGACGGGCTGCACTGGCAAACCCAGATCACCGGCGAGGCCGGAATCCTCGCCCGGGGCATCCGGCGAGCCCTTCCGGAGGCCGGAGAACCACCCCTGCCCGGGATAATCCCGACGACGGTGCCCCTCTTCGACGCCGCCGGCGACCCCCAACCCATCGACAAGGTGCCTACCTGGCGCGCCGACAACTCGGGGGAGCTGCCCTTCCTGATTTGGATGGATGACAACAGCAAGGACCAGCTCGATGGCTACATCTTCGCTCTCGGGGCGATCTACGACGTCACCGCCATGGACTCGTCGATCCCTCGAGACAAGATCGACCGCCTCGTCGCCGATGCCCTCGCCATCGGCCGCTCCCTCCTCGAAGAGGTCGAGGTGGCCCCGGGCATCGTCGTCGACCTGGTGATCCAAGACGCCGACGGGCGCCCGACGACGCACCACGACCTGTCCGCCGAAGAGTTGGCTCCCGGAGGGGTATTGCCGGGCATGCCGGCGATCAACGGCTTCAACGCGTTGATGTCGATGGGCATCCTGCGCACCATTTTTCACATCACGGGCGACGAGACGATCGGCCGCTTCTACTACGACGAGATGGTCGGCGCCCGGGACTACATGACCTCGATCGAAGAGTCCGTCGCGGTGATGTACTTCAGCGAGCAGACGAACTTCTCGAACGTGAACATGGCCTTCGTCGCCGCCTACGGGGTGCTCCGCTACGAGACCGACGGGCGCATCGCCCCGCGCATCCGCACCATCCTCCAGGACCACCTCTTCTCCCCGGGCAAGCCTCGCCAGGCCGATGGCCTCGGACAGGCGCTCTTCGACGTCATCTACGCAGGCTTCCAGAGTGGAGACCGCGCCCTCGGCACGGCCGCCGTCGCCGAAGGTGTCCGGAACCTCACCGAGTTCCCCTCGCCGCCCTATTGGAACCCCGAGGTCATCAATTGCGATGCCGCGGAGATCAGCGCCCTTCGCTGCACCGCCATCGATGGCACGACGACGTTGATACTCGCCACCGACCCCGGTCGCGGCGATTCCGTCGTCGCCGTCGACGTGCTCCCGAAGCGCCTGCGCCCGCCGAGCAACTACGAGTGGCGCACCGACCCCCACAAGGTCAACGGCGGCGGCGGTGCGCGCCTGAACCCCGGCGGCGGGTTTCACGCCGCGTATTGGATGGGTCGTTTCTTGAAAGACGGTACGACCGGCTTCGACAACGTCTCGCCGCTGGCGCGCGCGGCGCTGCCCTGGACGCCAACCACCCCCGACGCAGGACCGGGGCCCGACGGCGGCACGGGCCTCGACGGGGGCGTGACCCCTCCGGGGGGCGACGGGGGCTGCGGCTGTAGGGCGACGCCGCTCGCAGACGGCGCCCCGACCGCCCTCCTGATCGTCCTCGCTATGCTTTCGGGGCGCCGACGGAGGCGGTGAATGGGGCGGGCCTGAGCCTCAGGCTCCGCGGAATCCCGCGCGTCTGCTACACCGGGACGCGATGCTCGGCCTCTCGAAGTTGTTGGCGATGGCGGCGACGGTCGGTCTTGCGGCCGCCCCAGCTCTGGCTCAGGGCGGGCCGGAGGCCCAAGCGAGCACCGCGAGCAGGACGTCGTCGTTGAGCTGGGTGCGGCTGCCTGGCGCCGAGGACTGCGCGACCGCCCCGGAGCTCGCCCGCGCGGTCGAAGCCCGCCTCGGCCGTGAGGTCTTCGTCGCGCCGCGCAACGCCGAACTCAGCGTCGAGGGGCGCGTCGCGCCGGGAGATGGAGGCGGCTTCACGGCCACGTTCGCCGTCGCGACCGCCGGCGGCGAAGTCCTCGGGGAGCGTGAACTGGGGACCGAGTCCGAGGACTGCAGCGAGCTGACCGCGACCGTCGCGTTCGTAGTCGCCGTGATGATCGACCCGGACGCTGAAGAGCGTGACGCTCCGGAGCCAGACACCGCACCATCGGAGGCAGAGCCTCCGGTCGAGACCGACGCGGCAGCGGCGGCGGCGGCAGGCAACGGCCAAGAGCAGAACCAAGAGCAGAACCAAGAGCCCCGGATCACCGACGAGGCAGCCCTCTCCGGATGGTCCGGCGAGATCGACGGGGGCCTCGGCGTCGCCGTCGGCCTGGTCCCGGAGCCCACCATCGGCGGCTTCGGCGCGATCGTGATCCAAACACCGTGGTTCATCGCGGCCGAGTTCAACGCTTCGCTCTACCCCTACTCACCCCAGAGCGTGGGCACCGGCGACGTGCATTGGCTCACGGCCTTCGGCGGCTTCCTGCTCTGCACCGCCGAGCTCGGTCTGGGCGCCATCGGCCTCCGGGGCTGTGCCGGAGGAGAAATTGGCTTCCTGCGCATCGGGGGCGTCGTCGACCCACCCCAGGACCACATCGTCGGCCACGTGCTCGTCCGGGCGCGCCTCGCCTATCGCCCGTGGAAGGGCCTCGTCGTCTGGACGCGCCCCACCTTGGCCATCAACCCGGCAACCGACCCCTACGGCTATGCCACCAGCCCGACCGCGACGGCCGGATACACCCCGGAAACCGTCGCCGGGATCTTCGATCTCGGCGTGGGTTGGATATTCGATTGATAAGCTCGGACCCGAGCGCCCACTCATGACCGTGCAGCACACTCAGGCCCACGACCTCGGGACGGTCTTCCGTGACCACGCGCCCTACGTCTGGCGTGTGCTCCGGAAGCTCGGGGTCCCCGAAGCCGAGGTCGAAGACCTCTGCCAGGAAGTATTCGTGGTCGTTCATCGAAAGCTGCCCGAGTTCGAGGGGCGCAGCGCGCTGACCACCTGGCTCTACGGCATCTGCGTACGCACCGCGTCCGACCACCGGCGCCGGGCCCGAGTACGCAAAGAGGTGGTCACCGACCGGGTCCCCGAGGGCCGGGAGTCGGCGCCCCAGGCCAAGGACCTCGCCCGGCGCCAGGCCCGGGCTCTCCTCGACTCGGCCCTCGAGACCCTCGACGAAGACAAGCGCGCGGTCTTCGTGCTCTTCGAGATCGAAGACCTGACGATGAACGAGGTGGCCGAGTCCATTGGCTGTCCGCTCCAGACGGCGTACTCACGCCTCTACGCCGCCCGCGATGTCGTGCAGCGGCACTTCGAGAGGAGCGTGCGATGAGCGACGATCTCCTGAAGTGGGTCGATGACCCCGAGGCGTTCGAGGGGATCGCCACCGCGCTCCGTGATGCGCGAGAGGATCTTCCGTCGGACGAGCAAGTAGCCGCCTTGGCCACGAAGCTCGGGCCGCTGCTCGGTGGTGGGGGTCCGGGGGGAGCGGGGGGCCCCGGCAGTCCGGGAAGCGGTGGCACCGGTTCGGCGGGCGCCGGCTCGACAGGTTCGGTAGGCGGCAGCGCCACGGCGGCCGGGGTCACCGGCGGAACGAAGCTGATCGTCGGCATGCTGGGAGGCGCTGTGCTGGTCGCGAGCATCGCCACCTGGGGGGTCGTCACCGATCGACGCCGAGTGGAGCACATCGTAGGGAGCGGGGGAGGGTCGAGCACGACCCAGAGCGAGAACGCGGCGGCCGAGCCCGAAGCGGCTCAGGCGAGCGAAGCCGCCGAGGTTCCACGGGGGCTCGACACTCCCGAGGAGACGCTTGGCGTTCCGGAAGCACCGAGAGGGCACACCGAGGGGCAAGAGCACGCGCCCGCCAAACAAGCCACGAGACCGCGCGCGCCTGCCGCAACCGACGACGAGGCGCCCGAGCGCATCCCGGAGCTCACCCTGCTTCAGCAAGCCCAGGACGCCCTCGGTCGCGCCCCCGGTTCGGCCCTCGCCCTCGCTGACCGCCACGCTCGGGACTACCCCCGGGGAGCGCTCGCTCAGGAGCGAGAGGTCGTGGCCGTCGATGCCCTCCTGCGCCTCGGCCGCCGGTCCGACGCCGAGGCTCGCGCCAGCCGGTTTCGCGCAGTCAACCCGGGCTCGAGCCAACTCCGGCGCATCGAGCGGCTCCTCGCGCAGTAGCTCTGGCGACTCTTGCTCAGAGCGTAGCCGGCGCCGGGACGAAGAGCTCGGTCGAGTCGAGGTTCTGGCCGTTGTCTCGATACTCGACGCGGTCGGTGAGAAGCTGGATGTCGTACTCGACGCTCTGAATGTTCACGCCGATTGGATTGTGAGACACGACTCCGTCGGCGAGCTCGAGAATGCCCCCGGTCGCCACCTGAAAACCCAGGAGGGCGTTGTGTTCGATGTGAAAGCGTTCGACCTGCGCGGACCCGCCGAGGTACGCGCCCATTCCGATGCCGCCGGTCGGGCATCCAGAGGCCCCGCAAGGTCGTTCGCGAGTATCGCGGATGGTGAGGTCGGTGAACGCGGCCCGGGTGCCGATGGATGCAACGACGAGGCTTACCTCGTGATGTTCCTCGAGGAGCACTCGGTCGGCCGTCAGGTCAGCACCGGTCTGGACACCGATCCCCCTCCCCCACCGCCCGGTCGAATCAGGCTGCGACGAAAGGACGTGGAGGTCCTGGGCCACGGCCGTGGTCCCGGCGCCGTAGAAGAGCATGGCGTTGCGTCCGGCGTGGTCGACCCAAACCCGGCCGAGATCTGCCTGGGCCCCATCGCCAATTTCGATGCCGTGGCCTTCGCCGACCATTTCTCGAACGACTACGTCCCGCATCATCGCGGTGCTTCCCGTACCGCCGACACCGATGGCGAGGCCGGTCGGCCGCGTGAGCACGACGCGTTGGAGTTCGAGCTCCGATGCGTCGAGGGCGAGAACGGTCACCTGGTCTTCAGAGGGACTCGAACCAGGCGGCGCCGAAAGAACCGCGTCCGCGACGTGGACCGACGAGTCCGTCGCGATGAGCATGGCGAGGGGATCGCTCGTCATCACCGCTCCCTCGACGGTCACCGTGGCGCTGACCGCCGAGACGAAGACCGCGGAGAGCCCCGCCACGACGTCGATGGCGATCGAGCTCGCATGGAGCTCCGCCCGGACCGCGGTCAACGCATGACCTCGGATGTCTTCGAGGACGAATCGGTCGAACACCGCCTGTCCGCCCCCGAGGAAGACTCCATCGCCTCCGGCACGCCGAACGAGGAGGTCCTGGCCCACGACCGAGGCGTCACCGCCCGTCGACACGGCCGAGTCCGTGAGGTCTTCGAAGATGATCGAGTCGAGGTTCACCACGCCGTCTCGGGCGATCACGCCGCCGGTCGCCTCTCGAATCCGCATGTTCCGGAGGGTCAGGGTTCCACCGAAGGCAAAGAAGGCGGTCCCGCCAACAGGCCCGATGACGGTATCGGTGCAGGCCCCGACGATCGTGAGGGACGGATCACGGATGAACGACTCTTCGGGATAGGTACCGACCGCGAGGCCGATCACGGCGTCAGACCCTACGATCGCGAGGGCTTCTGCGATCGTCCCAAACGGCGCACCGATAGTCCCGTCTCCGTCAGTCGCGCCGGCACGGACGTGAATCGCATCCGGAGGCAGATCCCTTGGCACGCCGTCGACGGGACAGGCATCGCCAATTCGCCGGCAGCCGGCCTCGCCAGGGAAGTGCGCTTCGTCGGGGCCGCAGACCTCTTGGCCCCCCTCGGGCCACGGATCACACTCCATGAAATCGGGCCCCATGACCGCGCGCCACCCCGTCCGACAGGGGCCGAGTTCGGGGGGTGCCGGAGCTGCGACGGGGGTCGGTTCGGTCGGCTCGATCGGGGGCAGTGAGTCCGGCGGAGCGCTGTCCGTTGCGGCGTCGACCGCTGCGTCCATCGACGACGGTGGGTCCGAGCAAGCGCCGATGAGGAGCATCGCGAGCAAGGACAGACTACGCATCGGACAAGGATGACACAGGGGCCGGCCGGACGGGCATTCATGCGGTCAATCGACCGCGAGAGACCCGGGAAATCGGACGCAAAGACAAAAAAGAATCAGAAAAGGCCCGGCCTGCTCCCACCCATGGCCATGACTCGAATGTTTTGCCTCGTTTGCCTCACTCTTCTGGCCGTCACCCTCTCGTTTACCGGCGCCGCTCTGGGCCAAGAAGAACCGGATGCGCCAGAGACGCGCGTCGAGTCCGACGAATCCAACGAGTCTGGCCCGTCGGCGGCCTTCGACGAGGACCTCGCCCTCGGCGTCTACGGCACGGCCTGGGCCGGGGCCTATCCCGGCGTCGGCGGCGGCGGGCGCCTGCGCTGGGAGCCCTTTGACATGCTGGGTCTCGACCTCTTCGCGGAGAGTCTCATCGTCGACAACCCCGGCGGCGGGCTGCGCCACGACCACTCGATCGGGTTCAATCTCTACATACCCATCGAGCTCACGCCGAGCTTTCGCATCCGTCCGCTCTTCGGCTTCTGCGCCGTGTTCAGCATGATCGAGCCCGCCCAGGACGGCGCACCCCGGGCCGACGACGTGCTCTTCGGCATTCACGGAGGCGCCGGCGTCGAGTGGTCCCCACAGCGATACTTCTCGGTCTTCTTGGATGTGCAGGCGACGGGCTACCTCGGCCACGACCGGAGCTCCCATGGATGGACCGGTGAAGTGTCGGAGGAGTACGGGACCTTCGCGGTGGTGCAGGCGAGCCTCGGCGCTCAGGTGCATTTCAGCCTATGAACCGCTTCGGCTTCGGCATTCGGTGGGCACCGGTCGCCCTCATCGCCCTCATCGCCATAGGCGGATGCTCGCAAGAGAGCGCGGCGCTTCCTTTCGGGCCGGAGGCCGAGAGCTGCGGGACGTGTCACGAAGAAGAGTACGCCGCGTGGGCGACGAGCCCCCACGCGACGAGCGGTACGTCGCCGGTCTTCGAGGCCCTCCTCGTCGAGGTCGAGGGTGCGTGGGGCGTGAGCGCTCGCGACGCCTGCATCGATTGCCATCAGCCCAGCCACGGGGGGCCCGACGGAGAGATGGGCATCGGCTGCGTCTCCTGCCACGCCGCCACCGGCAATACCGGCGAGCGCGACGGACGCCTGCGCGTCGACTGGGGCCTTCCGCTGATCGGTCCGACCGGCGAAGGCAGCAACGGCGCCCATGAAATCCGAACGACGGGGTTCCTGACCTCGGCGTCGCTCTGCGGCACCTGCCACGAGGTGACGGGCCCTGGGCTCCTCGACGAGCCGACCCTCACCGAGCACCGCGCGAGCGACTTCGCCGAGGCAGACATCTCGTGCGCGACCTGCCACATGCCCGAAGGAGAGCACCGCTTCGTTGGCCTCGACCCGCCGTGGGGCGCGAGCGAAGAAGAAGCCCAGCGCGCCGCGAATGACGCCCGAGAGCTCTTCCGGGATGCGGTGACCCTCGAGGTCGAGCGAGTCGGCGGCGACGCCATCATCACGGTCACGAATATAGGCGCCGGGCATTCCGTGCCGACCGGAGCGGCCTTTCTCCGTGACGTATGGGTGGATGTCTCCTCGCACGGCCCAGACGGTGAGAGCGACGGAAATCCTCGCCGGGTCTTGTCCTTCGGGGCGGAGATGACCCTGAACGGCGCACCGGTCGCGCTGATCACCGACGCGGACGAGGTCGTGTCTCGGAGCCTTTCGGCGGGAGATTCACGGCAAGCCCGCGTGGCGATCCCCGAGGGCGCCACGTCGATCACGGCGACGCTCCGTCTCCGGGCGGTGCGCTGGGATACCCTCGATGCCTTGGGCCTCGACGCGCGCCACGACGAGGTCCCGACGATCGACGTCGATACGATCACTATCGCTCTTCATTGAGCGCAGCGGCCGAGGCGGCCCGTTCAGCCGTCGCTCTTCGGGACGGAGATCTCTACGCGCAGGTCGGGCTTCACCTTGAGGGTGCCCATCATGGCGGAGAAGGGTTTGATGCCGAAGTCCGGCTGATGGAGCGTGACCGACGCCTCCCAAGCGTCCCCGGCGTCACGGGCCTCGACGGTGAGGGACCGGGTGCGGCCGTGGAGCGTGAGATCGCCTGTGACGACCAGACCCGCACCCCTTTCCTCGATGCTCTTCGACGTGAACCGGATCTCGGCGTTGCGCCGCACATCGAGGACGTCGGTCTGAATCGACTTTTCGATCTTCGCCCGATCCTTTGCGCTCAGCGCGCTCGGATTGTCGGCGCCCTTCGAGATCGCCGTCTCGACGACGAGAGACCCGGGGTCGAAGGTCGCGGTCACCTGCCGTCCATCGCCAGCGCCCTCGACCTTCACGTCGAAGCGGTCGACGCGGATCCGGAGGTCATGGGCGACTTTCGAGAGGAGGCCATCCTTCTCGGTGAAGATGTGACAACGCGCGTTCGACATGACGGCCTATGTAAGCACGCACCGAAGAAAAAAAAGGAGGGCGATGACACCTATGTCACCACCCTCCCACGTTCCGCGCTGGCCTCTCCTGATGGAGCGGGGAGCACAGGGCTCACATAGGAAGCTAACTCGCTCCCACCTCCGTCGAGAGGCCAACGATACAGGTTTCGTTCATGCGTTCTTGTCTCCCCGGCTCGCGCCGGCACCCAGGGACACACCGGCCTCGAAATGGCGCCGGGCCACTATCTGGGTGTTCCAGTTGGGGGGGCACGGTGCCCCGCGATACGAGATCACGAGACGAACCCCCGGATGAAAGCGATGCGATTCCCATCGGGAATTCGGAGCATTCCGGGGCTGAGACCCATCCATCGCATATCGTACGCCCCCCGGATCGAGTGATTCGAAGGACCGATTGAGCCTAAGGCTCGAATTCGTCGACGCCAGGGGCGGTGGCGAATTTTCCTAGACCGACTCGAATCGCCAGACGTCTTCGCCCCGACCGGACGCGCAAGAAGCGCAAGAAGCCGGTGAGGCGGGAGAGGGCTCGATGACGAAAACGATGACGGTGCTGGGTGTGCTCGGGGTAGTTGCGGTGCTCGCTTTCGGGGCGAGCTGCGGCGGTACGTCGACGACGGAAAACGAAGATCCGGGGGTGATCTCCCTCAGCGGCAGCCTGGGCAACGCCTTCGTGCCGGCGGGGCAAAACGGTGAGGTGCTGGCGCGCATCCGGATCAGCACCCAGCCCGTGGATGGGACTGGACGCCCGCCGCTCAACCTCGCCCTGGTGATCGACACCTCGGGCTCCATGGCCGGTGAGCCCATCGAAGATGCCCGAGACGCGGCGCTCACCATCGTCGATCTTCTTCGCGAAGGTGACCGACTCAGCGTGGTGGCCTTCCACAGCTCGGCGGAGGTCTTGCTGCCGTCGACGGTGATCGAAGACAACCTCGCCGAACTCCGAGCGCGCATCGCCGAAATGGAGGCCCAGGGCACGACCGACATGGCCGGCGGCCTCCAGGCGGGGCTCACCGAGCTCATGACTCACTACGAGCCGAACGGCGTGAACCGGGTGGTATTGCTCGGCGACGGAGTGCCCAACGAAGAGGCGGGCATCGTCGCCATGGCCCAGGCCGCCGGGGAGCGGGGCATGACGGTGACGGCAATCGGCCTCGGCCTCGACTACAACGAGACCTTGATGGGCGACGTCGCTCAGGTGAGCGGCGGGCAGTTTCACTACGTCGAAGAGTCCGAGCAGGTGGCGACGCTCTTCCGTGACGAGGTGATGCGCATGCAGCGGGTCTTCGGTCGGAACGCCGTCGTGCGTCTGCAGCCGGGGCCGGGAGTCACGATCCAGAACGTCGTAGGGCAAAACGTCCAGCACGTCGGCGGCTTCGTCGAGGTTCACCTCGGTGACCTTCACGAGGGCGAGCACCGGGACCTCATCGTGCGCGCGACCGCCGAAGGGCGCCGTGCCGGAGCGACGGTGGAGTTGATGGACGTGCACCTCGGCTTCGATGACGCGGTCGCCGAAGCCGGACACCTCGAGCGACGGGTCTTCCTCGGAGCCAAGGCATCGGACGACGACGAAGAGATCGCCCGCGGCCGCGACGCCGAGCTCGAAAGCGAAGCGGCGCGCATGCAGGCGGCCGCGGCCACGGTGCAGGCGATCCGTCTGAACCGCAACGGCAACGTCGCCGAGGCCCGGGCCATGCTCGAACGAGCCGAGCAGGAGGCCAACGGATATGCGCTGGACGGTGACGAGGTGCTGGAAGCCCAGGTCTCGTCGATGGCGTCGCTCCGGAACTCGCTTCCCCCAACCGTCGGAACCGCGGCCTCCGCCGAAGGGAGCGACGATGCCGAGCCCGAGGCCGAGGAAGCTCACGAACCGCGGCCCGCTCCTGCGATGCCCGCCGAGGACCGCCAGCAAATTCAACGCCAAGTCCACGACCAAGCGATGGGCACCCTCGGGTTTTGATGCGCCAGCCCAGGTACGTCGCAGGCGGTGACGTGATGCTGCTATGGTTGGCCCCGTGTTGAACCCATGCCGCGCCTGTCATCGCCACGTGCGATCCGAAGAGAGGTCGTGCCCGTTCTGTGGGGCGCGCACCCCCAGCCTGCTGCGCGGCGTGCGCAACGTGGCAGCCGCTGCGGCGATCCTCTCGGCCTCAGCCTGCGCCGACGACGTGCAGTCGCGCGGGGCCGAGATCTACGGTGGCCCTCCGGCGGACCAGGGCGATGAGCAGAACGAGGCCGACCCGGAGCCTAACCCACCGCCGGTGGATCGTGATTTGATGGTACCGGCCTACGGCGGGCCTCCTCCCCCGCCCGAGCCACCGCCACCGGTGAACGAAGGCGACGAGCAAAACGAAGCCGACCCCGGTGAGCCGATAGCCGAACCGCCACCGGTGCCGGCTTACGGCGGTCCTCGTCCCCCGACGGAGTGACCACGGGCCGCTCCTCGGAGAACATTCGTGCGAGACTCGGCGCCGATGGCGGCCCCGGAAACCGAAGATTCTGAGACCGTTCCGCGACCTGCGATGGAGAAACCCGAGCCGGCGGTCGTCGCCTACTGGCGCATCTCGGGCATCGTGAGCGCCCTGATTCTCTTCGGCATGATCGCTTTCCAGGGGCTCTTCTTCCTGTGGGCGGACAACCCCGAGGTCGGCCTCGGCATCGTAGGCGTCGCGGGGGTCCTCGGCGCGCTGCGCATCACCTGGGTCCTCGTCACCACCCGCCTCCGCTACCGCCGCCTCGAATTCACCATCGACGCTGTGAATCTCAGGGTTCGCCATGGCGTGCTGGTCCACCGGGAAAAGACGATCCCCATCACCCGGCTCCAGCACCTCGACGTGGACCGCGGCCCCCTCGAGCGGCTCTTCGGCCTGGCGAGCCTCTCGGTATTCACCTCGGGAGGACGCGCCGCGACGTTTCGCATCCCCGGGCTCACGCCGACTCGGGCCGAAGAAATGCGCGGCCAGGTCCTCGCCATCGCGGACGATGCACGCTGAAGCCGACGACGCCGCGTTGATCCTCGAGGGGCGCCTTCACCCGGCGTCGATCTTCTTCGCGTTCCTCGCCGGTCTCCGGCGCACGGCGTTCTGGCTGGCCATCATCGCATTTCAGGCCGTGACGGCAGACTCCTTCGAACGTGTCGTCACGACCCTGTGGTTGATGGCCCTCGTCACGGTGATGTCTTTGGTGGGGCCGGTGGTCCAGTGGCTGCGCTATCGATACCGGCTCACCTCCCGAGAGCTCGCCATCGACAGCGGTTTCATCCGCCGACAGCAGCGGCGCATCCCGGTCACCCGGGTACAAGATCTCTCCTTCGAAGCCGGGCCCCTCCATCGACTTCTGGGGGTAGTCGTGGTGTCCGTCCAAACCTCGGGAACCGAGGGGGCCGAGGCCAAGCTCGATGTGATCACTCGGGAGCAGGGTGACGCCCTGCGAGATGCGCTGCGGTCCCTCGGAGGGGCGGTGTCCCCGGGCCACGCGCCGATCGAGGCGGCGGGCGAGGGAGCGAGCACTGCGCCGGCGCTGCTCTCGGTTGGTGTCTTTGCGCTCATCCTCCGGGGACTCACCGACAACCGGGCGGGGCTGATCCTCGCCGGCCTCGTCGGCTTCCTCTCGCAGGCGATGCCGGACGACGACCTCTCGTTTTTCGTGAAGGCGTGGGAGCATGGACGACGCCTCTTCGCGCCGATCGCCGGCCAGGGCACCTTCGCGATCGCGGTGTTCGTCGCTACGGTGGTGGCGGTCTTTGTACTCGCCGGATGGGTCGGATCGGCGGCCCTCAACGTGATGCGATTTTACGGATTCACTCTCCGCGAAGACCGAGGAGTCTTTTCTCGAAGCTACGGCCTCTTCACCAAACGCGTGCATGCGCTGCCGCGGGTGCGCATCCAGGTCGTACGCCTACGCCAGACACTCCTGCGCCGCCTCCTCGGTCTCGCCGAGCTCCGGACCGACGACATGGGGGCCGGCGCCGAGGCGAAGACCGCCGAAGCCCAGGGCACCGACGTGTTCGTGCCCATCGCCTCGCGTGCGTCCCTGACAGCGCTCTTACCGCGGGTTCTGCCGGAGGCCGATGTCTCCCGGTACCACTGGACACGCACCTCACCGCGCATCGTGCGGCGCAGCGCGAGCCGGGGCGCGTTGCTGGGCAGCGCCCTCGGGGCTGGGCTCTACGGGTCCGTCGGGCTCTGGGCTCTCGCCGCACCGGTCGCAATCGCGCTCTTGGGGGCGATCTGGGGCGTCGCCACCTTGCGCACGCTCACCTGGGCCCATGACCACGAGGGTCTCGCTGTCTGGCGAGGGGTCTTCCGCCGCTCCTTGGTGGTGGCCCCGGCGTCACGCATGCAGGCCCTCAACATCGTGCAGTCACCCTTCGACCGATGGCACGGCGTCGCTACCCTCATCGCCATCGCCGGCGGCGGCGCGCGCGTCGCCGTGCCCAATGTACCCGTCGACGAGGCCCGGGCGGCGATCCGTCGGCTCTTTCCCGGGCGACCTCAGAAGTCACACATCGCGTAGTCGTCACCGTCGATGATCAGCGGATGCTCGGTCGTGCACTGCTGGAAGCAGTCAGCGAAGTCGCCGGCGGGTCCCGCTTCACAGGTCGTCATGCAGGCGGCGTCGACCTCGTCGCAGACGAAGTAGCAGTCGAGGTTGTCGTCTTCGTACTCCAGCCAGGCCCCATCGGTCGCGCGCCAGGTGGCGACGCAGGTATTCATGGTCTCGGTGCCACCGACGTACCGGAACTCGGCACCTCCGCAGCTCTCGTGGCCCCGGGCGACCTCGTCGCAAGACGCACCGAAGGGATTGTTTGAGCAGACGGCTTCGACGGTCATCCAGAACTCGAACTCGTCGTCTTCGAGGTCGAGGTAGGTGCTGTAGCCCTCGGCGTAGGTGCAGCTCTCCATGCAGCCCTCGTATTCGGAACGGCAGGCCGCGTTCTCGCCGGCGTAGAACGCGACCGACTCGGCCAGGGAATCGCAGAGGTCGCGCGGCGTGACATCCCCGCCGGAGGAGACCTCACACGTCATCGGCGAGCATTCGGGATCGGCGTCGAGGCAGTTCTCGACGACGTTAGATGCAGCCAGGTGGTCACCGGCGGGCACCGTGTCGAGCTGAGCAAATGCGCAGAGTCGGGCGCGGCCAATACACCCAGCGACGCTCTCCGCCTCGGTCGCGGCGACCGGAGTGGTACCGGCGCAGGGGCCGCCGAGGCAGGTCACCGTCAGCTCGAAGTCGCCGGCGCCGCGGTAGCGGTCCGCCCGAACCACCACGAAGAGACGCGCCGCGTCGTCACCGGCCTCGAAGGCCTTGCGATTCCCGTCGGCGGTGGCCTCGAAGCTCCCCGTGACGTGGGCGATGGGGCTCAAGCCCGAGTCGTAGATGACGGAGCGCGGGTCGAAGTCGCCGGCCGTACGGCTCACCTGGAGCTCGAAGCGGTCCCCAGCGTCGGCGGACAGCGAAAAGAGGCTGAATGCGTGACCGCTCACCGACCCGCCGATGGATTCTCCGTAGGCCACTGGCCGCGCCTCGTCGAAGTCGGCCTTCCCGGTGGCGAAGGCGAGCTCGGGGTCGGCATTGTCCACGTCGGCGGCGCAACCGAAGGCCAGTGGGGCCAGCAGGGCCAGCAGAGCGGCCAAAGCGGTGGGGCGAGTAGCGTGGGTGCGGGTCATGGCGGGTCCTTCGCCCCCGCGCTGCGCAATATTGGTGCCCGCCAGCCGGGCCGAGGTTCTGGTGTATTTACGGGCGCCGGCGGCTCCTCCGGTGGCCGGTCGCTCGGCCACCCATGCGACATGCACGGGACACCTGGAGCTCATCGCCCGCCCCTCCACTCGGGCGACGGTGTCTCGGGCCCAAGGGCCCAACCATCAGCGGATCCCGACGTCCGGCGCCGGCACCGTCAACTCCGCCGAGTCGAGGTTTGCGCCGTTGTCTCGGTAGAGCACGTTCGTGGTCAAGCGGGTGACGTCATAGCCGGGCACCTGGATGTTCGCCCCGACGGGGTTTCGTTCGACCACGCCGTTGGCGAGGTCGAGGCTGCCGTCGGTCGCGACCTGCACGCCGGCGAGGAAGTTGCCGGCGACGAGGAATCGGTCGACCGAGACCGCGCCCTCTTCGTAGGCGCCGATGCCGATGCCCGCCGCGGCGCACTCCGTGCCGTCTTCGGCGCACTGGCGCTGCCGCGTATCGACGAGGCGAAGGTTCGTGGCGGTCAGGGAGGAGCTAGTCCTCGCGACGGAGATGGCTACCTCTCGGTTGTCTCGGAGATCGGCCCGATTCAACGTCAGGACGCCCCCGCGCTGGACCTGGATGGCGCGGCCGAAGGTCCCGCCCCCATCACCACGCGTGTGAACGATGGTGAGATCCGTCGCATCGACCACCGTGTCCCGACTGTCGAGGAGGAGGCCCACCGCGGTGGAGCGATCGATGAAGACGCGGCGCATGCTCGCCGTCGACGCCTCGGCGAGCTCGATCCCATACCCGACGGGCGAGTCCAGGGAGCCGACCGTATTGGTGATGAACACATCGGTCGCCTCGAGACGCGCAGCCCCCGCGGCCACGATCGCGTTAGTTCGCATCCGAGAGATCGACACGCGGTCCAGGGTGAGCACGCCGCCTCGAATCACAGCGAGGGCGCCGGCGGGGGTCAACTCGGCTGTAGGACGACCGCGGATCAGTGAGTTACGGAAGGTCACGCGGATTGGGTCCGCGGTCAGCACCGGAGAACCGATCCCATTGATGATCGCAGACCGCGTGAGCGTGATTTCGCCCGGGCCGAGGGCGTAGAAGCCCTGCCCATCCGCCGAGGTCGAACCAAAGCCATTGATCACCAAGGACTCGCCGCGAAAGATCGAATCCGAGAGGCTGACGGCCTGTTCCCGGGCCCCCTCGAGGACCGCTCGGCGGACCCCGATCGTCGAGCCCTGGTGGGCAAAGACCGCATTGAGCATCGGGCCACGCATCACCACCGATTCGCCGGTCAGCGTCGAGTTGCGCAGCGTCGCACCGGTGAAGCGGCGGTCCGTGGCGACTAGCGCGATCTCCACGGAGGTGAGGTCGACCGTCGCGCCGGAGATGATCAGGCCATTCGAAGGCCCGACGAGGCTCATGTTGCGCAAGTCGCTCGTCGTGCTGCGCATCGTGACCGCCGCCGCGGTGCCGCCACTCTCGATGAAGGTCTCGAGACACGCGCCCCGAATCGAGATGTCGATGGAAAACACGTCGACAGCGCCGACGTATCGCCCACGGGCGACCGCGATGACCGAACCGGACGCGGCGACGTCGACAGCATCGGTGATGGAAACGAAGGGGGCTGCCAGGGTTCCGTCGCCTCCGGCGGCGGCGTCGGCGCGCACGTAGAGCACCGGCCGGTCCGTCGGCAGTTCGGCGGGCCATCCGTCAGCGGGGCACTCGGGTCCGATCGCCGCGCACCCCTCTTCACCCGGAAACTGAGCTTCGCCGGGGCCGCAAGGTTCCGTGGGGGGCGAAGGAAACGGGTCGCAGGTAACCGGCGACCCGTCGCCCAGATCCACGGCCACCCAACCCGGAGAACAGGGAGTGAGTACCGGGAGGAGCGGGGGGTCCGGCATCGTCCCGAGATTCGCGTCCTCTACTACCCCAGAGTCGATCGCGCCGCTGTCCGGCGACCCCGAGTCGACCGCCGGCAACATGTCGTCGGCGCAACCAAACATCAGCCAGAGGGCCGCCCCAGCGACGCTCATGCGCACACACCCCACGGCGACAGGCTACCGCGGCGAGCCGGTCGGCGTCGACGATCGCCCGCACCGCCGAGGGCACTATCCCAAAGCGGGGACGCTCAGCGGACGGTGACGTCCGGCGCTGGGACCACCAGTTCGGCCGAGTCGAGGTTTGCGCCGTTGTCTCGGTAGAGGACGTTCGTAGTCAAGCGCGTGACGTCGTAGCCCGGCACTTGAATGTTGGCGCCGACGGGGTTTCGTTCGACGACGCCGTTGGAGAGATCGAGGCTGCCGTCGGTCGCGATCTGCACGCCCGCGAGGAAGTTGCCGGCGACGAGGAATCGGTCGACCGAGACCGCGCCCTCTTCGTAGGCGCCGATACCGATGCCCGCCGCCGCGCACTCACCGCCGTCTTCGGCACACTGTCGCTGCCGCGTATCGACCAGGCGAAGGTCCGTGGCGGTCAGGGAGGAGCGAAACCTCGCGACGGCGATGGCGACCTCGCGGTTGTCTCGGAGCTCGGCCCGATTCAACGTCAGGACGCCTCCGCGCTGCACCTGAATGCCGCGGCCGAAAGTGCCGATTCGATCGCCACGCGTTCTGGCGATGGTGAGGTCCGTCGCGTCGACCAGCGTATCTCGACCATCGACGAGGAGGCCGAGGGCGGTGGAGCGGTCGATGAAGACGCGCTCCATGGTTGCGGTCGCTGCGGCGGCAAGCTCGATCCCATAGCCCACCCCCGTATCCACCGGGGCGACGGTTTCGACGATCACGACATCGGTCGCCGCAAAGCGGGTGCCCACGGCTGCGACGATCCCGTTATTACGAAGCTGCGAGATCGAAACCCGTTCGAGGGTGAGGGACCCGGCTCCAATCACGGCGATGGCCCCTGCCACGGCCGTGGTCGTCACCGGGGGACCGCGGACCAGCGAGTCACGGAGGGTCACGGTGAAGTCGTCGGTGGCGAGAACCGGCTGGCCGAACCCATCGACGATGGCCGATTGCGTGAGGGTGAGTTCGCTCGTGCCGACGACAAAGACACCTTCTCCATCCCCCGAGGCCGAACCAAAGCCGCGAATGACGATCGAGTCGCCACGAAAGGTCGCGTCGGAGACGACCACACCGGTTTGCATTTCGCCCTCGATGACGATGCGGCGGAGGTCTACCGTCGAATCGCGACCGGCCCTCAGTCCCTTGACCAGCGGGTCACGGATGACGACCGAATCACCGGTCAGGGTCGTATTGAGCAACGCCACGGCGGCGAAAACCGGCCGCGCCGGGCCCATGAGGATCTCTACGAAAGAAAGATCGACCGTCGAGTCCACGGCTTCCAGGCCATACCCACCGCCGACGATGGTCAAGTTGCGCAACTCGCTCGTGGTGTTGAGCATCTCGACCGCCGGCAAGATGCTGTCGCTTTCGAGGATCGTCTCGAGACATGCGCCGCGAATCGACAGGCCGAGATTGGTCACCGAGTGGCGACCGACGTATCGCCCCGGGGCGACGGCGATGACCGTACCGGAAACGGCGACACCGATCGCATCGTTGAGGGAGACGAAGGGTGTTGCCATCGTGCCGTCGCCTCCCGGGGCGGCGTCGGCGCGCACGTAGAGCACGGGACGATCCGTGGGCAGGTCCGCGGGCCAGCCATCGGTGGGGCACGCGGAGCCGATCGCGGCGCATCCTTCTTCTCCCACGAAGTGCGCCTCGCCGGGGCCGCAGTTTTCGGCGGGGGGCGACGGGAAGGGGTCACAGGTGACCGGCGACCCGTCGCCTAGGTCGACGCTCGCCCAGCCGGCGGGGCAGGGGGTGAGTACGGGAAGGGCCGGGGGGTCCGGTGTCGCCCCCAGAGTCGCGTCCTCCATACCTCCATCAACGGATCCACTGTCCGGCGCACCGGAGTCGGCCGGAGGCGACACGTCGTCTGCGCAACCGATTGTCAGCGACAATGCCGCGACCGTCAGGCTGAGCTTCAGGCGAAGCATGTCGATAGGCTACCGCGATTGGCCAGGCGCAGTCGATGGACGGCGCGTCAGGCCGAGATCGACGCCGAGTCAGATCTCGGTGAGCAGGCGGGCGACGGTGCGGGCGCGGAGGGGGGCGCCGGCTTGGCGGTGCAGGTAGAGGGCTTGTTTGAGGGCGTTCGCGGCTTCGGCGGGGCGCCGGGCGCGGCGGAGGCTGTCGCCGAGGAGGGTCCAGGTCTTGGCGTCACCGCCGTGGGCGATGAGCTCTCGGAAGACGAGGGCGGCCTTGCGGTGCTCTCCTCGCTTCGACGCTTTCCTGGCGCGACGTCGCAAGAGATCGGTGGGGGAGTCTTCGGGGGGAACGGCCATCCGTAGCTGCAGCTTGTCTCTCCTTCGTCTCGCCATGACGCCCTCCCTCGCTTCTCGCCCAATGCCCGTCAGCGACGCGCCGACGAATGAGAGAAGCCTGATGGAGCGCGGGGCGCCAAGTTTTCGACAAGCGTCGGGCCCTCAGAAGAGGAACTGGTCTTCGAGCTGGAGGACGTTGAGGTTGCGCCGCTTGATCTTCGCCAGCTCGCGTTCGACGGGGCCTTGGAACACGGGCTTGATGTGAAAGAGCAGCACCGGGATGTCTTCGGCGGGGAGCTTCGAGAGCTCCTTGGCCAGGGTCTTCGGGGTGTGGTGGCCGGAGACGTGGGCGAGATCCGTCTGGTCGCTCGGGAAGCTCACTTCCATCAAGATGGCCCGGAGGTCGTCGCGCTCCCGGAGTACCTCCCAGAAACGGTCGGTCGGGCCGGTATCCCCGCTGTAAGCGATGGACGAGGTGCCGTCCGCCACCACGAACCCCGCGGTCTCGATGGTGTGAGACACGAGCACCGGAGTGATCTCGAGGCCGGCGAACTCGGCCGTCTCCTCGGGCTTGATGATCTGCCACCGAATCGTCGGCCCTTGAGACGTGTCGATGTTCGCAAAGTCCGGCCAGAGCAGGTCGTTGAAGAAGTGCTTTCGCAGCGCGCCGATGGTCGCGGCAGTACCAGCGATGGTCAGCGGCGGGCCATCCTGCTGACATCGGTTGTCGGCGATGGTGGCCAGGTCACGGACGTGGTCCATGTGGGCGTGGCTCACCACGACGGCCTCGATCCTCTGCTGCTCGTCGAGGGTCAAGGTGTTGGTGAGCGCGCCGGCGTCGAGGGCGAGGCGGTCGTTGACCAGGAAACTCGACGTCCGATGCTTCGGCGTCTCTCCACCGTGGCAGCCGAGGACCTTCAACTCCATCAGGCGTCCCCGTACTTCTGCTGCATCTCGAGGAACTCGAGGAACTCGTGCAGCCGTTCGACGTCGGAGACTTCGATCGAGTCGGGGTGCTTGACGATGATGCCGAGGCGCACGACGCGGTTGAGCACACCGTCGACGGCGGAGACGGGCAAGCCCACCTGCTGAGCGAGACCCGCCGAGTCGAGGGGCACGCTGACGGTCCCGTCGTCGCGCTTCACCCCGGAGACCGCGGCCTCCCGGGAGAGGCCGAGGATGACCCGGGCTTTCGGATCCTCGTGCATGAGGATCTCGATGAGCTGGTTGGCCCCGTCGAGGCGCCGGGCGAGCTTCTTGATGAGCCGGACGGCGATCTCAGCGTTGCTGACGACCATCTGCTGGAGAGTCTTGCCGTCGAGGACCAGGAGCTCGGCGTCTTCGACGACCTCGGCGGTCGCCGTGCGCGGCTTCTGATTCAGGATGGCCATCTCGCCGAGGAACTCCCCGGCCCCGAGGATCGCCAGGGTCTTGGTCTGGTCGTGGACGGCCTTGGTGATCTTCACCCGGCCGGTTTGGATGACGTAGAGCTTGTCGCCGACGTCGTCCTCTCGAAAAAGCACCGTGCCCGCTGGACACTGCTTTCCGAAGCGCGCGAAGAGCTGGTCACCATCCGACATGAGCGACCGATCCTAGCGCGGCCCAAAGAGCTATGTCCATGAACCCGCAGCCATCGGTGGGGCGACGCGAAAGTCACCGGCAGTCCGACGGCGATTTCGCCGCTTTCGAACCGTAACCCGTTGAAATCACGGGGACCACGGGATGGCCGCGGAGCCCCTCGGGGGGCTGACGGGGTGACCGCCGAGGGGGTCACGACCCCGCCATCGCAAGGGGGCCTTCACGTACTCGCCCGGGCGAACCTCAGGTTCAGACGAGCCACGCTTCGGCTTCCGCCTCTTCGTGGAAGGCCCGAACGAGGATGCGATTTCGTTGCCCCGTGCGCTCGGCCCGGCCGATATTGCGCGGATCCGACTGAAGCAGGGCCGCACGATCGACGTGTTCGCAGAGCCAGGTCCACATCGAGGCCCGGAGCCACTCGTCCGAGGGCTCGGTGTCGCGGTTGTCGAACATCGCCGATCGGGTGCCCGCGCGATCCATGGCGGCGCCGATGTCGCGCTGCATGGCCTCGAGCTGGTCGGCCGAGCTCACGAGCCCGCGCTGCCAAATGAATACGTAGCCCGCACGTACCTCTATTCGGACCTCGAACTCAGCCTGCTCCGTCGTCATTGCGGGCACAGGCTAGCACCATCTGTGGCCGACGGTGACGCTGGGTGAAGCCTCGTGTCCCGCTCGTGATGCGGGGATCACATCTCACCGAGGCGCGCCGCCGTGACTCGGGCCCGGGAGGGGTCGAGGGCGACGTGGAGGCGAAGCAGGCGCAGGTCCTGGGGGGTGTCGACGTCGTACCAGGGCGGCAGGAGGGCGACGGTCACGCCTATGGCGCGGGCCCGCTCCAAGGTGTCGGCGAGGACGAGCACGCTGACAAACACGATAGTGACTTGGTAGCCTCGGATCATGGCCCTTGGCATGCGCCTTCTCGATTCGATGGCGCTCGTCCTGACCGCTTGTCTCGTGGGCTGCAGCGGAGGCGGGACGATCAGCACGCCCGAGGACTTGCAGGGGGTCTTGGCCTCCGCGACAGCCGGTGAGCGCGTCTGCCTTCCTGAAGGGATCTTTGAAGGCTCGTTCGATGTACCGGCCGGGGTCGTTCTCTGCGGCGCAGGAGTCGGGCTGACTCGCCTGGTCGGCCCCCCAGGCCAACCCACGCTCCGGCTTACCCCCGGGGACGCGACGCGTCCCACCACCGTCACGACGCTCTCGGTTCAATCGAACGGCGACTACGGCATCCGCGCCGTTGGTCCAGGCGACGTGAACCTCGTCGATCTCGAAGTCATCGTCCCTACCGCCGGCGCCGGCATCGGGGTCGAATCGTTGACGGCGCTACGCCTCCGCAACGTCGACGTCCGGGGCCCGGTCACGCCCGTGAGCGCGGGCCTTGCGTGCGCCGAGGCGGACATCTCCGTCGTACCGACTCACGGCGTCGTCGCCGTACTGGTCGAATCGGTCGAAGGGTCGGAGGTCGACATCAGCGGTTTCTCCCACGCCGGCATGCTTGCCGTCAGTAGCGGCCTCGCGCTGACCGACAGCTACATGACGGCAAATTTCAAGGCAGGGCTCGTCGTTTTTGGTGGCACCGCCGACCTCCGCAACGTGACGATCGGCGCGGCACGCGAGGGTGCGATTTTCGCCGGCGGCGCAGACGTCAACACGAGCAACCTAAGCGTCTCGGGCAGCGAGACTGTCGGCATTCTGCAATCTCAGGCGACGGTGACGCACACCGATCTGCTCGCCGAGGCCAATGCAGAGGGCGCTCTCTTGGTCCAGAACAGCGGGGGCTTCGCGGTCACGAACGGCGTGGTGCGCAACAACGGGCTCACCGGCATCGCCGCTCTGTCGTCCAGCGGGGTAAGCCTCGTTCGGGCCGAGATCACGAACACCACCCTCGGTGACGGCATCGAGCTCCTCGGGTCCACCACAGGAGTCACGCTGGAGCGCGTCGGTCTCTCCGACAACGCACGCGTCGGAATCCTCTTCGACCTCGAGGGCGAAAGCTTCGACGGCACCGGTATCCAGTCCATCGACATCGCGGGCACCGGCACCCAGCTCGGGGCCATCGCCCTGAATGGCGACATTGTCCCTGGCTGGGACGCGAACATCCGGCGGTCGGACATCGTCGCGGACAACGACAGCGCCTTCACTGGAACGCTCAGGGCGTTCGGCACTCCTATCTCGTGGGACGCATGTACCGAACCACCTCACGGGCTCCCCTGACGATGGCGCCCAATGCGCGGTCGATTCAGGAAGTCACATCTCACCGAGGCGCGCCGCCGCGGCTGGGCGGCGGCTACCGATAGCCGACCAGGTCACGGCTTTCGACGCACAGCGACCGCACCTCGTCGTCCTCGGCGTTACACGGGTAGGGGTCGCCGTTCTCATCGCTCCAATCGTTGAAGCCGGGACAGGACAAGCCGATGATGCATTCCCGGGTCCCCTGGAACGCGCTGCGACACGCTTCTCCATCGAGGCTTTCGGTGGTGCGGAACTTGTTGATGCAGCTCTGCGTGCAGTTGAACTTCTCGATCCTGTCGGCGGCCGTGCAGAAGCCGGTCTTGGCGCACGAATCAGCACACAGGTGTTGTTCGGTGGCCGGCCTGTCGTCAAAGCAGGCGGCGGTAAACTCGTCTTCCTCGACGCGGCACGCAAAGGCGCCCCCCGCACGCTCGAGATGCGTCCGGAAATCAACGCAGGCGAGACCCGCCAGGCATGTATTGAAGTCGCCCAATGTCGCGCCGCACGTTGCGGACTGTGCGAGGGCGTCAGCCGCGTCCATATCGCATGCCACGACACACTCGTCGACCGACCCGTAGAAGGGGAAGACGCATTCGAAGAGCTTCCCGCAGAGCTGCTCGCACGTTGGGCTCGCGCCGCCGTCACGGGGCGTCGCGCTGTCAGCCGTGCCACCGTCGGCGGCGCAGTCAGGCCCAGAGGCGCACCCGGGATCCACGCAATCGACGAGGCCATCACCGTCGTTGTCGACGCGGTCGGTACACTGACCGGGCCCCGTGCCTTCGGCGGCAGGGTCGTCTTCGGTGCAGGACACGGTCGTGATGGAGGCGACGACGATCAGTACGAGTGAGCCGAGCCTGTTAAGTGAATCTCGTTTCATGGGATGAACCCTAGCAGCCGAGTCATTCTCTGACACCTGCACCGACGAGCCCTGCGGTCTCGCGACAAGAGACCGTTCGCCAAAGACCGCCCTTCCTAGCCGCGGGACGACTCAGGGATCACATCTCACCGAGGCGCGCCGCCGTGACTCGGGCCCGGGTGGGGTCGAGGGCGACGTGCAGGCGAAGCAGGCGCAGGTCCTGGGGGGTGTCGACGTCGTACCAGGGCGGCAGGAGGGCGACGGTCACGCCTATGGCGCGGGCTCGCTCCAGGGTGTCGGCGAGGCAATGGCGGGTCGAGTAGCGGACGCCTCGGAATACGTCGGGGACGTTGTCGCGAACTCCGACCAGATAGTATCCACCGTCGGCGCTGGGCCCGAGGACCAGGTCGGCGGAGTCGAGGGCGTCGCGGGCAGCGATCAGGTAAGCGGCCGGCAGGGTGGGCACGTCGGTCCCGATGACCAGGCCGCGACCCCGGGCTCGAACCGCCGCCTCGAGAGCCGTGGCCATGCGTCCTCCGAGGTCGAGGTCGGGCTGACGTACGCGGCGAAGCTCAGGACAGAGGCCGCGGATGAAGGGGTCGTGGACGTCCCCGGCGACCCAGAGTTCGGGCTCGAGGCCCCGGGCACCGCGGCACCGCGCGACCACATCTTGGACGAACGCTTGGTAGAGGGTCGCTGCACCGACCGAGCCGAGGGACGGGGTCAGGCGGGTCTTGGTCGTGCCGGGGTGGGGCGGCCGGAGGAAGACGGCGATGGGCGTGGTCGTCATGAAGCCGGCCGGGCGTAGCGCGCCAGGGTCCAGAGGATCTTGCCGCTCGCGAGGACGGTCCCCTTCACCGTGCCGCTGACCTTCGACTCGCCGATCCTCCGGCGGTACGCGACCGGCACCTCGAGGTGGCGGAGCCCGAGCTGGGCCGCCTTGATCTGCATCTCGACGGTCCAGCCGAAGTTGCGATCGCGCATCTCGAGGGCGCGGAGGGCGCTCCAGGTGATCGCCCGGAAGGGCCCGAGGTCGGTGTAGCGCGCCCCGTAGACCCCACGGAGCACTCCGCAGGCGACGGCGTTGCCGACGAGCTGCTGGGGCGTGAGGCTGCCCCGCTCGCGGCGACCGAGGGTCCGGGAGCCGATGACGAGGTCGGCGTCGCCGTAGAGGAGGGGCTCGACCAGGCGGTTCATCTCGGCGGGGTGGTCGCTGTGGTCGCCGTCGAGAAAGACCACGACATCCGGGGGGTTGGCGGCGAGGTGGGCGAGGGCCGCGAGGCACGCCGCGCCGTAGCCGCGGTTCGGCTCCGAGACCACCTCGGCGCCGCCAGCCCGGGCGACCTCCGCCGTGCGATCGCGGGACCCGTTGTCGGCGACGATGACCCGACGGACGAGATCTCCGGGGATCTCCTCGAGGACCCGGGGCAGAGCCCGCTCCTCGTCGAGGGCGGGGATGATGACGTCGATCTTGGGCACCGGCGACGAAGGATACGACACCGGAAGCCGGGTGTTACCCTCGCCTCGATGGCTCGCAATGTTTCGCCCTCCTCGTTCGCCCTCGCCGCGGCGGCCCTCACGTTCACCCTCGCGGCCGCCGCCGCCATGCCGGAGCGAGCGGGAGCCCAAACTTCGAGCCAAGACTCGAGCCAAGACTCGAGCCAAGGCGGCGAAGCCGAGCACATGCAGGAACCCGAGCGGGAGATGCCCGACCGCCCGACGTCGGGCGATCTGTCCCTCTTCAGCGGCCGCACCATCTCGAAGGGCGATACGACCCTCGCCGCGGGCGTGGCCTGGCCGAGCATCTGGGCGGGCATCTGGCTCGCCCCGAGCTCGACCCTGAGCATCGGCATCCAGGGCCACGTCTATTACGGCTCGCCCATCATGGGGTTCTCCTCGGGAGCTGGCTTCGGCATCACCGCGCCGATACGCCTTCACCTCTGGGGCGACGGGAGCCTCGACTTCTCGCTCACCGCCGAGCCCGGGGTGGTCCTCGGGGAGGGGCAGCTGGTCGGCCAAACCGGCATCTACCAGGACAGCTTCGGCTACGGCATCTACGGCCTCGTCGGGGGCGTCCTCGGGGCCCAGCTGAGCGACGCCTTCACCGTCAGCCTCGGGGCCGCAGGGCAGATCGGGTACGTGCACACGCCGTCCCGCAACGTCTCGCCGGTCTCAGCCATCGGCGGCATCGTCGGCACCTTGAGCGTCGAGGCCGCGATGTCCCGGGACACGCTGATCTTCCTGAACATGCGCGGAGGCGTCGGCTTCTCGGACGGCCTCTTCGACAGTCAGGCCATGCTCAGCGCCTGGCTGGGCCTCGCCTACCTGCTATGACAGGGGACGCGAGGTTGCTTAATTGCATTACCCAGGAG